>JAYTQV010000083.1:0-4649 GCA_043746515.1 Actinomycetes bacterium | reverse complement strand
AATCACCCCAACTACGTTGCTGTAGTGATAGAAGGATTCGCGCTTCCAATGGTGGGCTTCTCCTGGATTACCGCGACGATATTTTCGGCACTGAATGCTCCTCTTTTATATGTTCGAATTCGAGCCGAGAATCAAGCTCTGGCAACACTTCCTATCGCATGATCGACTTGATCGTCGTCGGTGGTGGACCGATCGGGCTTGCGACAGCGATAGAGGCACGGTTGGCAGGATTGGAAGTTGTGGTTGTTGAACCTCGTGAATCTTCAATCGATAAAGCCTGCGGAGAAGGTTTGATGCCAGAGGCGGTCAATCTTTTGCGCTCGATGGGCGTGAAATTAAATGGAATAGAATTCCATGGGATCCGATATTTATCGAACACGCGAAGCGTTGACGCCAGATTCTCACAGGGGTCTGGGATGGGAGTGCGCCGGACAGAACTCTTTGATGCTATGCACAGTAGGGCATTAGACCTTGGGGTTCAGTGGCACCAAGATAAGGTTGAAGAAGTTGCGCAAACTTCCGCATGGGTGGAGACCGTGGGATTGAGAAGTAGATACCTCATCGCAGCAGATGGATTACATTCTAAAGTGCGTTCATCCTTAGGCTTGCAATTAGTACATCAAAAGACGCGTCGATATGGGATGCGTCAACATTATTACGCCCGACCTTGGACTGATTTGGTAGAAGTTCACTGGTTGCCCAACGCCGAGTTATATGTAACTCCCGTGAGTGTGGATGTTGTGGGCATCGCAGTCTTGGGAGAACGTCCCCTAGATTTTCATGAAATCGTGAATAGCTTGCCTCTAATAAAAGATCGGCTATCTGGCGCTGCGGTTGCTAGTGGGTTAAAAGGTGCAGGTCCACTAAGACAGAAGACATCTGCACGCACTAAGGGGCGAGTTCTTTTAGTAGGAGATGCAGCGGGCTATGTTGATGCGTTGACTGGGGAAGGGTTGCGAATTGGATTAGCCGAGGCTCGGGCAGCAGTACAAGCAGTGGCAAGTTCTGACTCAAAAAGTTACGAGCGGGAATGGATTAAAATCACCCGCTCCTACCGGATTCTTACAGGCACCTTGACTTGGGCAGCGTCGCATAATGCTGTGCGGAAATTGATAGTCCCCTCGGCTTGTGCTATGCCTTGGGCATTCCAAAAGATTGTTGACTCACTTACCTACTAAATAAATGTGACTGCTTGCTTCGTACCAGCTACCTTCTCTTTCAGAGTATTCTGCCGAAGTGAGCGAACTCCTGAAAGAATTATCCAAGGATTTCTGGGAATGGCGCTCTTGGCAACAACCCCGCTCGCATGATGATCTTCCGCGCCTGACTCGACCTAACGGTTGGGTACCAAAGTGGAGCGCGCAGGATATCTCTGACTATCGATTGCAATTGGCCTTCTATCGAAATCGTTTAAATGCGATCAGTGTAGGTAGTTTTGAGACACCAAATATTCCTAAAGCGGAGTGGATCGACCATAAGTTAATGAGCAGTGCAATCTCAAGGGTTGAGTGGGAGCTTGAGTTTGTACAGTTCTGGAAGACCCATCCTCGATTCTATGTAGATCAAACAATTGGATCAGTATTTGAGTACCTACTTCCTCTCAAAGTTGATGCAGAGAGTTTCGAAAATGTTCTGAGACTCTTAGGAGAATTTCCAAGAATCTTAGAGGAGGGGAAGATTAATCTTGAAGGGAACTACATTAAAGAATTCGTCCAAATTACAATTGAAGATTTATCTGATATTTCATATCAGATCTCGAGAATGCAAAGTGAATTAATTAATAGTTTTCCTGAACTTGAAAGTTCGCAATTAAAGTCACTATCTATAGTGGCCGCCGACTCGTTAGTTCAGTTTAGGAATTGGTTACAATCAAAATTGCCTACCTGCTCAGATTTCGCACCCCTAGGTGCCGAAAAATTTATCTGGTTTATGCGTGAAGTTGCTCTCATCCCTCTCTCGCCCGAAGAGCTCCTTCACATAGGCAATATCGAACTAAGTCGAGCGGTTTTTTTGGAAGAGATTCATAGAAATCGCTACAAGGATATCGAGTTGCCTGTTCTTCCAACATCTGCGCTGGAGCAGAGCCGCAATGAGTCTGTGCTAGAGAGCGAAGTGAGCAATTTCTATCTCTCCCAGGAGTTGCTCTCGCAAGATGTGAAATATAAGAGGTACTTAAATGCTCCTCGCCCTCAATACCTAGAGCCGATTCGCTGGCTCGGGGTCACCGATGATTTAACCGCCCCGGAGCGACTCGATCAAAATGGCATTGCCTATGTTCCAGAACCTCAATCAGAGTTGCCATATTTTTATGCAGCAAATGCTCGAGATCCGCGAATAGGAATTTCTCATGAGGGTGCACATTTCCAGCAGCTAGTTCGTAGTTGGCGTAATCCGCGAGAGATTCGAAGACATTATTATGATTCTGGAGTCAACGAAGGAGTTGCTTTTTACAACGAGGAACTTTTACTAGCTGCTGGCCTTTTTGTAGATGCTCCCCATAGTCAAACCTTGATGTATAACCTGATGAAGTTGCGTGCGATGCGAGTTATTGTCGATGTCTCACTTGTAACAGGAAAGATGTCTCTCGAAAGTGCAACTCAGTATCTTGTGGAGAAAGTCCCTATGGATGTAGAGACTGCAAAAGAAGAAGCGATTTTCTTTGCGAGCTTTCCAGGGCAGGGATTGACCTACCAAATTGGAAAGACTCAGATCCAAAAACTTATTGCAGATCTTGTCATGGCAAAGGGAGAGAAATTTAATTTTCAAAGTTTCCATGACTATCTTTGGGAGAACGGGAATGTTCCGATCTCGTTACTAAGATTTGAGTTACTTGACGATATCTCAGATTTGACCGCCCTAGATAAATCCAAGAAGGAGATAATTAAATGAGTTTCAACGATCCTGATAAAGATTACATATGGTCTGGAGTTCGAAAGATGCTAGATAGTTTCTTAGCTGGAGATAGGCAGAGCGCGGATGACTTTATTCATCAGGACGTAACAATCTGGGATTCAGTTGAACCAAAATTAATTATAGGAACTGCTGGGCTAAATGCACTGCGAGATGCCAGACCAGTTAATGCGGGGCCATCTGTACTCAAGGAGATTGTCAACCAGAATCCCATCATCGATATCTATGGAGATATCGCTGTTCTGCGGTATGAGTTGGTAGTTCGTTTCAATAATGGCTTCCCCGATGAAAATATCCGCAACTCCGCTGTCTGGCGTAGGTTCCCGAAAGGGTGGCTAGTTATTCATAATCATGAGGACGTTCTGCCACCTCGCTGAATTGGGGCCGAAAAGGCACAATAGGTGAGAAAAGAGTGAAAATTGCTAGAGGAATCCGACATTTTGGACTAAGGTTCATAAATTCTCGGGAGAGACCTGAGTGAAGAAACAGGAGTTTCGAATAATGAATTCTAAAATTTTGAGAAAGAGGGCATTGGCAGTCGCCGCATCTGTTGCGCTTGCTACTGCCTCTCTCGGTGGTTTTGCAGGAACTGCAAACGGTGCCGGCAAAGTCCTGGTCGTTGATTCGACCTTCAATCACAAGACTCTCGATCCAGGCCGTGAATTCGAGCCAGGTGGAAATATGATCGATCGTGCCTTGTATAGCACTCTGATGACTTTCACGGGCAATGATGCTTCGACTCCTGTTCCAGATATTGCCCTCTCCTATAAGGCATCTGCTAACGCAAAGGTCTTCACGTACACGTTGCGTAAAAACGCAGTCTTCTCCGATGGCACCAAGGTGACCTCAAAGGACGTGGTCTTCTCCCTTATGCGGTTAAAAAACCTCAAGGGCAACCCCGCATCTCTTATGGATGGAATCACAGCGACCGCACCTAATGCGTACACAGTTGTCTTGACTTCTGACACACCTAATACTGCAATTCCTGTAATTGTCTGCAGCCCTTCCCTTGGCATCGTTAACAGCGCCGCCGTGAAGAAAGAAGGCGGATTATCTGATGCCTCTGCTGCGCAAAATGATAAGGCCGAGATCTACTTGAACACAGTCTCAGCTGGCAGCGGTCCATACATCCTTAAGCGTTTTAGCTTAACTAGCGAAGTTGATCTCGTTGCCAATCCAAAGTACTGGGGTCCAAAGCCAAAGTATGACAAAATTGTTATCCGTAACACCTTGCCACAAGTCCAACTGCTTGATGTTCAAAAAGGCGTTGCTCAAGTTGCAATGGATCTCTCACCAAAGCAGACATCAGGACTATCAGGACTTAACGTCACTGGTGGAGTTAGCACAACTGTGTGGTTCCTATTGGTGAACTCAAGTTCAACTGTTTCTACAGTTACCTCAGATCCAAACTTCCAAGAAGCAGTTCGTCTTGGAATTGACTACTCCAAATTGATCAAGTTCGCTGGAACCGGAACTATTCAAGCAGCAGGAATCATTCCAAGCGCCTTTCAAGGTGCTCTCAAGCAGACCGACGCAGTAAAGCGTGATTTGGTGGCTGCGAAGGCCGCCTTGGCAAAGTCTTCTTATAAGGGCGAAGCAATTCCACTGAGTTATTGGGGTGGCGGAGCTTGGGAAGGCATCTTGTTTGATGACTTTGCGGCAGAGGTCCAAGCCCAACTTAAGGAAGTGGGAATCAACATCACGTTAGCTCCTGCGTCAATTGGCGATGCTTTGAACAC
>JAYTQV010000082.1:0-8967 GCA_043746515.1 Actinomycetes bacterium | reverse complement strand
TTTTGGAGTCATGTTGGTGACAGGTAAACGAATGAGTGTTGACTACCGACAAGTCTTGGGTTTACTCGTCCTCAATATTGTCTTTAGTTTCGTACCTGGTGTGGATTGGCATGCCCATGCAGGTGGGTTTGTTGGTGGATTGGCTTCAACTCTCATACTTCAATTCTTTAGACGGAAATCAAAGTTTGTCTAACGTCTTTTAGGAATGAAGATTTTCCCTGAAAAACTTTGCGCTATAGCGGCGCGGGCAGCAGCAAGATCTGGAAGTAATCCAGCAGAGATGGCTTGTACGGCAATATTGCCATAAAGAGTCGCTTCTATCGGTCCTGCCTTTACTGAAACTCCGCAAGCATTTGCGGTCAATTGATTAAGAAGTCGGATTTGTGAACCGCCACCGAGAATGTGAATAGAAGTGATTCTCTTTCCACTTATCTCCATAATTCTGTCTAAGGTCTCCTTATAAGCGACAGCAAGGCTATTTATGATGCAGAGCGTAAATTCTGCTGGAGTTGTAGGGGGCTGTAATTTTCGAGCAAGACACCAAGCCTGGATGCGGTCTGGCATTTTGCCTGGAGCAAGGAAACTTGGATCATTTGGATCAATCGTGGTTAAGAAGAGCTTTTGTTCTTCAGCTTGAACTAGCAATTCTGGAATTGTGAAAGAACGGCCTTCGGCCAACCAAGCTCGACGGCACTCTTCGAGTAACCACATCCCTGTGACATTCTTAAGAAGTCGAACCGTCCCAGCGGCCCCTAATTCATTGGTTAGATTTACATCTTGAGCCTCAACAGTTGTATTGGTGTAAGCGGTTTCAATTCCAACAAGTGACCAGGTCCCGCTCGAAATATAAGCCTCAGAATTAGGGTCACCAAGTGGAGTCCCTACCACCGCACTTGCAGTGTCGTGGGAGGCGACCGAAACCACTCTAAGACCATCGAGAATCCCGTGACCTTTAATTTTCCCAATAAAAGCGCCAGGTTTATGTAATTTTGTGAATAACTCTCGTCGCAACCCAACTCTCTTGATCAACTCTTCATCCCATGATCCGGTTGAGGTATTTAGAAGTTGTGTGGTCGAAGCATTTGTAATTTCAGTAGACCGCACCCCGGTAAAGATGTAATTCATAAGATCGGGGAGCATTAAGAAGTTTTCCGCTTCAAGGTACTGCGGTGAATCTTTAGCAGCAACTAATTGATAGATGGTGTTGAAAGGTAAAAATTGTATCCCCGTCGATTCGTAGATTCTTCTCCTATCAACTTTTTTAAGAGTTGATAGGTAACTTTGATCAGTTCGGGAATCTCGATATGAGACGACAGGCTCCATCAGTTGACCATTTCGATCGACGAAACCAAAGTCAACCGCCCAAGAGTCGAAGGCAATAGATATTGGACTACAACTCTCCTTGGCTATAATGATTCCCTTAACAACTTCATCATAAATGTATTGCCAATCCCACCGACGAATATGACCATCCACGATCACCTCATGGTTGAATCTATGTGCAATCTCTAAGGTGATTGATTTTCCATCAAAACGCCCAATCGCAACTCGCCCACTAGTCGCACCCAAGTCGACTGCAATGAATTCAGAGATCATATTTCTAACGTAAGAACGCTGCTGCGACTCCACCATCAACTGGGATATGCAATCCAGTTGTCAATGGCAACTCTGAGGCGGCTAAAACGAAAACCGCAGCGGCAATGTGCTCGGGTAGCACCTCGCGCTTTAGAATGGTTCGTTGGGCGTAATACTCACCTAGTTTTTCTTCTTCAACACCGTAGACAGCCGCACGTTGAGCTCCCCACCCACTCGCAAAAATTCCCGAACCACGAACAACCCCGTCCGGATTAACACCATTTACACGAATTTGGTGCCCGCCTAATTCAGCAGCAAGTAGTCGAACTTGATGGGCCTGATCTGCCTTTGTTGCCCCATATGCGACATTGTTGGGGCCGGCAAAGACAGAGTTTTTGGAAGATATATAAATGATGTCACCACCCATATTCTGGGCAATCATGGCCTTAGCACTCTCTCTAGAAATCAAGAATGATCCACGTGCCATCACATTGTGTTGGATATCCCAATCAGATACCGAGGTCTCTGTTAGTGGTTTACTAATTGAAAGTCCGGCATTATTAACTACAAGATCCACTCCGCCAAAAGCTAGGGAACTTTGAGCAATGGCGTTTGCTACCGCTTCTTCATCAGTGACATCTACAAAAATTGCAACAGCCTTATCTGGACCACCCAATTCTAGAGCTACCTTACTAGCGGCCTCAAAATCTCTATCTGCTATAACTACACAAGCACCTTCTGCAACTAACCTCTCAGCAGTGGCTTTTCCAATACCTGATCCACCTCCAGTAACCAAGGCAACTCTGCCAACCAGAGCCTTAGGCTTCGGAGCTCTGCGAAGTTTGGCTTCTTCGAGTCCCCAATATTCGATGCGAAACTTTTCGTACTCATTAATTGGTTGATAACTAGACACTGATTCAGCGCCCCGCATGACATTAATTGCATTGATATAAAACTCACTTGCTACGCGTGCGGTTTGCTTGTCCTTACCATAAGAGAACATTCCTACGCCTGGAACAAGAATAATTAGTGGATCTGCTCCGCGAATTGCTGGCGACTCCACAGTGGCATACTTTTGATAATACTCTTGATATTTTTCACGATAACGCTTGTGACCTTCATGTGCTTTTGCAATAACATCCTCCAGACTTGAATCTGAATCGACGTCGACAACAAGAGGAGAGATCTTTGTTCTGAGGAAATGATCAGGACAGGAAGTTCCTAGAGCTGCCAACCGTTCAAGCAATTCACTTGATATAAAGTCAAGGACAACATCTGAATCATTGAAATGGCCAACCATGCGATTATCTTGAGAAGCGATTCCACGAAGGGATGGGGCAATTACTGCAGCCTTAGTGAGACGCTCCTCTTTAGCGAGAGCTTTTTTGCTGGGTAGGTACTTGCCAAATGGGTCAGATTTTCCATTTTCAAGTAAAAATGCCTCAGCTGTCTCAATCGCTTTACGGGAACGCTCTTCGCATTCCTCTGAAGTTGCACCCCAAGTGGTTAATCCGTGACCGCCAAGAACACAGCCGTGAGCAGCCGGATTCTCTCGGGCCAATTTTGCAATATCTAGACCCAGTTGAAAACCTGGGCGACGCCAATCCACCCAAAGAATCTCATCCCCAAAACACTTCTTTGTAAGTGCTTCACCATCAAGTGAGGTAGCCAAGGCAATAATTGAATCGGGATGCAGGTGGTCAACATGGGAATATTCAACAAGCCCGTGCATCGCAGTATCAATGCTTGGAGCTGCTCCGCCACGACCAAAGGAGCAGTAGTCAAAGAGGCCAACCATTTCATCTTCAAATTCCACACCTCTATATACATTAACAAGAGCCCTCATTCGCTCTAGGTAAAGTGCAGCAAGACCGGACTCTTTGAGTGTGCTCAAATCTCCGCCCGAACCCTTTACATAAAGAATTTCTACCGTCTTTCCGGTGGATGGATCGGTAGCTTCTCCCTTTGAAGAGGTATTACCGCCCGCATAATTAGTAAATTTTGGATTAGAACCCAACCGGTTACTTCGACCCAGTAAAGCGGTGACAGCTTCATTTTGTGTCATGTACTTATGCTCCCCAGCCAGATTGATTTCCACCAACTCGTTCAGCTGCGATTTTCGCAGCATAGCCAGAAGCTGCGTAGGCCTTCATAGGCTCTGGATTTATTCCAATCCCCTCACGCCATTCGCGAATCAGCGGCCGGACATCCGTGTTGTAAGCATCCATAAGAACCTCATGAGCCGCCAAAACATCACCAGATTGTTGGGCTGACTTCAAAGCCATTTGATCCACCAAGATTGCTTTAGCCACCGCCTCTTGAACGTTCATAATTGAACGGATCTGGCCAGGAATCTTTGCTTCGATGTTGTGACACTGATCTAGCACGAAGGAGATCGGAGTACCGACATCAAACCCTCCTCCAACATTCACTTCGTGCATGATGCGAAAGAGCTGAAATGGATCTGCTGCACCAACGATTAAGTCATCATCCGCATAAAACCTTGAATTGAAATCAAATGCACCTAATTTATTTACCCGCAACAAATTTGCGACGATAAATTCAATGTTCGTTCCAGGAGCATGATGACCAGTGTCAACAACAACCCAGGCTTTAGGTCCAAGTTCTAGACAATGCATTAACGATGTTCCCCAGTCTGGGACATCTGTGGTGTAAAAAGAAGGTTCAAAGAATTTATATTCGAGAAGTAAACGCTGAGAATCGTTAATTTTCGCGTAGGTCTTTTTGAGAGAGTCCGATAACCTCTCTTGTCGTTCACGGATGCTGTCTTGTCCCGGGTAATTTGTGCCGTCTGCGAACCACAATTTGAGGTCTTGAGATCCGGTTACACTCATAATTTCTATGCACTCATGAAGATGCGCAACAGCTTTCTCCCGGATTCTTTCATCTGGGTTGCAAACCGAACCTAATTTGTAATCATCATCCTGAAAAGTGTTTGAATTGATGGTTCCCAGAACAACTCCGAGCTCTCTCGCATGGTCCGCTAGTTTTGCGTAGTCCTCGACCTTGTCCCAAGGAATATGTAGCGCAACACTCGGTGTGGAACCGGTAAATTTATTTACCTGAGCAGCATCAGCCACTTTCTCGAAGGGGTCTCGTGGTACTCCCGGTTGACCAAAGACCTTAAACCTGGTGCCAGAGTTACCGTAGGCCCATGAAGGCGTCTCGATTTTAAGGCGACCAAGTACTTCTTTCACTTCCGTGTGACGTGACATTGCTTCTCCTTTATTTGAATTCTCAAACAACCACTAATTCGATTTCTAAAATTTCACTAATTGCTTTGAGTTCATTAATCCTGTGTCCAATACCTAGGGCCCAATGATGAGGAACTCCAGTGGCACTCCAGTCATCGCACCACTGACCTGGATTCTTGCCAAAATCAACTAAGGAAGTTGTATTTCCAATTCGCAGACGCGGACCATCAACCACCACTCCCTCGGAGGCTACAAATTGATATTTACCATTGCGCCTTTGAGTTACACCGAAAACTGTTACCGGACCGTGAGCCACATCGAATTCAACAGAGACCCCAGCCCCTCGCTTTCCGTGATAGACACCAAGTCCTCGAAGTATTGGCCTGCCATTACTGATTGCAAGGTGAGCAGGGCCATCGTGACCCATTTCCACAACGCCAGAGTTAAAATTGAGTGCTTGGAATTCGGTAAAAGATCCACCAGCACCCATTCGATCAAGCATGAGCATGCCAATTGATGTGCGTAATTCATACTCGCCTACTGCTGGCACACCCTGGGCGGTTAGTAGGGAGCATCCAAGTATTAACCCAGCGCCTAGCCGTTCATGTATTTCATCTTCCAGTCCACGGTGATAATAAGCCAGGCTGGTAATGTCAAAGTCTTCAACGATGCGCTGTAAGCCGACTGCAACCTTCGCAGCCCACTCCAAATCACTCTCTCTGACAGATTCATGTATATCAAATATTTCACGAGTTAAATCCAATACCGAATTAACTTCTTTTGTAGAAACCTTATCAACACGTACTCGCAAGTCATCGAATTCAATAACTTCCATATGTCCACCAAAGTGTGTGGTCACCATTGTCATATCAGTAGAAACATCTAACATTCCAGGATAGAGATGCCCCATGATTCCGTGACGAGAGTTTTGCAGGATGCTTCTGATCCCAGCAGCTTGGATCCAACTAGTGATTTTTTCCCAAGCACGTTCCTCTTTTAGATATCCAGAGACAGATCGGAACGGAACCCCGGCGCGTTCAAATGCGTTTGCTATTTCAGGAAGAGGACAGGCACCGCAATAAGCAAGCCAAGCTCCCGTATCAAAAGTCTCATGATCCATCTGTTCGGTTGGTTGCAAATTAATGAGCAATACCGGTGCCTTACTCCGTTGAGCAATAGGAATAATCATTGATGAGGTCATGTAGGTTGTTAGAAATGTGATGATGAGGTCACAACCAGCTGCTCTAAGTTTTTCTGCAGCGATCGCACCCTCTTGCGCATCGGAGATAAAACCGACATCAAAAAGTTCTAGGTCTAACTCAGAGATTCGCTCTGATACATATTTCGCTGATTCTTGCAGTTGTGGTAATAAATGAGGAAATTGAGGCCAATATGTTCCTAACCCACCCGCAACTAATCCAACTTTGACTCTTTTGTTGGGTCTACGAGCAGGAAGGAGCCGAGAATTGCTTATTGGATTTAAAGTCATTACCTGCCCTCTTTATTAAATCGTTTCAATAATAGAGGACATCATATTTTAATAATCCATATTTGGTCAATACTAACTGCAAGAAAAATCCATTGAATAAGCGCAATTTCATCACAAATTTCAATCGAAAATCTTTCAATATTGAACTCCCGATAATTGAAAATAGTGCTGTATCGTTTCAATCATGTCTACTGGAATTCGTCGAGTCGCCGAAAAGGCGGGTGTTTCACTCGGTACGGTCTCGAACGCAATCAATCGCCCAGAAGTTTTGGCTCCCGAAACACTCAGGAGAGTTCGTAAGGCAATCGAAGAGTTGAAATTCATTCCAAATGCCTCCGCTCAAACACTCAGGGCGGGAAAGACACGCATTTTGGGTCTTGTTGTACCCGACATTTCCAATCCATTTTTTACCGATCTAGCCAAAGGCGTAAATGATGCCGCTCTTTTGGCCGGATATGTAGTCATCCTTTGCAATACCGATGAAGATTCCGAAAAGGAAGATCACTACATTGATATTTTAGCTGGGCAAAACGTAAGAGGGATTCTCATTACTCCCGCTCACGAAACAAATAAGAGATTGAATGAAATTTCCAAGAGAGGAATAGGTTTGACCTTGGTCGACCGTCCTTCTATTGGAATAGATACTTGTAGCGTTGAGGTAAATGATGCGCACGGAGGTCTTTTAGCACTAGAACACCTTTACGAAAGAGGCCATAGAAAAATTGTTTTCCTTACTGGTGAACCAGATATCCCACAGGTAGCTGAACGTGAAAGAGGTATGCGGGAAGCGATTGCAAGAATGCCAAAGCAAAATAGACCCACAATTATCACTCAGCGAATACCTATGATGACGGCAGATAGTGCGAATACCATCATGAGTGAATACCTGGTTGAAAAAGGGCTAAATTTCACCGCTGTTATCTGCGGTAATGACCTTGTGGCGTTTGGTGCGATTCGCGCTCTACGCGCACATGGATATTCGATACCAGAAGATGTCAGCGTAATTGGGTATGACGATATTGATTTTGCGGCGAATGCAACGGTACCACTCACATCTATTGCTCAACCAAAATATCAACTGGGTTATGCTGCTGCCGAATTGGTTATCTCTGAATGTGAGAATCCCGAGAAACATGCGCATCAGAAGATTCAATTTCAACCACATTTAATAATTCGTAATTCAACGAGAAGTATCTAAAAACCATATAAAAAAGCGGGTTTCGGGAGATTTTTCCCGAAACCCGCTTTTGCAGGTTATTTGCTAATTAACTTAGAAGTTGAACTTACGGATATTTGCCTTATTGAAGACAAATGGAGGGCCAAGTACAACTGAAGGTCCAGTTGTTCCAGAAGCTGGAAGAACTGTGTATGAACCGAGGCTACCGGCGGTGAACTTGTCACCGGCTACACCAGTGATAACACCAGATGCGATATTCGCTGCAGCATATCCAGCAAGTTGACCAAGGTTAATTGGATTCCATAGTTCGAATTGAGCAACGGTTCCATCAAGAACATACTTCTTCATCTGTGATGGCAAACCAAGACCTGTGAGGGTCAAGTGCTTGAGTAGGCTCTTGTGAGTATCGAGGTATTGAGCAGCAGTTGAAATACCAACTGTTGTTGGAGAGATGATGCCTCGAAGCTTTGGATAAGCAGAAAGCAATCCCTGAAGAACAGTCAATGATGTAGCAGGGTCGTCATTTCCGTAAACGGTTGAGACGAGCTTGAGTCCTGGATACTTCTTCAACTCTTTCTTCATGTACACAATCCAAGAGTTCTGGTTGGTAGCTGTAGCAGCAGCTGAGAGAATTGCAATCTGACCCTTGCCGCCGATCTCCTTTGCGATGAGATCGACTTCGGATGCTCCAATAGTCGAGGTCACAGCTTGGTTAATGAAGAGATGATTAGGGCAAGTGACATCTGAGTCAGATGCAACTACTGCTATGCCTGCAGCTACTGCCTGAGCTAGAGATGGGCAAAGAGCTGTTGGATCGTTACCAGCGATGACGATACCCGCAGCATGTGCCTGGATCGCAGCTTGGATTGAGGGAATTTGAGCAGCAGCAGTGTCTGTCGTTCCGCTGCTAACAATCGCAGTGTCACCTAGAGCCTTGAGGGCTGAAGCAATTCCGCCATCTTCAAGAGTCTCATATGGATTCAAAGTGTCTTTAGGGATTAGGTAGAAAGTTTGACCCGATTTGAGAGTTCCCGCCGCATTAGAGGTGGAAGCTTCAAGACCTGCTATGCCTACCACCATGGCAGCAACTGCCACAAGGGAGATTGCACGATTTCTCAACTTCATATTTGAGTTACCTTTCAACGGCTGATAGCAGTAACTATCAGCAAGTTTGGACGATCCTTTGATCGAAGTAGGTTAAGAAAACTCTGGTTATTGAAACGTGTCAATAGAATTCAACACCTATTCGTATTACATTTTCGTTATAGAAGCCCTAAAACGGCGCTTCTTCTTTGACACGTTTCAACCGACCCCAATAGGCTCAGGGTGAATTCGATGAGCCAGATAAATTCTTTTAACAGGAAATTGGAGCGTGCCGTGCACCCCGATGAAGCCGTCCTCAAGGTGGAGCATGTATCAAAATCCTTTGGACCTGTTCAAGCGCTAATTGATGGTTGCGTTGAACTATTTCCAGGCGAAGCACATGCATTGCTTGGTGAAAACGGAGCAGG
>JAYTQV010000081.1:0-9270 GCA_043746515.1 Actinomycetes bacterium | reverse complement strand
AAGCTGACTTATGAAAGTAAGTTTGGCCCAGTAGCGCAGTTGGTTAGCGCGCCGCCCTGTCACGGCGGAGGTCGCGGGTTCAAGTCCCGTCTGGGTCGCTAATACATGTAGTTCGAAATATTGGCTCGGTAGCTCAGTTGGTACGAGCGCGCGACTGAAAATCGTGAGGTCGACAGTTCGATCCTGTCCCGAGCCACTCTTTATTAATCATCTGACTTCGCTTATCGGATTAAATACGAGTGTCTCAATTTATTCGTTATTTGTCTCCATTGACTGCTCTCATAAATCACTAGCCAACAAGAACACAATGACGTCAGTTTGAGGTGGACCGCTAAGGATCGTATCGTTTATAAAATCTTGATTAGTATCAACCTGAGTGATACTTTACAAGTATGAAAGCCAGGAGTGCACTACGCGAACTGGCCGAAGTATCTGCGTCGCAATGGGGTATGGTCACCTCGGCCCAGGCGGCCATACGTGGAGTAACTCGGCTGGACCTCTCACGCCTCTCCGAGTCCGGTGATCTCATCCGCCTCGCGCACGGCGTATACCTCAATGCAGGCGCACCCAGCGGCGCTCACCTCGAAGTGCGCGCGGCGTGGCTGAGTAGTGAACCTGCCCGGCTGGCTAGCGAGCGCCTCAGTGACGGACATCGCGGTGTCGTGATCTCGGGACAAACTGCCGCGTGGCTGCAGGGAATTGGCGACTTCCGTTCGAACCGAACTCAGCTGACTACCCCAATCCGTCGACAAACGCAGCGCGCCGATATTCACTACCGTCAGCGTGACCTGTCTGAGAAGGACGTAACGATCCGCGATGGACTGCCCGTGACCACGCTCGA
This sequence comes from Actinomycetes bacterium, assembly GCA_043746515.1. Taxonomy (GTDB): domain Bacteria; phylum Actinomycetota; class Actinomycetes; order Nanopelagicales; family Nanopelagicaceae; genus PALSA-747. Next base: position 8,429 of record JAYTQV010000081.1, on the reverse strand, counting down.
AAGAACGATCGCAGACCTCGTTGAGGACCGAGTGGACCTGTCGATTGTCGCCAACGCACTGCGTGACGCGAGTCGAAAATCCAGACTCAATCTCGAAGCTCTTGCGGATAACCTCATTCCGCTAGTAGAACGTAACGGACACCGAAAGGGTGACGGGGTGGCCCTGCTCGATCAACTACTTGTGATCGCTGGACTGGATAAGCAGAAACATGACTGATATGTACAAGAGTGCGGTCGCAGTGGAGGCGGCTATCCGTGAAGCCGCGAAAAAAGCCTTCGCGGCGGATAATTCGATGTCCACGCAGGACCGGATTCGTCAGGAGTATTTCTGCCGCTTCCTCAGTCGTATCTTTTCCGAACACGAACAATCCGAGTGGATCCTCAAAGGCGGAACTGGAGTGCTCGCACGCGTTGCATCCGCCCGCCGCACCACTGATGTCGACCTCTTCCGCGCCAAGAACACACTCGACGATGCCCTCAAAGAACTGACCGGCCTCGCCAATCTAGACCTTGGCGACTTTTTCCGATTCGTCTACACGGGGCACCAATCCGCCGTCGGTGGCGACCAACAGAATCACATTGATGGCTATGCCGTCGACTTCGACGTCTACATCGGAGCAGATAAGAAGGAGCCACTACACGTTGATCTCGTTGTCGGAGTCATCATCACCGACGAGGTCACGGTTTCATCACCAGCGAACCGCTTAGACCTACCTCGACTCCCGAGCAGCGAATACCGCCTTTATCCGATCGTTGACCAAATTGCGGACAAGGTCTGCGCAACGATGGCCGAATACGGAGGTCGGCCGTCCAGCCGAGAGAAGGATCTTGTCGATCTCGTAATCATTGCAAAGACACAGACCATGAGCGCTTACTCTCTCAAGCGTGCCATAGATGCAGAAGCCCGAGCTCGCTCGCTCGTTTCATTTACTGCACTGACTATTCCAAAAACATGGGGGCAGCGGTACAGGAGAGAGGCGAAGGATGTGCCCTACTGCTCTGAATATCGAACGGTGGAGCTCGCGGCCGAATTCATGCGTGCATTCATTGATCCGGTCATGAGTGGCGAGGTATCTGGAAAAACATGGTCCCCTGATTCGCTTACCTGGAAGTAATAACCCTTCACCCGTTGACTCAAAAATAACGATAGCCTTCTAGGTATAAAGTCTAATTTAAATAAAAGAGTAAAAATTAATCACAGGGAGTTTTCACAGATGATCGTTGAAATTAATGGCGCAAAATTAAATGTTGAAGTTATCGGCAAGGGTGAGGGCAAGCCTGTCCTCATCGCCCATCATGGCGGTGGCGGAATTGGCTCACTTGGAGAACCGAAGCGAACGTATGGTCCGCTCTCTGACATTTTTCAAGTTGTAGTTTTTGATGCCCGTGGATGCGGCGATAGCGAAATTGTTGGTCCATATTCGCATGAACAATGGGCGGCAGATGTTGATGGGCTTCGCAAGTGGATGGGTGCAGAGAAGATAGTTGTTGCCGGCGGTTCTTATGGTGGCTTCATCTCATTGGAGTATGCAGTCCGTTATCCAGAGCACACTGAAGCGGTTCTCTTGCGTGATACATCTGCAGATTCTGATAACTTCAAAACTCTAGTTGAGAATGCGAAGAATCAAGATCGCGTTGAAGTTAACTGGGAGAATTTTAATCGTTACTGGACAGGTCAGATTCGAGATGATGCAGATCTAAAAGCTTGCTGGGCAGAGTTGATTCCTCTTTACGATTTCCACTACGACCCTGTTAAATCTGCCGCAGCAGTTGAAGCCGGTTACTACCATCACGAGGCACATAACTACTGCTTTACCCACAACTCACCAAACTATGATTTGAAACCAGTACTTCATACGATCACGGCTCCAACACTTGTTACTGTTGGACGGACGGATTGGGTTACTCCAGTTTCATCTTCGCAAATCATCGCAGACGGAATTCCAAATTCACGACTTGTAATCTTTGAAAAGTCTGGTCACTCACCTCAAACCGAGGAATATGACCTATTTCAAGAGGTGCAACGTCAATTTATCGCAGATTATTTGCCACAGCTCATTAAAAAATAGTCAATGGCCACAAGTTATGGAATTAAACATATTGTGCGTCAGAGAAAGGCCAACTTAGTTGTCTCTGGAAGTACCTCGGATGCGGCTTCGGCAACCGGCGCAACAGACGGGTGCGCTGGTTTCGGCTGGCGATTTAATTGGAACTCAAGGATTAATTGGAACTCAAGGTGGAATCTAGGTTGGGCTAGCTCTTTCGTAAATTTACATAGAGTTACTCAATTGATTCGTAAGGTTAATATATGAGGATTATGAAAATCTCAAAGGTTCTATCTGTCCCGGGACTCACTGGTTTCTATGTTGATGATCAAGCTGCGATATTAGCTGGTGCGCAACATGATGGTTTTAATTACGTCGGAGATCCATTAACTCCAGGCTTCACATCTATTCGCGAGTCGGGAGAATCACTTTCTGTCATGCTGATTTTGGATAATGGTGAGGTTGCGCACGGTGACTGTGCGGTTGTTCAGTATTCGGGAGTAGGTGGACGAGATCCACTCTTTAATGCGAATCAAGCGATGCAAGTTGTCAATTCTGTGATTGCTCCGTTACTCGTAGGACGCACGATCACTAATTTTCGCGATATTGCGGAGGAGATAGATCATCTCCATCTCAACGGGAAACGGATCTCTGCTGGGATTCGCTACGGGGTAACACAAGCGTTATTAGATGCTGTCGCAAAATCACAAGCCAGAACCATGGCTGAGGTAATTGCGGATGAATACGAAACTGGGATTGCAATAGCCCCAGTTCCGATGCATACCCAAACGGGTGACGACAGGTATAACAACGTCGATAAAATGATTATGAAAGAGGCTGGAGTTCTGCCTCATGGATTGATAAATAATGTTGAGACCAAACTCGGAGTTGATGGGGGCATCTTTAAGAAATACGTCTCTTGGGTTAGAGATCGCATCTTTGAAATGCGAAGAGACATCTCCTACAACCCGGTCTTGCAATTTGACGTGTACGGCACCATTGGCCAAGCATTTAATTCTGATATTGATAAATGTGCCGATTATCTAGTTGAACTAGAGCAGATTGCGGCGCCATTTCAACTTCGCATCGAACATGCCATTGATGGAAAGAGCGTTGAAGGTCAAGTTAAAGTGATGAAAGCGCTGAAAGAGGCAATTTCAACTCGAGGATCTAACGTCCAGATCTCCGTCGATGAGTGGTGCAATACCTTGGAAGATATCCAATTTTTTGTAAGCGAAAAAGCCGCCGATATTATTCATGTAAAGACACCTGATCTTGGTGGAATCAACAACACGATCGAAGCTCTGTTGTTAGTGAATCGCAATGGACTTGGTGGTTATTGTGGAGGAACCTGCAATGAAACAGATCGTTCTGCGCAGATAAGTGCACATATCGCAATGGCTTGTGGTGCAATTCAAGTCCTGGCCAAGCCAGGTATGGGTGTGGACGAAGGAATGATGATCGTAGGCAATGAGATGGCCCGAACCATGGCCCTGATAAATAGCAGAAAGTAGATTTACTGTGTTGGAATTTGATGCAACTCCTGATAACTACATCGCTGAACTAGCAACCTTCGTTGAGATTCCTTCTGTTAGTCGAGATGCATCAGCCGAAACTATGCGGCAAGCAGCACACTGGTTGGCGGCGCAACTAAGTTTTGCCAATGGACGAGTTGAGCAGACAAAGGGACATCCGGTCGTCCGCGGAGAGTGGCTTAGCGCACCTGCACTGCCAACGATCTTGGTCTATGGTCACTATGACGTTCAGCCAACTGGCGATCTCGCCGAGTGGAAAACTCCACCGTTCTCATTCGTGCGAGATGGAGATGTGATCCGAGGCAGGGGAGTTACAGATGATAAGGGTCCAGTTCTTATAGTCCTCAAGGTTGCCCAAGCTTTCATGAGCCAAGAGGGCAAACTTCCTTTGAATGTAAAGTTTCTCTTCGAAGGTGAAGAAGAGATCGGGAGCCCCAACCTTGGGGATTACGTACAATCACATGTGGATGAACTATCTGCGGACCTAGTGATTTCAGCAGATGGTGCGATGTGGCGGCCAACTGAGCCGTCCCTCTCAATTGCATCAAAAGGGTTGGTTACTTTTGATATCGAGGTGTCCGGGGCGAAAGAGGATTTACATTCGGGACGTTACGGTGGGACGGTCGCGAATCCAGTTCACGCACTGGCAGAAATTCTGGCAGGCCTTCATAAGCCAGATGGATCTATTGCAATTCCAGGTTTTTACGATGGCATCCCCTCCATGTCTGACCAACGCAGAGCAGAGATTGCAGCGGTTAATTTTAATGACGGCGAATATGTAAAGAGCCTTGGAGTGGATGCGTTATTTGGTGAGGCTGGATTCAGCACCATTGAAAGGCTTTGGGAACGTCCTACTTTGGAAGTAAATGGAATAAAGGCAGGTGGCAAGTACACCGTTATTCCCCATCTAGCGACCGCTCATATTTCTTGTCGGTTAGTACCAGGTCAGAATCCACGCACGGTGGTGGAGTCGATACAAGAGCATTTCTTAAAACTCCAACTCCCTGGGGTAGGAATTAAAATCCAGATTGATGGTGAGGGAATTCCGGCATACACGATTCCCGCAGATCACCCCGCAATACGAGCAGCCACCGCGGCTCTAGAGGTTGTATATCCGAACGAGAAGGTGCTGTTAGCGGTTATTGCAGGAACCCTGCCAGCAACTGAACTTTTTGAGAGGGTACTTGGGTCTAAAACTCTCTTCTTCTCTTTTGCAACGGCAGATGAAAAGCATCATGCACCAAATGAATTTATGCGCACTAAGCGATTAGTAGAAGGCATGAAAGCGTGGGAAGTTCTCTGGCGGTTGTTAGCAGATGGACCACACCAAATCGAAATGAAAGGTTAATAAAGTGCCCAAAAATCCCTATACCTCTTACAGCTATCTGCCAAAAGGAGAGGATTTTTCTAGCATTGAACTTGCCCCAGAGCTCGATCGCGTACCGGCATATGAAGGAGATCTCACTTCCGAACAACTGGCACGTTCTAAAAAATTAATGAATGAGAACATCACAATTAGTCTGCATGATCATCCGGTCCGCTTCCCACAAGATATGCGCCAAACTCCAGAATACAATCGAACAGGGCGACAGCACACCGCCTTCGAAGGTGTAAGCGCTTCGGGGATGACAGTTATTTTCGACAACATGATGGATGGGACTGCCTGCGTTACTGGCAATGCACCCTGGCGCTGGCTCGACATAATCACTGATATTGGAATGCGCCAAGCAGATATCGCGCATCAAAATGATGTGATCGTTATAAGGACTCTTGAGGATATTTATCAGGCTAAAAAGAGCGGAAAGGTAGGTTTTGTTTTTGGACTCGAAGCATCTACTCCCATTGAAAACGAGATCGACCGTTTGGACGTTCTTTATGGACTAGGTATCAGGCAATTAGGAATTGCCTACTCTGATTCAAACGCTCTAGCTTCGGGCTTAAGTGAAAAAGTAGATGGTGGACTCACCAGTTTTGGAGCACGCTGTGTCACTCGTATGAACCAACTGGGCATCGCGGTAGATGTTTCACACTCCTCCGACCAAACATGTATCGATGCCGCGCGGGTCAGTACCAAACCCATATTCATTACTCATGCTGGCGCCAAGGCTATTTGGCCCACCCCACGGATGAAATCCGACGACGCCATCAGGGCAGTCGCTGACGGAGGAGGTGTCATAGGCATGTCCGCAGCGCCACACACGACACTTTCAAAGAAAAATCCGCTTCATTCCATAAATTCTGTAATGGACCATCTCTTGTACTGCATCGATCTTGTCGGGATTGAGCATGTGGCTTTTGGTCCAGATACTCTTTACGGAGATCATGTTGGGTTGCATACTGTCTTCTCCGGTTTACTCGGAACTACTTTCAGAGACTCTCCGCAGTTTGAACGAGTCACGTATGTAGATGGGCTAGAAAATCCTACTGAGAATTTCTGGAATATCTCCGGCTGGTTAGTCAAAAACGGCTTCTCCGACGAAGATATTGTCGCGGTTCTCGGTGGAAATATTATGAGAGCCTTAAAAGAGATGTGGATCAAGTAATGTCCAACCAAGATAGGAGTGCGCGCCTACGTGACGCGTGCACCTTTCTCTTTACTCCAGGTGATCAACCACAACGAATTGCCACGGCCCTGCATCTAGAAACCGATGTCTTAATTCTTGATCTAGAAGATTCGGTTATAGCCGCGAATAAAGAATTAGCACGTGAAGCAATCGTGAAAGTGTTGAGTGAACACAGATCCGCGGATGGGCCATTGATTGTGATTCGCGTCAATGGGTTTTGTTCTCCAGAGTTTGAACTGGACGTCAGAGCTGCACTTTCGTTAAATGTGGATGCGATTATGGTCCCAAAATATATTCCTGGCGCGGAGTCTGAGAATATGGATGCAGCCATTGCAGCCATTGAACGAGAGCTAGGTCAAACAGATTTGCTACAGGTGATTCCACTGATCGAATCCACAGTTGGTGTGTTAAAACTCATTTCGGCATCTACCCTTCCCAAACGCGTTCTCCGGTTGGCTTTTGGTGCCGCAGATTTATATGCAGATTTAGGCGTGAGCTTTTCTGAGAGCGGGGCTAACTCTGCTTTCGCGATGGCTAGCCTCGTCATGGCAAGTGTTAATTCTGAATTGGCTGCACCTATCGACTCACCTCATTTTGAAATCGATGACGATCTCGGACTGCAAAGAAGTTCACTCTTTGCTCGCGATATGGGCTTTGGTGGGAAACTATGTATCCACCCTAAGCAATTGGAGATCATTTCTCACTCATTCACTCGAGATACAAGCGATCAGAATTGGGCTACCCGTGTTATAGAAAAATGGGAGCAACGAAACACGGATAAGGGTGCAATTGCCTTTGATGGTTCACTCATTGATGAGGCAATGATTAAGCGAGCGCGACAAATTCTTAGCAGTATGTAAGTTGCTTATTGTCTATGAGGAGCCGGCTTACTAATTTTTGGACGCTCACCATCAAATTTAATAGGTAGTCCAGCGATCCTATCGAGTTCTGTAGATTGATCAGGATAGGACAAGAGGATTCCTGTGGCCTTGGCTTGTGGGTCGTCAAGAAGGGCTTCTGGTTGGCACACCTCTTCAGCTGGTATACCTGAAACGCATAAGAGGGTCACCCACTCTTTGCTATCTCTGACAGATAACCCGTTCTCGATTTCAATGGTGAGTGATTGAACATTGCGAACACGACCACTATTTGTTGCATAGAGTGAATTTGATATTAGGTCTGGCCGTTCAATTGCGTTGCAGAGTTTGGAATAAATTGCATCACTACCAACTCCGATGCAGATACTTCCCTGCGCCGTTTTAAAAATACCGTATGGTGAAAAGGCAGGATGTCCGCTACCTGCTCGAGCGGATGGGCTGCCGGTAAGTTCAAAAGCTGAGAGGTGATATCCCACCCACGTTGCCCCAGTCTCAAATAAGGATGTTTCTACCAGTGAGCCAAATCCAGTGCGATCTCGTTTGATTAGCGCCGCGAGGATTCCCATGGCGAGCCATGTACCAGCACCTAGGTCAAGAATTGATACGCCGGCACGAACTGGTGCACCTTCTCTCTCGCCAGTAACGCTCATGATTCCAGTTCTTGCTTGCAGCGTGGCGTCATATCCCGGCCATGTTGATGAAGGGCCGCTGCTGCCATACGAAGAGAGATTTCCAACAATAAGGCGTGGCCATTTTTTCATTAAATCCGCTGGCAATATTCCAAAGCTCTCTAATTGCTTCGGGAGAAAATTTGTGAGAAAGACATCACAGTCATCGAGCAGCTCTTGAAGTTTTAACATTCCCTCATCAGTTTTGAGATCCACCGTAATGACATCTTTGTTTCTATTGACCACATGAAAATATGCAGAGCGGTCACCATCGGTAGGCGACATAAATCGTGATGGGTCTCCCGATGGAGTTTCAACCTTAAGAACATCCGCCCCAAGATCGCCCAAAATGGCCCCGCCCCAAGGTCCCGCAATATTGGAGGTGGCATCGAGGACTTTTACCCCAGCCAGTGGTAATTGCGACGGGGTTGTGATTTTCTCTGGAACCACTCTTTAGGAAGCGCTCTTCACTGTATTTCCAGGTATGGATTTTAAGAGCGCCGTTACCTCGGACTCTTTGTAACGACGATGTCCCCCGAGCGTACGGATACTGGTCAACTTGCCCGCTATTGCCCACCTAGTGACCGTCTTGGGATCTACTCTAAATAAAGCGGCTACCTCCGATGGCGTCAGCAATACCTCTTGTTCGCTCATCGTCGCCCCCATTGGTGAATTGGCGAAATGTCCATTTCGCACCGATATGGGTGAAGTATTTCGTTATCAGACCGTTATGACAAGG
>JAYTQV010000080.1:0-3754 GCA_043746515.1 Actinomycetes bacterium | reverse complement strand
TCGACGCTTCGCCAGTCCCGGCAGAGGCCTTTACTATGTGGGTTCTCGAGGATAATTTTGCAGCTGGGCGCCCAGATTGGGGCCGTCAGGGGGCCATATTTAGTAACCACGTTGAGCAATATGAGGTGATGAAACTTCGCTTACTTAATGGGGCACACTCTCTTATCTCCTACTTAGGAGCGCTATCTGCATGTGCCACGATTCCAGAAGCGCGCTTCACTCCGTACATTGAAAAAGCTGTCACTGAACTTCTCCACAAAGAATACCTGCCCACTTTTTCGATGCCAGAGGGTTTGACCGCAGATACGTATATTGCTCAACTCTTTGCTCGTTGGTCAAATACCGCTCTTGCAGACAAGACTTCCCGAGTTGGTTCCGACGGTTCTTCTAAATTGCCACAGCGAGTCACAGACCCGGCGCTCTTTCACCTTAAGCAGGGTCGAACTCCATCTCTGCTTGCACTTACAGTGGCAGCATATTTGGTGTGCATCGCTCCCCGAGAGGGATTTGACCCCGGAGAATTCGCCGCGCTTATGTCAGATCCTAAAGGCGATGAAATAAGATCCATAAGAAGAGATTGCAGTGAGGATGATGATTTCGTGCAAAAGTTTCTTGAATCTGGATACTTACAGTCAGAGTTATTGAGCTATCCAGAGTTCGTGCACAAAATCCAAAACTTATACAGCGCACTCATGAGAGCTGGAGTTGAGGCCACTATTTTCGCCGCAGTTTAACTTTATTTTATGAGGCTCTTATACAACTCAACTGTCTCATGGGCGATGGAATCCCAACTGAACTGATCTATTGCCCGCACTCGACCCGCTTCGCCATATTTGCGCAATAGATCGCGATCAGCCATCAGCGAATTGATCTTGGTGGTGAAGGCGGCTTCAAACTCGGCAGCGTCACCTGAGTAGTGAACTAACTCTCCTGTGAAATTATCTGCAACTACTTCTGGGATACCGCCCACATCACTAGCTAGGACCGCAGTCTCACAAGCCATCGCCTCTAGGTTCACGATGCCAAGTGGTTCATAAATAGATGGACACAAGAATAGGTCGGCGCTAGACAGCAGCGCGATTACATCTGCTTGTGGAGCCATCTTGCTGATCCAAACCACATTGTTTCGAGTTGCTTGCAACTCTTCTATAGCGGCCTTAACTTCGGCACCAATGCCCGCCTCATCTGGACTTCCCGCGCAGAGAACTAACCCATACTGTGGATCAACTTCTTTCCAAGCTTTGAGTAGATGCGCCAAACCTTTCTGGCGAGTGATTCGTCCAACAAAGATCGCATATGGACCATTAATACCTAGTGAATCTAGTAGTTCGGGATTGGCCTGGGGATAGTAAGTCTTGGTATCGATTCCATTGAGGATCGCATGCACTTTGTTGGGATCAAGGTTCGGGTAAGCCTTAAGAACATCGCGGCGCATTCCTTGGGAGACCGCAATGATGGCGTCAGCGGATTCATACGCGCTCTTCTCGGCCCATGAAGAGACGCGGTAGCCCCCACCGATCTGCTCCTCTTTCCAAGGACGATCTGGCTCTAAAGAGTGGGCAGTTATGACATGAGGGATCTTGTATAAAGTTTTGGCAAAGTGACCAGCCATATTGGCGTACCAGGTATGGGAGTGCACCAGATCGACGCCCTCGAGTCCAGATGCTATCTGTGCATCGGTAATAAGAGCCTGCATTGCGGGGTTGAGTCTTTGCTCAGCGGGAGTTAATTCGTAACTCGTGGCATCGGAACGAGGTTCACCAAAGCAGTGCACGTGGACATCAACGAGTGATTCCAGGCTCTTGGCCAGATATTTCACGTGGACTCCGGCACCCCCATAAATATGAGGTGGCCACTCCTTTGTTACCAATCCAACTTTCATCGCTTTCAAGTGATTCATCATTAACTCCCATCCCAACGGGTCTGGTCTTATCTTATGGGCAAAAGTGAGATACGGTTTTTCCATGGGTAGCAGAGACGAACTTATTTCCATCGTATTAGCGGGTGGTGAAGGTAAGCGTTTGCTTCCCCTCACTCACGATCGTGCCAAGCCAGCGGTTCCATTCGGAGGCGCCTACCGCCTGATCGACTTTGTACTCTCCAATCTTGTTAACGCAGATATGCGAAAGATTGCTGTGCTCACCCAATACAAGTCACACTCACTCGATAAACACATTACGACCACATGGCGGATGTCTGCTCTCACCAATAACTTCGTAACAACAGTTCCAGCTCAACAGCGCCTCGGTCCGCGTTGGTACACCGGTAGCGCCGATGCAATCTTGCAGAATTTCAATTTGATTCAAGATGAAGATCCTAAGTACGTGCTCGTCTTTGGCGCTGACCACGTATACCGAATGGATCCGGAGCAGATGTTTGATTTCCATAAAGAGATCGGCGCTGCGGTAACCGTCGCGGCAATTAGAGTTCCTCAAAACCAGGCGAGTGAGTTCGGAGTCATTGAACTTGAACCTGATGGAATTACTATCAAGGCATTCTTGGAGAAGCCTGCCAATCCCCCATCGATCCCTGGTGAACCCGAGTGGTCATTGATCTCAATGGGTAACTACATCTTTGACCGCAAAGCGATGGAAGAGGTACTCATCGAGGACTCGAAAGATGAGTCGAGCAAGCATGATCTAGGAACAAATATTATTCCGCTCCTTTCAAGTCGCGGCAAAGCCGTTGCCTACGACTTCAATCTCAATATAGTTCCTGGCGAGACCGAACGCGATCATGGGTACTGGCGCGACCTGGGTACTCTGCAGTCCTACTACGAAGCGCATATGGACTTAGTTTCTATCCACCCTATATTCAACTTGTATAACCGCGAATGGCCGGTGCTCACGCATCTGCCACCACTGCCTCCAGCTAAGTTCAGTGGTGCGGGAAGCGCAGTCGATTCAATCGTGGGTGCAGGCTCGATCATCGCGGGTGGGCGAGTAGAGCAATCTGTTATCTCCTATGACGTTCGAATTGCATCGGGAGCGGTAATTCAAAACTCTGTTGTAATGCCAAACGTTGTGATTGGTGGTGGCGCGATCATTCGCAATGCCATCATAGACAAAGGCGTAGTCATTCAACCCGGTGCACAACTTGGGGTAGATCGCGAAAAGGATGCCAAGCGCTTCACCGTCACTGATTCGGGATTAGTTGTCGTCGGAAAAGGCCAGATAGTTACTTAACAACCGCAGGTTTAGTCAGGTACCGGATGGCTGGGCTGTGAATCTGACTAGCTGCGGTTAATTAGCCAAACTTGAACCGCGTGCGCCTGCAAGATGACCTTGCCTCCAGGTGCGGCCAAGCGTGGAGAGTAATGCATAACGTTCTCGGCCGAGTCGAAGACCGACCTAAAGGAATGCCCTGCGTGAGAATCGGGAAGCGTGAACTCCTTTTGCAGGATTGAGCCATTAAACATCAAGAGCAGGCCTTTCTCATCACTGGCTTCAACTGACATCATGAGATTGCGATTGTCGAGTTTGTTCCAATCGGCCTGCGTCATCTCAACTCCATTGCGGGTGTACCAAGTGAGATCTTTGTGAGAGGTGTTGAGATCGAGTTCGCCGGTAAAGAACATGCGGGCAACTGGCATCAAATACTTCTTGCGCAGTTGAATCAAATTAACAGTTGTCTCTAACATGTCAATCTGCTGCGCGTTGTACTTCCAACTCAAAGCCCAACCGCCATTAAAAGCGGCCTCATCCATTAAATCACCATCTCGTTTGTGGTCGGGCAACGAGTAAGCGTTGTTGGA
>JAYTQV010000079.1:0-20467 GCA_043746515.1 Actinomycetes bacterium | reverse complement strand
TATTCAACTATTGTTGTTTTGTTGGGGTCTCAATTAACTTCGAAGTCTCATCCTGGATTTTCGCGACGAGAGGTTTCAGGCCGGCGGAGTATTCCTTAGCGTGGTGAGCGCAGAACAATAACTCACCGCCATTGAGCAAGATTGCGCGGACATATGCTTGGGCACCACAACGATCGCAACGATCAACAGCATTGAGAGGGGTAGGCTCGAGGATCAACTGCTCGGTCATCGACTTCTCCTAATCTAATCATCATAAAGATCATGCGACTTTCGCTTTTCTTAATCTTGCTAGTGGAACAGTAAAGCATGCTTAGTTTATTCCCACTTTGCTTAAGAAGCGATTCAAAGGAAATTTATTTAAATTCACAGAAAAAACTATCGATTTTCACGGTGAATCAGCGATTTCTAAGAGAACTGCCCGATAATCTTGCGCCTCATGGCCACCGATGATAAAGCAGCTACCACCACAAACGGCTACACAGCCAAAGATTTGGCGGTCCTCGAGGGGCTTGATGCAGTACGTAAACGTCCTGGAATGTATATCGGTACAACTGATTCTCGTGGACTGATGCATTGCTTGTGGGAGATTATCGATAATTCTGTTGACGAAGCACTAGCAGGGCATTGCTCCAAAATAGAAATTAATTTAGAGGCGGATGGCTCCGTAGAAGTTCACGACAATGGACGTGGAATTCCAGTTGATAAGGAGCCTAAGACGGGGCTAACAGGGGTCGAAGTTGTAATGACCATGTTGCACGCAGGCGGAAAATTTGGTGGAGGCTCATATGCCGCCTCCGGTGGATTGCATGGCGTAGGAGCCTCAGTAGTTAATGCGCTTGCATCTCGCTTAGATGTCGAGGTAGATCGAGATGGAAAAATTTACTGGATGTCTTTTCAACGTGGAGTTCCAGGAATATTTGACGGAGATGGTCCCAAAGCAACTTTTAAGGAGAAATCAGGGTTACGTGTAATTGGGAAAGTTTCGAGTAAGGTAACTGGTACTCGCGTCAAATGGTGGGCTGATAAGCAGATATTTCTCAAGGAGGCCGAACTCTCGATTGAGGATATCCATGCGAGGGCGAGACAGACCTCGTATTTGGTTCCTGGATTGCAGTTGGTTGTTAACGACAGGCGCTACAAAGTTGCAAGTTCCGAAACTTTTCTGCATAAAGGTGGAATTTCAGAGTTCTGCACTTTCCTACGTCCAGATGAACCTGTGGGAGATGTTATTCGATTGACTGGTAGTGGTGAGTACACGGAGACGGTTCCGGTCCTGGATGAAAAAGGACATATGTCACCGACCGAAGTAAATCGAACCATGGGTGTGGATATCGCAATGCAATGGGGCTCGGCATTCGAAACCACAATGGCTTCTTTTGTAAATATTATTTCAACTCCCAAAGGCGGTACTCATACACAAGGTTTCGAGCGAGCGATAACTAAGGCATTCAATGATGCGCTTCGTGCCACGAAGACTTTAAAGGGCAACGAAGTAGATGTCATTAAAGACGATGTTTTAGAGGGCCTCACAGCAGTCATCACTGTACGAATGTCTGAACCTCAATTTGAAGGACAGACAAAGGAGGTGTTAGGCACTGCGGCGGCCACAAAGATTGTCGCAGGAGTTGTGAGCGATGAACTGAAGAAATTCTTCGCCACTTCTAAGCGAATTGAGAAGGCAACAGGCAGGGCCATCTTGGAAAAAGTGGCCGCAGCCTCGCGCACCCGTATATCTGCCAGAGTCCATAAGGATTTACAACGACGAAAGAATGCATTAGAAAATAGTTCGTTACCTACGAAGTTATCTGATTGCCGTTCCGATGACACAGCTAGAACTGAATTATTCATTGTCGAAGGCGATTCCGCTCTGGGGACGACTAAGGCTGCGCGCAATTCCGAATTTCAAGCCATCTTGCCGATTCGAGGAAAGATACTTAACGTACAAAAGGCATCCTTGTCGCAGATGTTGGAGAACAATGAATGTGCTTCGATTATCCAAGTAATTGGAGCTGGCTCCGGCGCCTCTTTTAATATCGACGATGCGAGATATGGTCGAATAATTTTGATGTCAGATGCGGACGTTGATGGCGCACACATCCGATGTCTTCTTTTAACGTTGGTCTATCGTTACATGCGCCCTCTTATTAGTGAAGGTCGAGTCTTTGCAGCTATCCCTCCTTTGCACCGCATAGATGTTATCGGGGGCAAAAGAGGAGAAATGTACTACACGTACTCCGATGATGAGATGCGCAAGGTGTTAGGTGATCTAAGTAAGAGTGGTAAGCGTTGGAGGGAGCCAGTGCAACGCTACAAGGGGCTTGGTGAGATGGATGCTGACCAGTTGAGAGAGACCACTATGGATCCAGAACGTAGAACTCTGCGGCGCATAACTATGGAAGATATCAAAGCGGCCGAGGCAACCTTTGAACTCCTAATGGGAAATGAAGTAGCACCGCGTAAGGATTTTATTTCAACTGCGGAGATAGATCGGGATCGGATTGACGCATAAATCCCGACCTTAATTATTTCCAATTCTGGTTCGACGTGGAGTGGCGAAACTTTTAGAAGCAGCGGTGAGTTCTAATGCAACTTGACTTTTAATCTTCGCTTCACTAGCGAGTAGGTTCTTTAACCCAAGGATAGTCGCAGTCAGTTGCGCTTGTTCGGCATCCAATTCAAGTTTGCTTACCTTGGTCAATCGGCGAAGCGGCATATCTAAGATGTAAGTCGCTTGCACATCATTTAATTTAAAACTTTTTATCAGCGCATCTTTGGCAATCTGGGCATCATCTGAAGCCCGAATTATTTTAATTACCTTTTCAATGTCTATGATGGCCTTCAACAATCCATTCACAAGAGTCAATCGGCTTTCAGCTTTGGCTTTTCGAAACTCCGAACGACGTCGAACAACTTCAATTCGATGATCGATAAATACTTGTAGTAACTCCTTAAGTCCCAAGGTCAGAGGTTTGCCATCTACAAGTGCGACAGCGTTGACCGAGAATTGGTCCTCCATTGGAGTGAGTTTGTAGAGTTTTTCTAGGATTTCACCTGCCTCATAACCATTTTTAATTTCGATGACGACTTTCGTTCCTTGTTGGCCGTCCGAGAGATCAATAATGTCTGAAATGCCAACAACCTTCTTAGATTTTACGAGATCAGCAATTTTCTCGACTACCTTTTCGGGTCCAATATTGAATGGGAATTCAGTAATCACTATCCCTTGTTTGCGTGAGCTAACTTTTTCGATGACTGCGGTCGCACGAACCTTAAATGATCCACGTCCCGTTGCGTACGCATCGTGAACGCCTTCGAGTCCGATGATTTCTCCACCGGTTGGGAAGTCAGGGGCGGGTACAAACTTCATAAGTGTTTTAAGTGTTGCATTGGGATTATCGATCAAATACTTTGCTGCAGAGACCACCTCTGCCAAGTTGTGAGGTGCCATATTTGTGGCCATTCCAACGGCGATTCCGGTAGCTCCATTTACCAAAAGATTAGGAAATGCTGCGGGAAGCACTAGGGGCTCTAGTAACTGACCATCATAATTTCCGCCGAAATCAACTGTGTTTTCATCAGCTTCATCGACCATCGCCATTGCAGCGGGGGCAAGTCTTGCTTCGGTATAACGCATAGCCGCAGGACCCGCATCAAGTGAGCCGAAATTTCCGTGGCCATCAATGAGTGGGAGTCTGGTTGTAAATGGTTGGGCTAGCCGAACGGCGGCGTCGTAAATGGCTCCATCACCGTGTGGATGGAGCTTGCCCATTACCTCACCTACTACTCGCGCACACTTCACGTGTCCTTTATCAGGACGCAACCCCATTTCAAACATCTGATGCAGTATGCGACGCTGTACAGGTTTTAATCCATCGCGGGCATCAGGCAACGCTCGAGAATAAATGACTGAGTAGGCATATTCGAGAAAAGAATCTGACATCTCCTGCGAAACATCGATATCAAGTATCTTGCCGGGATTTTCTCCAGCTTTGGGAAGATCGGCCTTTGGGGTACGCGCCATGATGCGTATCTTGCCACGCAATTTACGGCAGGATGGGGATGTGGGCTTTGGACTAGCAGATCTGTCGCAATCAATATTCGCTTCATTAGGATTACCTGGCGTTGCGAATAACGTGGAGTTGAGCCCTTCTAGGCGAACGTGTTTGCTCTTGATCGATGGAATGGGTTCACAATTGCTCACTACATACGGTGAGCAGTTTCCAATATTTGCACAGGCAATACGTACAGAATCTCTTACATCTCATTTTCCTTCAACGACTGTCACGAATCTCACAAGTTTGGGCACTGGGGTGCTACCCGGAGTACACGGAATGTTGGGATATACCGTCCGAGTACCCAATTCTGGAAATCCAGGAAGATTGCTCAACGCGCTCAAGTGGGATGAACGAGTTGATCCACTTGTATGGCAAAAAATTCCCACTCTCTTTGAACGAGCTATGTCGCATGGAATCTGCGTAACCAATATTGCTGAGAAGCGCTATGAAGGAAGCGCCTTTACACAGGCAGCACTGCGTGGGGCGCACTATGTTGGTGCAAATCGAGCAGCGGAGATGATTGAAGCAACAAAAGTAGCGATATCTGAACCTAATTCATTTACATATCTTTATATCAATGCATTGGACCATGCCGGCCACAACGATGGAGTCGGGAGTGAGAAGTGGTTAATAGCTCTTGAAAGCGTTGCAAAGTTGATTAACTCTTTGATCGATCGATTGCCCAAAAATACTGATCTCTACGTTACCGCTGACCATGGAATGGTGAATGTTGGCGAAAAGGTGGTACTGGGTTATGAGAATGATTTGATGAAAAATATTTCATTGGTTGGGGGAGAACCCCGGGCTCGACATATGTATGTAATTGAAGGTTCCCTTTCTGACACTGTTGCGCAATGGCGAGAATTTTTTGGAGAACGTGTATCTATTTATTCCAAGGAAGAGATGATTGCGGCCTCTTTATTCGGAGAGGATCTTTCTCTCGAGAGTATTGATCGGATGGGCGATTTCATGGCAATTGCACATCAAGGAGTTATTTTGATCGACCCCTCCAGAATTGCTCCAGAAAGTTCAATGGTAGGTCACCATGGTGGTGTGACCGAGGCCGAAACCGCTATTCCTCTTCTGAAATTCCTTTAGTTTCGCTGAACATAATGTCATCCCATGAGGGAATCTTTAATCGCTGAGTTACCCCATCGCGCATATCCACGTCAGTTAACTCGGCTGACACTGAGGTTTCGCGAACTGCAACTAGCCGCGGTGGCGGGGTAGCGGACGGGTAGACAATTCCATGGGAAGGCGTAGGAGGGTGCACCTCAATCTCGTCACCGGAGATCCAAGCAGCACCATCATCAATCGCCTCAAGGCTGCGATTGCTCAAGTTAAATGTCCAATTGGCCTCATTTGTCGTTCCATCTTTGGCGGGATAGAACAAAATAATATTCCACATTCCATCTGGAAGGCGCCAGGTGTTCCATTCAATCAGGGCCATATCAACCCCTCTCGGTGCTAAAAGTGAGATGGTGGCTGCAGCAAGCGTGGGAGCATGTTTCTCTTTGCGCAAGGTGGCGGCTAGCGCTAGCGCAATGACGTAGGCACGCTCTTGCAAGATTGGACCTGAAAATTTCTCGATCTTCTCCGGCGCCCATTCACAACTTCGTGCAATTGAGTCGATACTCTCACCCGATCGAAGTCTGGCTTGGATCTCTTTCACGCTCACTGATGCCTGTTCCGATGTGTCGCTCACGGCAACTAGCCTTGGCTGATTAATCAGCGCTTTCAATTTTTCATCAATCTCGAGTCGGTGGCTAGCACCCTCTGATGTTTGGAGGAGAAGAATGCTTCCATCTTCGGATCGTCCAACAAGTCGAATGTCGCTCACGGTCAAAGAGTGCCACATCTGCGGGTGGTAGTTTGGGATTTGTCGATGATTAGCCGTCCGCGGTTGGTGGGTTGGTGGGTTGGTGGCCTAATGATCTGATATTCGACGCCAGGTTCGAAGGTAGGGCAGCGTGGCTAAATTAGCCAAGACAAGGCAAGCAACTGGAATAACAAATGCCTTGCTTGCTCCTTGCGAATCAATGATATGTCCCGTCAACGTTCCAGGCAGTGCTCCTCCCAGTGATAACCCTGCGATCACCCAGGCTAGGGTTTCTGTCACCTTCTCAGGTGGGACAGATTTTTCTGCAACGTTATAACCGGCGACTATGAGAGGGGCAACTCCTACTCCAGAGAGAAATAGCGCGGCAGCCAATATGAACATGGAATGTATATAAAAAAATGGGAGCGAGAGTAAGAGTATGAAACCTAGGTTGATGCGAAAGCGAGATGCATCCCGTAGACGCCACTTGATCGAGCCGTTAAAGATTGCAGCAACTCCGCTTCCTGCGGCCCACACGGCAAGTACCAACCCAGTATAAGAGGCGTCGTGATGTTGTTGAGCGTAGCCAACAACTGTCAGGTTTGTTGAACTGAAAAAAGCACCAAGAAAAATAAAGGGAAAAAAGACGGCTTGGACTACAGGCATTGCGAGTACAAAACCATGTTCTGCTTCACTATCTTTTTCATACGGAGCAGGTTCTGTCGACCTTTGTGAGATGAAGAGAGTTGTACCAACGGCCATGAATGAGAATCCAAGAATCATTCCTGCGGCCGGAGAGATAAATGTTGCTGCAGAAGTTGCAACGATCGGCCCAATGATAAAGATAATTTCATCCATCAAGGCTTCGTATGAATAGGCAGTGTTGATTTGAACTCGATCTTCACCAAGAACCCAGAGCCAGCGCCGCCGCGTTAAGCCCCCAATATTGGGTAGAAACATCTCCGAGACAAATATTGCGCTCATCCAAATATAAGTCGGAGCATGCTTGCTAATTGCAATAAGAAAAATTAGATCAAAAATAATGTAAAAAGGAACGGTAAATCGCAGCACCCGGCGTTGACCCAATCGATCGGAATAACGGGACCAGGTTGGACTAAAGACGGTGGATATAAGGGAAGCGCCGGTTGCAACCGTGCCAGCCAAGGTGTAAGAGTGTTTGACATGCACGATGACAAAAGTGATTGCCAGAAGCGTCATAGAAATAGGCAGCCGAGCGATAGATCCGGCAATTGAAAATCGTAAGGCTCCCGGCACCGCGAAAAGTTTGCGATACGGAGTGAACATACCTAGATTCTATCCATGAACTTTACCATGAATTCTGCGCACGCTGCGGAAATGGATGAACTGCTGGTGCTTGCACGTGGCATCGCCCTAAAAACTGGTGAGCTTCTCAACAATCGGCCCCATAATTTTGATGTCAATAACCTAACGCAGAAGAGTTCGGTCCGTGATTTTGCAACGCATATGGATCACGAGAGCGAGAAACTTATTGTGAGTTCCCTCTTAGCCGCTCGGCCAGATGATGGGATCATCGGAGAAGAGGGTGCGAATCGTGAATCACGCTCTGGGATTACCTGGATCATCGATCCGATTGATGGAACGGTTAATTATTTTTATAACTTGCCCGGATGGAATATAAGTATTGCAGCCAAAGATAGTCAAGGAGTATTTCTCGGGATTGTGTACGCCCCAACTATCAATTCCCTCTGGTATGCATCACGGGGTGGTGGTGCATTTCTTAATGACAGGAAGATTCATTGTTCCCATTCTGAAGAGTTGGGGGCTTCGCTCATCGCGACGGGATTTTCCTATGATCAATCTGAGCGCGTGAGGCAAGGTCAGAAGATCGCCTCCCTGATCCCAAAAGTTCGAGATATTCGGCGCAATGGCGCCGCTGCAGTCGATTTATGTCACGTGGCTAGCGGAGCCGTTGACGGATACTTCGAAAGTGGGCTCAAAGAGTGGGATCTCGCCGCAGGAGGGCTCATTGCTCGTGAGGCAGGGGCGTTGGTAACAGGTCGAAATGGCGAAGAGGCTGGGGAGGGCATGGTTATTGCTGCTGGTCCAAGACTTCATGAGCTTTTGACCCTCGAAATTGGCTAGCCCTGCCCGACTATGGCAAGATACGATCTTCGAAGTTGTTACCTCAGATGAGGTCTCCATAAGCAAAGGATTACCCATGAACGTTCTGGATGCGGTTGATGCCGCCTCGCTCAAAAAGGGCATTATTAACTTTCGCTCTGGTGATGAGATTAAGGTCCACGTTCGGGTCATTGAAGGATCTAAGAGCCGTATCCAGGTTTTCCAGGGGGTAGTCATCCGGCGTCAGGGTGCTGGGGTTCGTGAGACATTCACTATACGTAAACTCTCCTATGGAGTTGGCGTAGAACGTACTTTCCCAGTTCACACTCCAGTCATTGAGAAATTTGAAATGGTGCGTCGCGGCGATGTTCGCCGTGCCAAGCTTTATTACCTGCGTGATCTGCGTGGTAAGGCTGCCAAGATTAAAGAACGACGCGGTGCGAACAATGAATTCATTGTGGAAGATGTGATCGTCGAAGAGGTAGTCATTCAAGAAGAAGCTGTTCAAGAAGTGAGCTTTGATGAGGTCATTGTTGAGGAAGTGACTTCAGAAGAGGTTTCTGCGCAATCGCAGACCCCAGCAGCTCAGGCGTAATCACTCTACGATGCGCTTTCCCAGGAAAGGCTCGCTGCTCCGAGAAGTTCCGATCATTGTTCTATCGGCGCTCGTTGTTGCGGTTATTTTAAAGACTTTCTTTGTTCATTTTTTCTTTGTACCTTCGGGCTCAATGCAAAACACACTTGCTATTGGTGATCGCATTGCCGTAAACAAGTTTTCAGCAATGTTCAGTGATATCCGACGTGGGGAAGTTGTTGTGTTTAAAGATCCTGCTAATTGGTTGGGTTCTCCGCCAGCACCTACCGGAAATGTTCTGACCCGAGATCTCAAAAGAGGGCTAGTAGATGTTGGCGTACTGCCTGACCCAGCTACCCAATATTTGGTGAAGCGAGTAGTCGGAGTAGGAGGCGACCAGGTGGTCTGCTGTGATGCAAAGGGACGATTGCAAATTAATGGTACTTCTGTAAATGAAAATTATATTTTTGCTGGCAACGCTCCGAGTGATTCTAAATTTAGCGTGACTGTTCCCAAAGGTTTTATATGGGTTATGGGAGATCACAGAGGCGCAAGTGCAGATTCGCGATTTCATACTGATGATGTACACAAAGGTTTCGTTCCATTAAATGATGTCGTCGGACGCGCCGAATTTGTCGTGTGGCCGCTGAACCACCTTAAATTTCTATCTGTAGGTCATGATTTATCAAAGGTTCAGGTTAAAAAGATCCCTTAATGCTCGGAATTGAAACCTTACTACGACAGAGCGGAATAAATCTGATTGCTGGTGTCGATGAGGCGGGTCGTGGTGCATGTGCTGGACCCCTGGTTGTGGCAGCAGTAATTCTTCAATACCCCTCTTCACCGACATTGGCACGTGTGAGCGATTCAAAAACTCTCAGCGAAAAAGTTCGTGAAGAACTCTTCAATTTGATTGCGAGAGAAGCGCTGGCATATTCAATTATAGAAATAACTTCGCGAGAGATTGATACCTTGGGGTTACATAAAACTAATCTTGAGGGAATGCGACGAGCAATTAATTCACTAGATGTGACACCAGAATATGTTTTGACTGATGGATATCCAATTCAGGGACTAGCGGCGCCGAGTTTGGCGATTTGGAAGGGCGATCGTGTTGCGGTTAGCGTAAGTGCTGCCTCCATACTTGCCAAAGTTTACCGAGATCGCATTATGGTGAAAATGGATGCGACCAGCCCCGGCTATGGGTTCGCGCTTCATAAAGGTTACATAACTGCATTTCATAGCAGGGCGCTAGCAGACTTGGGTCCGAGTGAGGCTCATCGTAAGAGTTTTTCAAATATTGCCTCGCTCATCAACACGCAATAGTTACCAACACCATCAGACTTAATTTTAATCGGAGCTAACGTTCTCAATTAATCTGAGGTTATGACTTCCAGAGCAGCTCAGGTAGGAGCGGATGGAGAGACTTTGGTCGCTTCTTATCTTCAATCGCGCGGAGCGAGCATCATCGCCAGGAATTGGCGAATTAAAGAGGGTGAAATCGACCTTATTGCTCGATCCAACGAAACCTTGATATTTGTAGAGGTAAAGAGTCGAACCAGTGAAAGATATGGCCATCCCTTGGAAGCAATCAACGCGGAGAAAGCTCATCGTTTACAGCGATTGGCGCTAGCGTGGATTGCGGTTCACGGTGAGTGGGGAGTCGATTATCGAATTGATTGTGCAGCGGTGAATTTTAGAGATCGCTTAAATCCTTCAATCGATTATCGGGAAGGTGTGCTGTAGTGACCTTAGCCCGGGTGAAAGGGATTTCATTAGTTGGATTGAAAGGGGAGATTGTTGATATCGAAGTCGATATATCAGACGGTCTACCAAGTTATTCTTTGTTGGGTCTTCCCGATGCGGCGCTGTTAGAGTCCAGAGATCGTGTCCGATCGGCGATTCTCAACTCAGCAGCACCATGGCCTTCGCGGCGAGTAACCGTCTCACTATCTCCGGCTTGGTTACATAAAAGTGGATCTGGATTTGATTTACCCATTGCAGTTGCACTGCTCCTTGCCCAGGGAGTGTTAGACCAACAAGAATTAAACGATCACATTTTTTTAGGTGAGCTGGCCCTTGATGGCTCCGTTAAACCGATTAGAGGCGTATTACCATCCCTTCTCGCGGCGATTGACAACGGGATGAGATACGCCGTGATTCCACTTGGGAACATCTCTGAGGTGCAAGGAATCGAAGGTATTAAAACGGTGGCAATTTCACATCTCAATCAAGCTGTGACCTACATTATCGAGGGAGAAATCCCGGATGTAACGGTAGAAAATTCTTCGAGCGAAGAATCGGTCGCTTTAGATTTGAGTGATGTGGCAGGTCAACACAAGGCACGATTTGCTTTAGAGATGGCTGCGATCGGCGGCCATCACCTTCTATTGATTGGACCACCTGGGACAGGCAAGACCATGTTGGCCGAGCGGATTCCCACGGTTATGCCACCTCTCTCTCAAAGGGCCGCGATTGAGGTTGCGGCTATTCATTCGATTCATTCGATTGCAGGGTCATTTGAATCTAGAAATTTGGAATCTCGAATCCCGCCATTTGTTTCCCCTCACCATACGACAACTCCTGCAGCGATGGTCGGAGGAGGCTCCCACCTCATCAAACCTGGGGCATGTTCGCTGGCCCATGGGGGAGTCTTGTTCATTGACGAGGCGCCTGAATGTAAGGCTGGAGTCTTAGACTCTCTACGTCAACCTTTGGAGTCTGGATCGGTCTCGATATCTCGATCGACTGGAACTGTAACTTTCCCTGCAGATTTTCTCTTAGTGCTAGCAGCCAACCCTTGCCCATGTGGGCGATTTAGCGGAAAAGGTCGTGCATGTACCTGCTCCTCTTTGCAAATTCGTAGGTATTTGCAACGCCTATCAGGGCCACTACTTGATCGAATCGATATTCGTTCCTTCGTAGAAGTTCCATCGCGAGCGGAGATGTCCTCCAGTGAGTTGAGTGAGTCCAGTTCCTTGGTGAGAGAACGCGTTGTGAGCGCTCGCTCGGTAGCCGCGGAGAGATTTAAAAACGAACCATGGAGCCTTAACTCAAGAATTCCTGCCCGGGAGTTGCGTCAGCGATTTCGTGCCAACAAGGAAGGGATGGCCTTTCTCCACTCTGAATTAGATCATGAGCGGTTAAGCGCGCGGGGCTATCACAAGGTGATGCGCCTAGCGTGGACGATTGCTGATCGAATGGGTGTGAGCGTCCCCGGAATATCCGAAGTTGCGAGTGCATATCAACTGCGGCAGGGAATCGAAGTTGTATGAAATACTCAGAGACTTCGGCACATCTAGCACTTCTTGCACTTTTTGAAGGAGGGAACGAGTATTGGAGCTCAGAATATTTAAACCATGGAGCAATCACCATGATCGAAAGAATTTCGCAAGGTGTCTATGCGGAACAAAAAAAATGTGGACGTACATTAGCTACTGCGCTCAGTGATGTGGATGTTCCTGCACTTGAAAGTCAACTTGAAGCAAGTTCTTCATTTCTCATTACTCGAAACGAGGAAGATTGGCCAAAGCAACTTGATGATCTTAAGGCTCCGCCGATCGCTCTCATTGGTAGGGGAGATCGTTCAACTCTCACCTACCTTGATCGCGCTCTTTCAATTGTTGGTACACGAAATCCAACAGATTATGGGGTGAGGGTGGCAGGAGATTTTGCCGCGGGTGCAGTTGATCGAGAGTGGAGTGTGGTCAGCGGTGGGGCATTTGGAATTGATAGCGCCGCTCATAGGGGGGCACTCATAGCCGAAGGAAGGACAATCGCGATACTTGGTGGAGGGGTCAATTCGATTTTCCCGAGTGGCAATGAGCGTCTCTTTCGGGAAATTATGGAGAATGGATTGCTTGTTTCAGAAGTTCTTCCCAACACTCATGCCATCCCTGCGCGCTTTTTGATTAGGAATCGCCTGATCGCCGCTATATCGAGAGCAACAATTGTTGTTGAAGCTGCTTTTAGAAGCGGATCACTTCGAACAGCGAGAGAAGCCGCAGAATTATTTCGTCCAGTCCTGGCAGTACCAGGTTCCATTCATTCTCCGACCAGCGATGGATGTCATCGATTGATAGGGGAACGAGCTGCAGAAATTGTTACTTCAATAGCCGATGTCATGGAATTGGTTGGTCCACTAGCCGAATAATGGGAGACTACGACGGTGAACACAGAGCACCGCGCCGGATTTGTAGCGGTTATTGGCCGTCCCAATGTCGGTAAATCAACCTTGGTTAATGCGCTCGTGGGTAAGAAGATTGTTATCACTTCAAGCCATCCGAACACCACTCGTAATCCGATTCGCGGCATCATATCGAGAAATAATTATCAGTTAATCCTTGTTGATACCCCTGGTATTCATAAACCTAAAACGCTCCTGGGAACTCGCCTCAATGCCATGGTTCAAGAGAATCTCGAATCCGTTGATGCCGCGCTCTTATGCCTCCCGGCTAATGAAGCAATTGGTGCGGGAGACGAATATATAGTGCGACAGCTCGGGCACATACGCCACCTCTACATCGCTGTGACGAAAGTTGATATATCCAAAGGCGACGATTTAATTGCTAAATTGGCGGACGTCTCACTCTTCATAGCTAAAACTGGAATCACCGTAGATGAGATTGTTCCAATATCAGCAAAAAATCTCGAGCAGACAGATTTACTATTGGAGCTGCTGGTCAAGGCACTGCCGATATCCCCTTCACTTTATCCAGAAGATATCGATACGGACCAAGCTGCAGAATTACATATAACGGAACTCATCCGTGAGGCTGCAATTCAAGATTTATATGAGGAGTTACCGCATTCAGTTATGGTAACAATCGATGAGATGAGCAAGAGGGACGGAAAGAATTTTTACGATATTCACGCGACAATCCACGTCGAACGTGACTCTCAGAAATCCATCATCATTGGGCCGCAAGGAAGTCGTCTTAAAGACATTGGTATGCGTGCGCGAGCAGGAATAGAAACCTTTCTTGACGCAAAGAGTTTTCTGGGATTGCACGTTAAAGTGTCTAAAGAATGGCAACGCGATCCTAAAGCGCTGGCTCGCTTGGGATTTACCGAGTAATTGGTTTACGGCTAGCGTAGTAAGAGCCGATCAGAACTAAGGGTAATCCGAGCAAAATTCCAGTTGTTAACTTTTCCTGAAGGACAATTACTCCGAGTAAAACAGCAACACCTGTATTCACGTATGCAACAAGTGAAGCGCGGGCGGAGCCAATATCTGCCAGGACCTTAAAGAAAATAACAAAGCAGACCGCAGTCGGGAAAATTCCAAGAGCAATGACCGAATATATTGAATTGGGCCTGACGTGATGATGAGGCCACTGGGCAAGAGCAAACGGCAGATAGATGATTGCTGTGGTCAACATGGCGAGACCATTCACGGCTGCTCCATCGAGATCGGGAATTTTGGCTCGAACCATCGTAGGTGCGATCGCGTATCCAATCGCTGCGAGCAAGATAAGGAATATTGCAAAGGTATCGACCTTCCCCTGCAAACTCTCAATCCCCACTACCAGCGAGATTCCAAAAAATCCGACTATCAATCCCAGAATACGGGTGGAGTGCCAGACCGATTTATCTCCCAAGGCTCCATTGAGCAGCGTTGCCCAGATTGCCACCGTTGCTATGAGTAATGCGGCAAGCCCAGAATTGAGTTTAGTTTCGCTCTGACTAACAAATCCCCAAGGTCCAGCCATCTCAATAACTCCATAGAGAGCAATCCATTTAAACCCTTTGAGGGCAGGTTTTAACGTGCCGCGCCGATGGGCATAGGGCAACAAAAGTGCAGCTCCGATTGCCACGCGGGCAAAGACTACAAAGGCCGGAGTGAATTGGCCTGGAGCAACTGCCACTCGAATGAGTAGGTAAGGAACTCCCCATAAAACCCCAGTGAGACCGAAGTTAATCCAACTGCGTGGTTTCAGAAAATCACCAGCCCGCAGTTGCATCGCGCAATGAGCGGTACTTCACTAAAACCTCAGGAGTTGGAGCGCAATGCACATGATGGATTTTTCCTAGGTCCCATTGCGGAGCCGCGCCCAGTAGTGCCCAGGCTGCCTGTCTGGCGGCCCCATCGGCAACATATTCCCCTGCTGGTGGAATGATTATTTCGCGACCAAAAAGCGCGGAAGCAATCTGAGCGACGGCTGGACTTTTAGCCGCTCCACCTACGAGCAAAACCCGATTGACGGTGACTCCTTGGAGCACTAAAGCTTCAAGTGCATCCGCCATCCCGGAGATCATTCCTTCGATCATGGCACGCGCGATACATTCTGGATTTGAATTACTGAGATTCATTCCTGATAGAACTCCAGCTGCTTCTGGTCTATTGGGAGTGCGCTCACCTTCAAAGTAGGGCAAGAGGGTCAATCCATGCGCGCCTGGAGGAGCGCTTAGGGCAAGTCCAGAAAGTCGTTCAAAGTCGACCCCTAGAATTCGATTGGCGGCGTCAAGAATGCGAGCAGCATTTAAGGTGCACACGAGCGGAAGATAATTTCCGGTTAAATCTGCGAAACCTGCGACTTCACCAGACCCGTCGTGCGTTGGGGTCGTAGAGACGGAGAAGGCGGTACCGCTGGTTCCAAGAGAGATAATGACATCTCCCACACTCGCCTGGACTCCAAAAGCCGCCCCAGCATTGTCGCCCGCTCCGGCTGCGATCTTCACTCCTTCGATGCTCTGACCAGCGAAAGTGTCACTTGCCACAATCCGAGGGAGATAAATGTCGCGCTCGCTCTTGATAGCCGCGGCGAGCATATCTTTTCTGTATGTGGAGGAGGTTGGATCGAAATACCCTGTACCTGATGCATCGCTTCGATCGGTGAATAAAGTCGAAAAATCTTTTGCTCCCTGCAGCTGCCACGATAGCCAATCGTGGGGGAGCGCGATGGCTGCAACCTGCTCAGATATTTCTGGTTCATGCTCGGCCATCCAACGCACTTTGCTAGCAGTAAATGCCGCGACTAAGACAGAGCCACAGGCATCCGCCATCGCTTGATTACCCCCTGACTCCGCGTTGAGTTCTTGAGCGGACTCCGCTGATCTGGTGTCATTCCAGAGCAGAGCAGGTCGCAAAACTTCGCCACTCTCGCTCAAGGCAAGCATTCCGTGCTGTTGTCCACCGATTGAGATTGCACTGACATCGCCTAAGCCACCGGCCGCTTGGAGCGCGCTTTGTAGAGCACTCCACCAATGGCGCGGATCAACCTCAGTGCCGTCAGGATGGGTAGCTCGCCCATAGCGAATAAGCACCCCACTCTCGGCATCTCTAATGACTACTTTTACCGACTGCGTCGAAGAATCCACACCTGCAACAAGGGCCATATGGCAAGGGTAGACTGCTCCCGTCAACGATGACTACACCGGGAGTTTCTTCCCGATATTTGAGATTTGATCTGGAGTTAGAGATGCGTTTTGGAGTTCTCACAGGCGGTGGAGATTGCCCCGGCCTTAACGGTGTAATTCGTGCAGTAGTCCGAAAAGGAGTCAAAGAGTACGGATACGATTTTGTTGGTTTTCGCGATGGCTGGAAGGGTCCTTTAGAAGGCCTTACCACCCCGCTTGACCTGTCGACGACTCGTGGGATCTTGCCTAAAGGTGGAACTATTCTCGGTTCATCTCGCACCAATCCATTCAAAATTGAAGGTGGCGTGGAACGTATCCAAAGTAATCTCAGAGATTTAGGAATCGACGCTTTGATCGCGATCGGTGGCGAAGATACCTTGGGTGTTGCGACAAAATTGGATGCGCTGGGTGTGAAAGTTATAGGAGTCCCTAAGACTATTGATAATGATTTAAATAACACCGATTACACCTTCGGTTTTGATACCTCAGTAAATATTGCGATGGAAGCCATTGATCGCCTGCATACGACTGCACAATCACATCATCGTGCTCTTGTAGTAGAAGTTATGGGTCGTCATGCGGGCTGGATTGCCCTGCATGCTGGAATTGCGGGGGGAGCAGCCGCAGTTTTGATTCCAGAAGTTAAGTTCTCAACGCAGAAGGTAGCCGCTTGGGTGAATTCTCGATTTGCGGATGGATTTGCACCGATCATTGTCATCGCTGAAGGCGCAATTCCTCAGGATGGGGATATGAAAGTAAAGGATCAAACTCTCGACGCCTTTGGACATGTGAAATTATCAGGAATTGGTGATTGGTTGGCTCAAGAGATTGAAGCTAAGACTGGACACGAAACGCGTACCGTTGTTCTTGGTCATATTCAACGCGGAGGATCACCGACGGCTTTTGACCGAGTACTTTCAACTCGCTTTGGACTTGCTGCGATCGCAGCCGCCTACGAAGGTAACTGGGGAACTATGGCGGCGCTTCACGGTACCAAGATTGAGATGGTTCCGTTGGAGTCTGCCACGGGCGAACTTAAATTAGTTGACCCATCCCGATATGCAGAATCTGAGGTCTTCTTCGGATAATTAGTCGTCGCACTGACCTCTAACCTCCTTAGGCTCTCCTCATGACAAACCTTGATACCTTGTTTACACCTGGACTTGTCGCTGCACAGCAGCCGCAGTGGCCAGGCGGTGCAGATGGTGAACCGATTGCAAAAGCTGTGGCGGAGTTAAAGAAGTTACCACCATTAGTTTTTGCAGGAGAATGTGACAACCTCAGGACAAAAATTGCAGAAGCCCAGGCGGGTCGTGCCTTTTGGCTTCAAGGTGGAGATTGTGCTGAAACATTCGCCTCTGCAACCGCAGATTCGATTCGAAATCGGATCAAGACTATTTTGCAGATGGCTGCAGTCCTGCAATACGCCTCTTCTTTGCCAGTCATCAAAGTGGGTAGGATGGCGGGACAGTTCGCTAAACCCCGCAGTAACGATACGGAGACTCGTGGCGAGATAACCTTGCCTGCATATCGTGGGGATGCGGTGAATGACATTGAGTTCTCACCAGAGTCACGAGAACCAAATCCGCAACGCTTGGTTCAGGTGTACAACACATCTGCCGCTACTCTCAATTTAGTTCGGGCCTTTACTCAAGGTGGCTTTGCGGATTTGCGCCAAGTCCATGAATGGAACAAAGGATTCGCGACTGACCCGCGATTTGGCCAACGATATGAGCAGATGGCAAATGAGATAGGGCGTGCGCTTAACTTTATGACCTCTGCCGGAGTTGATCCTGAAAGTTTTAAAAAAGTGGACTTTTATTCTAGCCATGAAGCCCTCATTCTTGAGTATGAGAAAGCTCTTACGCGAATAGATTCTCGTACTGGTAATGCTTACGATGTCTCTGGCCATTTTGTGTGGGTCGGGGAAAGAACTCGTCAACTCAATGGAGCGCACCTAGATTTTGCGGCTAAGATTCATAATCCAATTGGAATTAAGTTAGGTCCAAAGTCCACGGCGGAGGAAGCCCTCACTATGGTTAAGGTGCTAAACCCCAGCAACGAAGTGGGACGACTCACCTTTATTACTCGAATGGGCGCAGGACTTGTCCGCGAAAAACTTCCCACCTTAGTCGAAGCGATAAAAAATTCTGGTGCTCACGTTCTCTGGGTATGCGATCCAATGCATGGAAATACGTATGAAGCGCCGAGTGGATACAAGACGCGCAGGTTTGATGATGTTTTAGATGAAGTTCGAGGTTTCTTTGAGGTCCACAAATCGCTGGGGACTCACCCTGGAGGAATTCACATTGAACTGACAGGTGATGATGTCACTGAGTGTGTTGGCGGCGGCGAGCAGATTTCCGAGGCAGATCTTGCAAACCGTTATGAAACCGCATGTGACCCCAGACTCAACCATACTCAGTCTTTAGAGTTGGCCTTTTTAGTCGCTGAGATGTTACGGGACCGCTGACTCAATAAGGGTCTATGAATAACTCCGCGTGTGAATTAGGCTCTGCATATGCTCTTTACTGCGAGTCAAAAGACCCCAGTGGGCACTCTTCAACTCATAGCGCATGAACATGTTGTGCTCGCAGCTGGCTTCTGCCCTCTTCGCGAATTGATGGCCCGCCTTGATACATCAGATTATGACTTGGGGTTTAAGAGCGTGAAAGAGATTCCAATTATTGGAGATCTTATTAAGGATTATTTCGAGGGAGATTTTGCTGCCCTTAATGGAATTAAAGTACGCCAGCCTGGTCCAGAATTCTCCCAAGCGGTCTGGAAAGCCATGCGCAAGATTCCGGCAGGCAAGACGATGAGTTATGCAGATTTAGCAGGACGAGCAGGCTCATCAAATGCTGTCAGAGCAGCAGGAAGTGCTTGCGCTCGCAACTTAATTGCTCCGATTGTCCCATGCCACAGGGTAGTTAAAACTGGAGGGGAGCTCGGCAATTACGCCTACGGGCTTCATTTTAAGGAAGAGTTACTTCGATTTGAGGGAGCTCTCCACTAATTCGGGAAGAATGGAGTTCACTTGTGCGATCTCCTCTGCACTTACATCCAAATGTGTGACTAAACGCAAAATTGTTGGACCTACGGTGCTCGCTAGGATTCCGGCCTGCTTTAGCTGATTGTTTAGCGCAGTTGCACTGGTGGGTAGGCTTTGAAGATCCAATATCACTATATTGGTATCGACTAGTTGTGGATCAATCAAAGTCGGAGCAACAGCATGTACTGCGGATGCTATAGCGCGAGCATGTTCATGATCGGTTGCAAGACGCGCAATATTAGTATCCAGCGCATAATGTCCAGCCGCGGCGAACATTCCAATTTGCCGCATGCCTGCGCCATAACGCTTTCGCCAGATCCGAGCGTTACTAATTCTCTCCTTATTTGAGATCATCAAGGAGCCAACAGGGGCGCCTAGCCCTTTTGATAGGCAGACAGAGATTGTGTCAAAGTACTTTCCGTATTCCTGGAAAGAGACTCCAGATGCGATGTGGGCATTCCAAATACGTGCGCCATCGAGATGCATTGTTAAACCCAATGAGAGAGACTCTTCTCGCAGTTTTTGAATCTCTGTAATCGACTGAACTGTTCCACCTCCAAAATTATGAGTATTTTCCACCGCAATAGCCACCGTAGACACTTGATACGGACCAGAGTCTGGACGAGCAATGTTCAGGGGATCTGAAGCACGGAGCAAACCACGTGCAGCCTCCCAAGTACGGGTGGTGATACCACTAAATGCTGCACCTGCTCCAAGTTCAGCTCTCACGATATGGGAGAAGGTTTCGGTGATGAGTTCCTCACCAGGTTTAACTAGTTGTCTGATCGCCAATTGATTTGCCAATGATCCAGTCGGAGTGAAGAGCGCAGATTCAAAGCCAAATAGCGCGGCTACCCGTTCTTCAAGAGAGTTAGCTGTTGGATCATCTCCATACACATCATCGCCAACTTCGGCGTTGAGCATATAGGCCCGCATTTCTTCAGTTGGTTTGGTTACAGTATCTGAGCGAAGATCAATCATGGTTCTATCTTCTCACGAAGATCCACGGAAGGAGCGCCAGAGTGATCGTCGTACAAAATGACCAGGTAGAGACCCGTCATCATAGTGAACCCCCCAACCAAGGTTCTCCAAGTAACATGTTCATGTACTAAAATGACTCCAAAACAAGCGGCAAATATATATTCCATGGTGAGCACGATTCCCACAGAAGTCGCAGACATGAACGATTGTGCCCAGGTTTGAACTATGAATGCGAATGCACTTGCGGCAATTGCCGCATAAATTACCGCTGCCCAAACCCCGTGATCTGGCGGGATATGAAATCCGCTCTTGAATGAGCAGAGGAGTGCAAGTAAGCCAACGGTTGCCATCTGAACGAGGGTGAGTGCATAGGAATCTCTATTCGGGCTCCAAAAACTCAAACCTATGATGTGGAAGGCAAAGAGTAGAGCTGAAATAAGTACGAGAAATTCGCCTAATCCAATACTCAATCCTTTGAGAGAGAGGACTCCCATGCCAATCGTGGCTAAAGCAACAGCGATCCA
>JAYTQV010000078.1:0-2498 GCA_043746515.1 Actinomycetes bacterium | reverse complement strand
ACACGTGGTTCTAGCGATGAAGTAATTGGCTTTCTCCATGTTCGAGATCTTTTAAGTAGACGTGAAGATGAGATGGGTAAGACGCTCTTAGAGATCATGCGCCCCATCATCTACCTCCCGGGAACCAAGGGAGTTCTCCCTGCATTAACAGAGATGCGTGTAAAGCGAGCTCACCTTGCGATCGTGCTTGATGAATATGGTGGAACTGATGGGATCATCACGCTGGAAGATATCGTTGAATGTTTCATTGGTGAGATAGAAGATGAATACGATGTGCCAGAGAGTGAGGTGACTGCGCAGCCGCGCACAGGGGACTATGAAGTGGATGCACTGATCTCTCTGGTAGATCTCAAGGAACAAACAGGAATTGAACTAGCAACGGGTCCTTACGAAACTGTCGGTGGATTCATCATGCACTTTTTGGGACGGCTACCAGTTCCGCATGATGTGATCTCTTTGCCAGGAATTCGAATCACAGTACTTTCTCTGGAAGGAAAGCGCGCTGGGCAACTATTAATCTCAAGGCGAGAGTAATTCTCGGTAAGATTATGGGTATGTCTCAACCAAGAGTTCTTTCCGGAATCCAACCTACTAATGGTTCATTCCACCTTGGAAATTACCTTGGTGCCGTTAAACAATGGGTCGAGTTGCAAAGTAGCCACGATGCTTTTTACTGCGTTGTTGATTTACATGCATTAACCTCGAACCCTAGCCCAGCTGTGCTCCGCCAGAACACTCTCACTTCAATTGCTCAACTCTTGGCGCTTGGCGTCGATCCTGATCACTGCACACTATTTATTCAATCTCATGTTTCGGCTCATAACCAATTGGGTTGGGTGATGGAATGTCTCACCGGCTTTGGTGAAGCAGGTCGAATGACTCAATTTAAGGATAAATCGCAGAAAAATGGTAACGATCGAATCGGAGTAGGAGTTTTCACCTATCCCATGTTGATGGCGGCTGACATCTTGCTCTACCAAGCAGATCAAGTGCCAGTGGGGGAAGATCAACGCCAACATATTGAATTAACTCGAGATCTTGCTACGAGATTTAATAGTCAGTTTGGAGATACATTCACTATTCCTCAAGGTTATATTCTCAAAGAGGGTGCAAAGATCTATGACCTGCAGGAGCCAACTTCTAAGATGAGTAAATCTGCGGAGTCGCTTAATGGTTTGATCGAAATCTTGGATACTCCAGAGGCGAATAGCAAGAAGATAAAGAGCGCCGTTACGGACACCAGCCGAGAGGTCCGTTTTGATCCTGCTCAAAAACCTGGAATCTCTAATCTCCTAACCATTTACTCGACCCTTTCCGGTCTGGCAATTTCAGAGATTGAACGCAATTTTGAGGGAAAGGGATATGGAGATTTCAAAGGTGCGGTCGCCGATACGGTCGTGGAATATCTTCGTCCAATAAGAGCTCGAACCCACGAATTGCTTGAAGATCCAGCACACCTTAATCAGATCCTCGCATTGGGAGCTGAAAAGGCAGAAGAGGTAGCAAATAAAACTATTGCTGATGTGTATGAACGGATTGGTTTTGTTGCACGCGGTTAAGTTGGTTGCGGCCTTCGCCACCTTCTCGCTCATACTCTACCTCTCGCCCTACCCCGCTGGTGCAACCACCCCAATTAAAATTGCAATTGCTTATGATTTAGGTGGACGCGGCGATCACGGAATAAATGATTCGGCTGCAAAGGGTGTTGACACGGTAAAAAAGAAATTTAAATTAACTTTTTTATCTGTACGAGAAATGGTGACGAATGGCTTGGAAAGTGATCGTGAGTCGCGACTTCAATTCTTGGCTAGCGCTCATTACAACTTAGTTATTGCAGTCGGAGCTGATTATGCGCAAGCAGTGAAAATAGTTGCGCTGGCAAATCCCAGTACACAATTTGCGCTTATTAACGATGCTAGCATCGGTGATCTCAATATAAGCGACATGGTTTTTTCTAACCCCGATGGTGCTTATTTGGCAGGCGTTCTTGCTGGTGCTGCTACGAAGCGAAATAAAATTGGATTTGTCGCTCCAAATAACCTGGCTATAAATTTCATCTATTTCAAAAGAGGCATAGCCTCCGTCAACCCCAAAGCGATTGCATTGGGTCAATCAATGGAAGGAACTCCGGCAAGCGCCACACAAGCGCTGGTATCCCAAGGTGTCGACGTTATTTTCTCGCTCTGGTCAAGCACGAGTGAGGTTCAAGATTCAGTAGCAGCGCGCTCTACAGCAAAGCGCCCTCTCTACTTCATTGGTGTAAGTCCAGATCAATATTTTTTACAAGAGAAAAATACGCAGAAAATTTTATTGGGGGCGGTCTCCAAGCATATAGATATCGCAGTTGCAGATGTCATGGTGGCAGCTCTGAGGCAAGAGACCGTAATTGATACGCTGGATGCTGCGCGGGGATTTTACGGTCATATGTACACTGTAAAAGATGGTGGAGTATCAATGGCACTTACAAATTTAGGGGCTAAATATTCGGTGAAGATCGC
>JAYTQV010000077.1:0-17154 GCA_043746515.1 Actinomycetes bacterium | reverse complement strand
GGGGCTTTAACGGCTGCAGATGTGAAAGTTCCACGCATGCGATTTACAACCAGAGTAGAAAGCGCTTCGCCCTCAACATCTTCTGCGATGATCAAAAGTGGCTTATTTGCTTGTGCCACCTTCTCCAAAACAGGAAGAATGTCAGAGAGAGCAGAGATTTTCTGACCTGAAATCAGAACGTATGCATCTTCGAGGATGGTCTCCATGCGATCTGCATCAGTCACAAAGTAAGGACTGATGTAACCCTTATCGAATTGCATGCCTTCGGTAAATTCGAGTTCTAAACCAGTAGTGGATGACTCTTCTACTGTGATTACTCCATCTTTTCCAACCTTATCCATCGCTTCAGCAATCAAATCACCAATAGCTTTATCTTGAGCAGAGATGGTTGCAACATCAGCGATCTGAGTCTTTCCAGATACCGGAGTTGAATTCTTCTTAAGTTCTTCGGAGATAGCTCTGACTGCAGCTTCGATTCCGAACTTGATATCCATGGGTTGTGCTCCAGCTGCCAGGTTACGTAATCCTTCGCGAACCATGGCCTGTGCCAAAACGGTTGCAGTAGTTGTGCCATCACCAGCAACATCGTTGGTCTTCTCAGCAACTTGCTTTACAAGTTGTGCACCCATATTTTCAGCTGGATCTTCTAACTCAATCTCTTTGGCGATAGTTACACCATCGTTAGTGATGAGCGGAGCGCCATAACCCTTTGCGAGAACGACGTTACGTCCGCGGGGTCCAAGTGTTACTTTGACGGTGTCGGCGAGAATATTTACGCCACGTTCCATCGCACGACGAGCATTCTCGTCAAATGAAAGTGTTTTACCCATGGTGGTTACTTCTCAATGATTGCTAGGACATCGCGGGCAGAGAGAACGAGAAACTCCTCGTTGCTGTACTTCACTTCAGTTCCGCCGTACTTGCTATACAGGACAACGTCTCCGACCTTTACATCGATTGGAATTCGTACGCCATTGTCGAAACGACCTGGACCTACAGCAACAACTGTGCCCTCTTGTGGCTTCTCTTTGGCTGTATCTGGAATTACAAGCCCAGAGGCTGTGGTCTGCTCGGCCTCATTGGCCTTAACGACGATGCGATCTTCAAGTGGCTTAATGGCAACGGCCATGATGTGCTCCCTTTTCATAATCTAAATGTGGTACTTCTGTGGATTTCCACTGCTCGTGACGCCTGCTAATAATCAGAATTAGCAGAGTCGGGGTGAGAGTGCTAACCACACTCTAGCGAAAGTCGTGTGTGGCTGCCAACCGAGGAGTGAGAAAGGTAGAGTCGAGAAGGAGTTTTCGCGGCTCTTAGAGGCGAAAACCGGCAGATCTGGCCTCGGTACGGGCCTCGCGCAGACGGCGTAAGCGCTTGACTAGCATGGGCTGACTCAAAAGGGCTGCCTCCCGATCGATCAGGTTGTTGAGCAGTTGATAATACGAAGGTGGCGTGAGGTTAAAGAGTTCCTTAATGGATGACTCCTTAGCTCCGGCGTAGCGCCACCACTGCCGCTCAAAATCTAGGATCTTGATCTCTAGCTCGCTCAAATTCGGCTCAAGAGGCGAAGGAGATTCTGCGGCGTTCCCTGAGAAATCCATTGTCCGATAATAAAGGCAAGCCCCGTCTTTTTTAGGGGATCTTCCAATCTCCTCATTTCGTGTTTCGTTTTAGGGTTTTAGGGTTTTAGGGTTTTAGGTTAGCCAAATCTTTAGTCAGCGCCTCTTTAATGATGTTCTTGGCCATGGTCGGGAAAACAAGTTGGTGGAAGGGCAGAATCAATCCCCAATAGAGGCGACCCCCCAAACCTTTTGGTTGGAAGGTCGCCAGTTGCTTGAGAGAT
The DNA here is from genome assembly GCA_043746515.1 of Actinomycetes bacterium. Taxonomy (GTDB): domain Bacteria; phylum Actinomycetota; class Actinomycetes; order Nanopelagicales; family Nanopelagicaceae; genus PALSA-747. Next base: position 15,311 of record JAYTQV010000077.1, on the reverse strand, counting down.
CGCATCTCTTTTCCGTCATGGATAACTTCTTGCACGCTAAATTGCAACCAAGCCTTCCCGGGCAAAATCATTTCGGCAAGGAGAGTCAATTCCTGATGAGAGTGCAAACTTTCTACTCTCCAAAAATCTAAACTCTCACCTTGTCGCAAGAAATGTGGATCGCGCCGCCCGCGTCGCAACCCGACTCCGCCAATTAGACGGTCGATCGCTCCCCGTGACCACCAAAGAAAATCGGCGCCATACCAACCACGTTCGCCGCCTATCTCTTCAATACTCTTCCACAAGGAATCGAGCGAAGCTACCGTATAAACGATTCTTTCGTCATGAAATTCAGCGTCACCCGCCCACGAGGGATCAGATTGAGTTTTTTGCCATGGAGGCATAATGGAGTTTGCATCAGACCACCGCGACTCAACTTCATTGTGCACAACTTTTGAAAGAGCCAACTCAAATGCACGTTCTACGGAGATTAAACCCTGGGCTGGTGGCGCTATAAGTAGAGAAACGGACTTTCTCGTATCAACTACCGCTTCATTTATAAGTGAACCCACAAGCGGGCGCGCCAAAGTAACTGGAACTGGCGTTACTAACCCGATCCATAAACTCGAGAGCCAGACCGATAAAAACGGCACCTTAATAATAATTCTCCGCCTCAAATGAGAGGCCCGAGCAAAGGTTTTCATGAGTTCGGCATAGGTCATAACATCTGGTCCACCGATATCGAATATTCCAGATTTTGGTTCCTCTAGTTTTGAAACAGCGGTCAAATAAAAAAGAACATCTCTAATTGCAATAGGCTGCGTTCTATTGCTGACCCATTTCGGTGTGACCATGATTGGCAAGCGGTGGGTCATATGGCGAATCATTTCAAAAGATGCAGAGCCAGATCCGATAATTATTCCGGCTCGTAGCTCTAAAACAGGAACTCCAGATTGCGCCAAAGTACCACCAGTGTTTGCTCGAGAAGCTAAATGTTGACTTTGATTAATTGCATTTGCTATTCCACCCAAATAAATTATTTGTGATACGCCCTCTTCCTGCGCGGCTTGGCCAAAGATCTTTGCCATCACCTCTTCAACTTGATCAAAACGACTACCGGCACCAATTGAGTGCAGCAGATAATAAGCAGTATAAATTCCGCGCAGCGCCTGCGATATCTCAGCGGGTTCTGTGGCGCTGCCCACCGCCACCTCAACTTTCGAATACCAAGGCAAACCGACAATCTTGGAGCGATCTCGAACCAACACCCGAACCGCAGTCCCCTGCTCAAGGAGCGCAGTCACCAAACGACTTCCGACGTAACCAGAAGCACCTGTCACTAGCACCTTGCGCATCTGCGGATTTGTACTCACCTGATAAACAGTAGACTCTTCTTATTGATTCGAAAATTCGGAAATTCGGAAATTCGGAACCAAAGAAGGTTTCGAATTTGTCCTCGGGCGACGAGCACAGCTAAAGAAGGAAAAGGTAAATTTTTATGGCCAAACCCCGCGTAGTAATACTTGGCGGAGGCTTCGGAGGCCTTGCCACAGCTGAGGCTCTAGGTCATGATGCAGAGATCACCGTGGTAGACCAGAACAATTACCAGACCTTCCTGCCACTCCTGTATCAGGTAGCAACAGCAGGAATTGCGGCCGATCACATCGCATATCCGATTCGAGGCGCGCTGCGAAAAGCAGGCGGCCGCTTTCACATGGGCTCCCCACTCTCTATTGATCATAAAAATAAGACGGTCAAACTCGATAGCAGCGAGGTAATCCCTTTCGATCATCTTGTGATCGCGTTGGGTTCTGTCACGGCCGACTTTGGGATTCCAGGTGTAAATGAATTTGGGTTGGGGATGAAGTCAATTCACGACTCCATCGTGATTCGCTCCGAGGTTATGCGTCGATATGAGGACCTCTGTCGCTTCCAAGATGACACTCGCCTTAAAGTTGTAATTGTCGGAGGTGGTCCAACGGGTGTCGAGATGGCTGGCGCTCTTGGTGAATTGATAAAAGGTCCGCTGCACAATGACCAAGCCGAAGCTGCTGCCAACATCGATGTCTATCTCGTCGAAGCGGGTCCACGTGTGCTACCAATGTTCGATCAATCCTTGACCGACAAAGCGCAAGCAGAACTTCAAAAATTAGGTGTACATCTGATGCTCAAAGCACCTGTTAAATCTCTTGAATCAGGGCAGATTAATTTTTCGGATGGCACTTCTATGCGCGCTCATGTTGTGGTGTGGGCGGCTGGAGTCACTAGTGCACCTGCCATCTACACACTCAACGTTCCTACAGAAGGTGCCAGACTTAAAACGGAGCAAACCATGCAGATTGCCCACTACCCGTATGTATGGGCGGTTGGAGATTGCGCTGGCGCACGGGGAGCGAACGGTCGATTCCTCCCGCAGGTCGCACCAGTTGCGATGCAGCAGGGTCGCTTTGTTGCCGAACAGATCAAGCGCGTTTCAAAGGGCCAAGTCCTTAAAGAGTTTACCTATAGGGACAAAGGTTCGATGGCAACCATTGGGCGCCATAAAGCCATAATCCAGGTCAAAAAATTGAAGATCAGCGGACCTATCGCCTGGTTCGGCTGGCTCTTCCTTCATATCTTCTATCTCGCAGGTGGACGCAACCGTATTGGAACGATCGCAGATTGGACCTGGAACTATTTTACCTTTGACCGCGGCAACCGTCACATTATGGATTCCCTGTAACTAACTGTATGGCCTATATAAATCTGCGTGGGCATCAAACCTGGAGTGTCGAATACCCATATGTTGGGGAACCGCTGCTCTTACTGCATGGAGGGCTCAGCGCTACCGAAAATTTTGATTATCACATTCTTCCCGCAATCAAAGATCGCTTCCATGTCTACGGATATGACCGCAGCGCACATGGGCGAACTGGGATGCGTAAAGGCTTCTATCACTTTGATTTCCAACGAGATGAAGCGATCGCATATATAGAAGATGTAATTGGTGCTCCTGCGCATCTACTTGGCCATAGCGATGGCGGGATTATCGCTCTGATGGTTGCTACAACTAGACCCGATTTAGTTCTCTCGGTCATTGCAGCGGGCGCGAATTACAGCTGGGATGCAGGGTTGAATTTTGATAGCGAAATCATTATCTCTGATGAAGATCGCGCCGAGTTCGCAGAACGTTCTCCAGATGTCCCTGAAGCACTTGACCTCATAATTCAAAAGGCCCATGAGGTCTGGGCTACTGAACCCAATATGACATTCGATGAATTGGCAAGGATCACCTGTCCCGTACTTGTTGTAAATGGCGATGATGAGCCGTTTAGCCCGCATCATGGAGTTGACTTGTATCAGGCGTTACCCAATGGTCGGCTCGCGATAATTCCTGGCTCCCCGCACGCTACACATAAAATAAAGCCGCACTTACTGCATTCGATAATCATAGATTTCTATGACAATCCAGAGCCTCGAGGAGGATCTGATCCGTTTAGTGAGTAGCGATTCAACTAAGAATTAAGAAAACCTAGGCGGTAAGTGAAGTCATCGTGCTTACCAAGTTTATTAGCAAGTTTGGATATACGCCAAGAACTAATGTGATGACGAAGCAGATTGTAATTCCTGAGCTCACTAAGAATGAAGGAACCTCGACAGTAACGGTGTCATCGGTTGGCTCTTTGAAGAACATAATGAGAACCACTCGAAGATAGAAAAATAAGGCGATGGCGCTAGAAATAACTCCCACTACAACAATTGCAATATTTCCAGAGTCATATGCCGCCGTAAAAATAGAGAATTTAGCGATAAATCCGGCCGTTAACGGAATTCCACCAAAACTCATCAGGAAGAAGGCAAATGCAGTTGCAACTCCGGGTGATTTCTTTGCCAAGCCTGCCCAGCGATTAAGGTCTCCAACTTCGCCAGTAGAGTCGCGAACCAATGTCACAATTCCAAAGGCTCCGATAGTGGCAAAGCCATATGCCACCAAATAGAACATCATGGAGGTTAGGCCAATTTTACTGAGTGCAATTACCCCCGCCAACAAGAACCCCGCGTGGGTAATGGAGGAGTAAGCCAAGGTGCGCTTTACATCGCGTTGAGAGATGGCAGCAATTGCCCCACCCACCATGGTTACAATCGAAATCGCAACAATAATTGGGCGCCAATCATTCGCGATGGCGCCAAATGCCACAATAAAAATACGGAACATGGCGCCAAATGCAGCCACCTTTGTACACGCTGCCATGAAACCAGTGACAGGCGTTGGTGCACCTTGGTAGACATCAGGCGTCCAAGAGTGGAATGGCACTGCTCCAACCTTGAAGAGAAGTCCAACGGAAATAAATATCACTCCCAGGAATAAAAAGATGTGATTTGCACCGGGTGTGCTGGCAGCGGTTCGAATTACTCCGAGTGAGAGGGAACCCGAGAATCCATACAGGAGCGCTGCCCCAAAAAGGAAGAATGCAGAAGAATAGGCACCGAGTAAAAAGTATTTGAGGGCAGCCTCCTGCGATAACAAACGGCGCCGACGCGCGAGCCCTGTGACAATGTAAAGTGGAATGGAAAGCACTTCGAGAGCCACAAATAATGTGATGAAATCGTGGGCGATTGGAAACAGAAGCATTCCAGAGATTGCGAACATTACGAGCGGGTAAATTTCAGTCATCTGAACGCCAGCCAAGACTGCGGCTGCCTCTTCTTCTGACCCTGGTAATGCAGATGCCTGTGGAGCAAAGTGATCGTTTTGGGTAAAGAAGAGCAAGGCCACAAAAGAGAGAGCAAGGATGCTTCCTTGCAGGAAGAGGCCAGCGCCATCTATAGATACCGAATCAATCGCAGCTGTTTGTGTAGGCACCGTGTTACGAATAGAAATTACCCAGCCCAGCGCCGTCGCCAGCGTGAGTAAGGCGATAACTATTTGAACTCGCGCACGATGTGCTCGCCCGACAAAACCTTCAACGAGTACTCCAAGTAACGCACCCCCTAGAACAATAAGAATGGGAGCGAGTAAGTTGTAGTTAAGTGATGGTGACGTAAACATTATTTACCCGCCAATGCGGCCACCGCGGCCAATGGAGTCGGATCGCTTGCCCCAGTTTGTGACAAGACTTGGCTCGTCATTGGGTTGATCAGGTGAATCGCAGGCTTGGGATAGAAGCCGAGAAAAACAAGAGCAACAATAACTGGAGCAATGGCTAATTTCTCACGCCAATTAAGATCAGGCGTATCTTCATTGCCCTCTTTAAGTGGTCCGTGCAATGAACGCTGAACCAGGATAAGAACATAGAGTGCAGCGAGCACGATGCCGAGAGTTCCAATTACTGCTGCGGCTGGGTACCGTGTGAAGGTGCCGATCAATACTAAGAACTCACTCACAAAACTAGATAGTCCAGGAAGTGCCAGTGCTGATAAGCCTGCGATGAAGAAGCACCACGCCATAACTGGAGTTATGCGCTGCAAGCCCCCAAAGTCTTCAATCTGTGTTGATTTGCGTCGCTGCACCATCCATCCACCCACTAAGAAGAGTGCAGCTGTAGAAAATCCGTGGTTGACCATATAAAGAGAGGCGCCAGTAATTCCTTGACTGGTAAGCGCAAATATTCCGAGCACAATAAATCCAAAGTGCGAGATAGAGGTAAAGGCGATCAAAGAGTTGAGATCCCTCTGTCCAATCGCAAGGAACGCCCCATAAATAATCGAGATGAGAGCCAGCACAATAATGTACGGAGCAAAAGTCTTGGTTGCCGCGGGGAAGAGGGTAAGGCAGAAGCGGATCATCCCGTAGGTTCCAACTTTGTCTAGAACCCCTAGAACCAAAATTGAAGTTCCAGGGGAGGCTGATTTAGCGGCCCCAGGTAGCCAGGTGTGAAATGGAAAGAGCGGAGCCTTAATTGCAAAGGCGATAAAGAACCCAAGGAATAACCAATCCTGCGCTACATGGCCAATTGTCAAATGCGAAAGTGCCGTAACATCAAATGTTCCATTGCCAGCATGAACCGAAAGAACATAGATTCCAATCACAGCGGCCAACATAAGAAGACCGCCAAAAAGGCTGTAGAGCAAGAACTTGAGCGCAGCTGCTGCTCGCTCACCGCGTCCATAACCTCCAATAAGGAAGTAAACAGGAACCAACATCGCTTCAAAAATTACATAGAAAAGGAAAATATCGGTCGCAGCAAAAACGGCGACCATGAATGTTTCTAGAATCAAGATCAATATATAAAAAGTTTTAACACTCCAGCGGCCTTCTTCGGCTTCGTTCCAACCGCCAACTATCACTATCGGCACTAAAACTGTAGTGAGCAAGATCAAGACAAGTGCTAAACCATCTATTCCTATTGCATAATTGATATTAAATAACTTGATCCACGAATGTGACTCAACAAGTTGGAATCCAGTCATTCCAAATTTATATTTAGTGAGCATCAAGAGCGAGACGACCAGAGCAATTACAGAGGTACCGAGTGCGACAAATTTAATTACCTTGGTATTTTCGCTAGGCAGGAGAGCGAGACCAAGAACTCCAACTATGGGAAGAATAATTGTGATCGTCAAAAGGTTCATGCAGTAACCACCCAGAGAATTACTGCTCCGATAAAGACTCCAAAAAACATGATAAGTGCGTATGAACGGACATATCCATTTTGAAGTTTACGCAAAACATCTGAAACTTCCTGTAGGAGCCAACCAACAAATCGAACACCCCCATCGATAAAGTTACGATCGGTAGCAACTAAGCCTTCAGTAAGTATGGAGCCAGGCTTGACTAAGATCGCATCATTGAGAGCATCTTGATAAAGATCTGCACGCGCTGCTTTGGTAAAGATTGATACATCTGCTGGGGCAACATCTGGGACAGTGCGGTATTTCACAATGGCAAATCCAGCACCGACTAAGACCACCGCAAGGGCAAGTAGGGAGACAACCAAAGGTTTCATCAACTCCTTGCCACCAGAAATATGCGATGAATTCACAACTGGTTGCAACCAATTAACTAGTGAACTACCGGCATTCAACAAGAATCCAGAAGCCACCGATCCGATTGCCAGAACCACCATCGGACCCCACATAAGAATTGAACTCTCGTGCGGATGCACTCCATCTTTCCATCGCCTTGCACCAGCAAAAGTCATCACAACAACTCTCGTCATATAGAAAGCAGTGATAGCTGCACCTAGCAGCGCTGCACCTCCTAAAATAACTCCTTTGCCCCCGCCTTGGTTGAAGGCTGTCTCTATGATTTTGTCTTTGGAGTAGAAACCAGCAAAAGGTGGAATTCCAAGAATAGCTAAGTAGCCCAAGCCAAAGGTAACTGCGGTAATTGGCATCAGCTTCGCAATCCCGCCATATCTACGCATATTCACCTCATCATCTGTGCCATGCATGACCGAACCGGCACCCAAGAACATTCCAGCCTTGAAAAAACCATGTGTCAGTAAATGCATGATCGCAAAGGCGTAACCGACTGGACCTAGGCCCGTAGCCAAGATCATGTAACCAATCTGCGACATAGTGGAGGCAGCTAGCGCTTTCTTAATATCATCTTTCGCGGTACCCACAATCGCTCCAAAGAGCAGTGTGATCACACCAACGGTAACAACGAGTATGCGCGCGGTAGATGAAGCGTCGAAAATAAAATTGGAGCGAGTTATTAAATAGACACCGGCGGTCACCATGGTTGCCGCATGAATTAGCGCAGACACCGGGGTTGGACCAGCCATCGCATCACCCAACCAGGATTGCAAGGGGAACTGAGCAGACTTTCCAGCTGCTGCGAGCAGAAGCATTGCACCAATCGCAGTCAGAGCTGCAGGCGATGCATGTGGCGCCCCTGATTGAACTCCAGCAAAACTCACGGTTCCAAATTGCGTAAAGGAGATCATGATCGCAAGTGAAAGTCCGACATCACCGATTCGATTAGCAATAAAGGCCTTCTTAGCGGCAACCGCATAAGCAGGATTCTGATTCCAAAATCCAATGAGCAGGTAGGAAGCTAAACCCACACCTTCCCATCCCACATATAGGTTGAGATAAGAGTCACCTAATACCAAGAGCAACATCGCTGCAATGAAAAGATTGAGGTAGGCAAAAAAGCGACGGCGATCTTTATCGTGATCCATGTACGCAATGGAATAGATATGAATAAGAGTTCCCACACCAGTTATTAAGAGCACGAAACAGATAGAAAGTTGGTCAAGCAATAAGGAAGCATCTACATGCAACGTTCCAACTGAGATCCACTCAAATAACTTTTGCGTAGCCGCTCGGTTCGCTCCTGCGTGAGAGTGCATGGAGAAGAACTCGGAAAGGCCAATTACAAAAGTTGAGGCAGACACGAGTGTGGCAAGAAGATGTCCCCACTTATCAGCGATCCGACCAAGGAGCAGGAGCAACCCCGCACTAAATAGAGGAAGAGCGATAAGTAGGACTACCTGGCTGCTAGTTCTCATTAGTTCTTCAACAAACTGGCATCATCAACTGATGCCGATCGGCGGGAGCGGTAAATAGTCACGATAATTGCTAGTCCAACAACTACTTCGCAGGCGGCAACAACCATGGTAAAAAATGATGCGACTTGACCATCTAAATTCCCATTAATTCGAGAAAAAGTTACCAAGGCTAAATTGGAGGCATTGAGCATAAGTTCGATGCACATAAAAATAACGATGGCATTGCGTCGAATCAAGACGCCAAGGGCGCCGATGCTAAATAAAATGACCGAGAGGTAGAGATAGTTAGAGATATCCATTTAATCTTCCTGCTCTTCCAAAGATTCCAAGGCAAAGCCAGAACTAGTAATTATGTCGCCGCGAGAACGTAAGGTTTGTGAAACCGAGGTTGGAGCCGGTGAACCATCCGGTAAGAGCGCAGGAACATCAACCGCGTTATGACGAGCAAAGACTCCGGGAGCTGGAAATCCAGTGGCATCCGCCAAACTGCTCTTTCTAAAACGTGCAATAGATAGGTCGCGTTGTGCAAATGGGGAGCGAACTTTTTGGGAGTGAGCCAAGACCATGGCTCCGAGTGCGGCCGTTATCAATAGCGCTGATACAACTTCAAATGCCCATACATACTGCGTGAACAACAACTTAGCGAGACCTTGGACATTGCCATCAGCATTTGCGCTCTTGAGTCCGACGGAAGGCGCGACACTCGCGCGACCAAGTAGCGATACGATCAAACCGCAGAGACCGATCGCTGCCACTACCGCCGGAATACGTTGACCTTTGAGATTCTCCGCGAATGATTCCGAGCTATCAACACCAACCAACATAAGAATAAATAGGAAGAGCATCATGACCGCTCCGGTATATACAACGATCTGCACGATGCCAAGAAATAACGCATCTTCTGCAATGTAAAAGATAGCCAAAGTAACCATTACCCAAGCCATTAAGAGTGCGGAGTGGACTGCTTTTTTAGCTAAGAGAATTCCCAACGCCGCTGCTACTGCCAGTGGGGCCAGAATCCAAAATTGCACCGCCTCCGGGGTGGCGGTACGCCCAGCAGTAAGCGCGAAAAACAATGAATGTAATGAATGAAAAGAGGAGTGCAGCATTTTATTTCTGCTCCTCGGGCTGCTGTGATGGATGTGATCCTGTGATCTCACCCTTGTAGTAATTAAGGTGCGATGAATCTGGATACATGGGATGCGGAGGAGAGATCATCCCTTGACGTAAAGGGGCGAGCAGATCTTCCTTTTCAAAGATAAGTTTCGCGCGATCATTATCGGCGAGCTCATATTCATTCGTCATGGTGAGCGCTCGGGTGGGACAAGCCTCGATACAGAGGCCACAAAAAATGCAACGCAAGTAATTGATTTGATAGACCTGGCCATAACGCTCTCCCGGAGAGAAACGATTATCGTCAGCGTTATCCGCGCCTTCTACATAGATGGCGTCAGCAGGACATGCCCAGGCACACAATTCACACCCGATGCACTTCTCAAGTCCATCCTCATAACGGTTGAGTTGATGGCGTCCATGAAATCGTTCTGCAGTTGGCTCTTTAACCTCTGGGTACTGCACCGTATTGACCTTCTTAAACATGGTGGCGAACGTCACCCAGAATCCAAGAAGTTGTTGGGAGAAACTCTTTGCCTCATCAGCCATTCTGGCTCTCCGCTTCTACAGAAAATTCAGGTTCAAAAGGAATGGAAATACGATAGTGATCTGGCTGATTGGGAAGGGCTGGAACCGGGAACGATGGCTCTGGCATTTCTCCTAAAGCGGTAGAGGCTTTGATCTTGGCAACCGATCTGTCATACAAGGTGGTTACCAGTACAACGAAAAGAACCACGCCAACGCTAAATCCAATCACGATAAGTCTGCTCACAGCACGTTCTGACATGACACGCAAAGTAGCGAGAATCAATATCCAGACCAAGCTCGTTGGGATGAGAACTTTCCACCCAAATTTCATAAATTGGTCATAGCGCAGACGAGGCAAAGAGCCGCGTAGCCAAACGAAGAGGAAGAAGAATGCGACAACTTTTCCGACAAACCAGAAGAGCGTGAACCATCCACCCAGCCAGCTTTCGGTAAATGTCAGACCGGGAAGTGCATGGTATCCATCCATAAATAAAGTTGTGGCAAGCGCCGATACTGCAACAATATTTACGTACTCAGCCAAGAAGAAGAGTGCGAATTTAAGGGAGGAGTACTCGGTATGGAATCCGCCGACTAACTCACCTTCGGCTTCGGCTAAATCGAAAGGTGCGCGGTTGGTCTCGCCCACCATAGAAATAACATAAATAGCAAAAGATGGGAACAAAATTACTGAGAACCACCAATGATGTTGCGCAGCCACGATTTCAGAGGTCGACATACTTCCAGAATAAATAAAGACCGCGACGAGTGAGAGGCCCATCGCAACTTCGTAGGAGATAACTTGGGCGCTTGAACGAAGACCACCTAGTAATGGATATGTGGAACCAGAGGACCACCCAGCCAAGACAATTCCATAAACACCAATGGATGCGATCGCTAATATGTAGAGAACACTGACAGGAAGATCGGTCAACTGAATCGCGGTCTTATGTCCAAAGAGGGTGACTCTTCCGGTAAAGGGAATTACTGCAAAAGCCATAAAACAAGTTGTTGCAGAAATAATTGGAGCGATAATAAATACGATCTTGTCCGCCGCCGCGGGAATTAAATCCTCTTTCAGGGCCAGCTTCACACCGTCGGCGAGTGATTGCAGCAAACCAAACTTTCCAACACGGTTAGGTCCAAGGCGCATTTGCATGCGAGCAACAATGCGACGCTCTCCCCATACCGCCATCAGGGTAGCGACCACACAGAAGACAAAAATCAAAAGCGCCTTCACCACAATCAACCAACCGGGATCTTGGCCAATCAACGTTGCGGTACTCATCGCTTAACCACCTTTACCGCTCCACCTGTAATCCCAAGGGAAGGGATTACTTGGGAGCCTTCGGAGTTGCGTGGAACCCATACCAAATTATCGGCTATGACACGGATTGAAACTGGTAACTCAATCGATCCCCGATCTGTTGAGATCACTACAAAATCTGATTCATCCACACCTAATTTCATGGCTGTTGCAGCTGAAATATGCGCTCTCGCCTCTTTAGCTGTACCAGCGAGATTGACTTCACCCTGTTGCAGAGTGCCTAGGTCGAGCAAGAATCTCCATGAGACCAATATGTACTCGGTGCTCTCAGAGCTCTGCTCCGATGCCACGGCACGTGCTACAAATGGTGGCTTTGAACCATCCCAAGTGCCAATGGATGCGATCTCTTTGGCGGTGGCGCTCACCGTAGGTAAGTTAATCGGAGCGTCAAGGGCATCTGCCAAGATAGAAAGAATACGAACATCGCTACGTAGATCAATATCTTCAACACCCTTATCAAAGTGGCGGACGCTGCCTCGCCAATCTAAGTAAGAACCACTCTTCTCAATAACGGCTGCGACTGGTAACACCACATCTGCAATGCCTGTCACCGAACTATGTGTAATTTCGAGTGAAACTACAAAGGTATTGAGTAGTTGGTTCAGAGCATGGGCTGAGATATCCATCGGATCAACGCCACCAACGACTACTGCATCGAGAGAGTCGGTAGTAAGAGCGTTTAAAATCTCTGAAGTGGATCGACCGACCTCACTTGGAAGAGATGAAACTCCCCAAGCGCTTTGCAGATCCACTCGAGCCACAGCATCTGAAACTGGTCGCCCACCTGGTAATAGATTTCCAATGGCGCCAGCTGCAAGTGCACCCCGTTCGCCGGCACGACGTGGGATCCACGCCAACTTTGCACCAGTCGAAAGGGCAAGATCGCGAGCCATTGAGAGCGTGCCCGGCGATTCGGCTGCGCGTTCGCCAATAATGATGACGCTACTCGCGGTAAGTTCCGTGATCTCACTGACTCCACTGACTAAACGAGCGTTTAATTTCTTACTTCCGCGACTAACAAGTGGTGCATCGCTTGTGACTACCAAACCGCGCTTTCGCACATGACGGTAGATACGCAAGAAGACAATCGGCGACTCTTCTTCAGGTTCAAAACTGAGAAGAACAACATGATCTGCCTTATCAATATCTGCATAAGTTGTAGTGAGATCAAGAGCAACTGCGGCTAGGAAATCTCGTTCCTCATCAGAATGGGGGCGAGCTCGGAAATCAATATCATTTGTCCCCAGGGCAACGCGCGCAAATTTCGAGTAACCGTATGCATCTTCATGAGTTAGGCGTCCACCCGCGAGCACACCAACACGCTTCGACTTAAGTCCAGCGGCAGCTGCAGCGATCGCTTCGGGCCAGGATGCCTCATGAAGTTCCCCATCTGCCCCTCGAATGAGAGGAGTTTTTATTCGCTCGCGAGAAGTTAAATATTTAAATGCCCAACGACCCTTGTCGCAATTCCACTCTTCGTTAACAGCAGGATCATCGCCAGCCAAACGACGTAGCGTCTTGCCGCGGCGTACATCTGTGCGCAGATCGCAACCGGATGCGCAATGTTCACAAGCAGAATTAATAGAGACTAAATCAAAGGGACGTGCGCGGAAACGATAAGAAGCTCCTGTTAAAGCGCCAACCGGACAGATCTGAACAGTGTTACCAGAGTAATAAGACTCAAAAGGGTCACTTTCATAGATACCAACTTGTTGTAAAGCGCCACGTTCATTGAGGGTAATAAATGGATCTCCCGCAATCTCATTAGAGAAACGCGTACATCTGGCACATAATACGCAACGCTCACGGTCAAGAAGCACTTGAGATGAAATATTTATTGGCTTCTCAAAGGTGCGCTTCTCTCCTTCAAAGCGTGACTCTGGACGACCAGCAGACATGGCTTGATTCTGAAGTGGACACTCTCCACCTTTGTCGCAGATCGGACAGTCCAACGGATGATTGATTAACAAGAACTCCATAATGCCTTCTTGTGCCTTAGCAGCAACAGGAGAGGTGAGTTGAGTCTTTACAACCATTCCATTTTCGACAGGCATGGTGCACGAAGCTTGTGGCTTGGGAAAGGCGCGACCGTTGATCTCTACATCCACCAAGCATTGGCGACAGGCACCTGCTGGGGCAAGAAGGGGGTGATCGCAGAACCGTGGAATTGCGATACCGAGTTGCTCGGCGGCACGAATAATCAAAGTGCCTTTAGGAACGGTAACTTCGGCACCATCGATAATGGCTAGAACTGTTTCCACGGCTGTTACTGCTTGCTCCGGCGTCATTTATGCACCCGCAGTTTCAAAGATTTCAAAGAGAGTTGAGGCAAACGGATTGAAAGGGCAACCACCGTTGCTTTGATGCAGCAGGTACTCGTCACGGAAATATTTGAGGGAGGAGATGATGGGTGAGACCGCGCCATCTGCAAGAGCACAGAAAGATCGACCTGCAATGTTGTCACAAAGATCAAGTAGCTTCTCAAGGTCGGCAGCGCTTCCCTTACCTGCCTCTAAATCCTTAAGCATCTGCACCAACCACCAGGTACCTTCGCGGCAGGGAGTGCACTTTCCGCATGATTCGTGTTTGTAGAACTCAACCCAACGCAGCACTGCACGCACTACGCATGTCGTCTCATCAAATATTTGTAGAGCCTTGGTTCCAAGCATCGAACCCGCGGCAGATACCCCTTCGTAATCAAGTGGAACATCTAAATGTTCGGCGGTAAACATAGGAGTAGAAGAACCTCCAGGTGTCCAGAATTTGAGTTGGTGACCAGCGCGAACTCCACCTGCCATCTCCAAAATCTCGCGCAAGGTAATCCCTAGTGGTGCTTCAAATTGTCCGGGGTTGGTGACGTGACCAGAGAGTGAGTAGAGCGTGAACCCTTTGCTCTTCTCGGTTCCCATAGCTTGGAACCACTCCACTCCATTACTAATGATGGCTGGAACAGATGCAATGGACTCCACATTATTTACAACTGTTGGCATGGCATAAAGACCAGCAATAGCAGGAAATGGTGGACGCAATCGTGGTTGCCCACGATAACCTTCGAGTGAATCAAGGAGCGCGGTCTCTTCACCACAAATGTAGGCACCTGCACCGGCATGTAGGGTGAGTTCTAAATCAAATCCACTTCCCAAAATATTTTTGCCAAGCAACCCTGCTGCATATGCATCTTCTATCGCTTTTAAAACCCGGCGATAGACATGGACAACTTCACCGCGAAGATAGATAAATGAATGGTTGGCGCGGATTGCGTAAGAACCAATAATGATTCCTTCAATGAGGGAATGTGGATTGGCCAGAAGCAAAGGCATATCTTTACAGGTACCAGGTTCAGATTCGTCGGCATTAACAACAAGATAGTGCGCCTTGTTATCTCCTTGCGGAATAAAACTCCACTTGTTTCCAGTTGGAAACCCGGCCCCACCACGTCCACGTAAACCTGACTCTTTGATAAGCGCAATTACCTCATCTGGTGTGGATTGAAGGGATTTAGCGAGAGCGTCATATCCACCATGGCGCTTGTATCCAGCGATGGTAAAGGAATCAGAATCGTTCCAATGGGCCGAAAGAACGGGGCTAAGAGTGGTCATTTGGTTCCTCGCGTCTGCATGGCCTGCGCAATGTTGAGTCCAAGAAGAGTTGGCTCTCCGGCTTGAACTCCTTCATCAGCTAACCCATCGGAGATTCCAGCGAGTACTGCCGAGTTCTCCTTCCAGGTACGCAAACTCTTTGGTCCACGAGTTGGTGCGGGAGGATTGCCAGCGCGCACCGCATCCACGAGTTCATTAACTGATGCTGGAGTTTGATTATCGAAAAACTCCCAATTCACCATAACTACCGGTGCATAGTCACAAGCCGCGTTGCACTCAATTCTTTCTAACGAAACTTTGCCATCAGCCGTTGTTTGATTTTTCTTGATC
>JAYTQV010000076.1:0-3963 GCA_043746515.1 Actinomycetes bacterium | reverse complement strand
TCCGCCTCGAAGCCCGCTGCCGATGGTGACCGCGGCCTCTTGGAGCTCGAGGCACGAGGAGACCACGGTCAGGCACTCCTCGTCATCGTCAAGATAAAGAGTTATTTGGCACATCCCGGTCTCAATTCCAGCGAAAGCCTCGGTCATCGCGCGGCGAACCTCGCTTGAAACTGGTTGTGAATCGGCCAGCGCCTCAACAACGGTCACCGATGGAGTCCATTTGTGAGTCGCCGCCACATTAACTAGATCAATTGCCAGTTGAGCAAAACCGCCAGTCACAAAAGGATCCAATTGAATTCGCGCACGAAGCCGAGCTTCTTCGATATGCGCTTGTTTTTGTAGATCAGTTTCAACAAGGGAACCGCTTGTGGCAGATTTGGCGAATCGATCTAGATATTCCATGGCAGAGAACCACTGCTCAGCGCGGTCGGCATCAATTTTCCTCTCAATGCGACGACGGGTGAGTTCGGCACTTCTTGCTTTACTCACCCTCAAACTCGCGCGCCATCTGTTGCTCTGACGCCAAAGTGTAATCAGCACCAAGAAGAAGGCCAAGAGTGCACTTGATGGTGCAACAAGCGCGTCCGAACATGATTGCGGCAATAAGAACGCCATCATGTATAGAACGATAATTGTGGCGGCGACGAAGTTGAGACGCAGTCTTCGAGGCACGTAGAAAACGGCTCCAATACTCGTACTGCTGCAAAGAAAGTTTGCAGCCCATCTCAACTGGCCTATGTTTTGACAGGCATTGGCATTACTCGAAATTACTGTGACGGTTAGTAGTCCTGCAACGAGCCCCACGACAATCAAGAGCCAAGCGCCCCTCGCTCGTGGATTCGTGGAGGCAATGAGAACGGATACGACATGGATGATCAATAATCCGATGAGAATGGGCTTAGGGCTGTATGGACCAACAAGCCACCAACTAAGTCCCGCGACTGCGAGTGCCGGGGCAGCGAGAAGAATGCGCCCGACCGAATCAAACATTTCAAACAATGAGTGCGGTGGAGTGTGGGAAACCGCCGGCTGATCCACTTCTTCTTCAAGTGGAATAAGTAATTCAATCGCGGTGCCAGTTTCCTGGCCCGCTGAGATACTCATTTTTGCACGTCGATCGGCAAGTATTTCGGGCAATATTTGACCCAGGCCTAAGCCTTTGCTGGTTTTTTGCGAAAGTCCGACACCGTCGTCATGCACTTTAATTACTAGGTTATTCTCCTTATGCTCCCACGAGATAAGTACCTTGCTACCGCTTGAATGTCGCACAGCATTGAGAATGAGTTCGGCCAACGCATCGCGGACATCCCGAGCAATCTTCTGGGGAAGCAAAATATCTTCACCACTCTTAATATCAATCTTCGGGTCTCCTGAAACAAGTGTGGGTAGCGCTGAATCGATAATCGCCGACATCGATGTTGGTGCGACAAGACCCTGGTAGAAACGCGCCTCAGCGATTTCACTCCTCAGGCGATTGAGAAGTGGTTCAGTTTCGCCCGTGTTCTTTCGTACTAACGTTGCGAGTGTATTTAAAACGGTCTCATGAAGTCGTCGCCTTTGAGACGAATGTTCTTCAGCAAGAGCATGCCTAATCGCATCTCTGGCTTTAAGAGTCTCCATAGATTCAGCGATTCGATCTTCTTGAGTAAATGTTTCTTCCAACCCATGAAATGCGAATCCCACGAATGATCCAAGGAGAAATACCCAAAGGGGAGTTACCCAGCCGTTTAACCAGTAAACTCCGGTCGTTGTAGAATTACTTGATTGGCTAACTATGACAAAGTGTTCAATTAATGTTGAAAGACCGATGTATAGAAGCGAGAGCGGCCAGGCCTTATAGAACGCCGCGAGCACTACTGTCGCGACGCCAGACAAATTGACGGCATACCAAATCTGCGGATGGGTGCCAGATTCCCATAGTGGAACAAACAAGATAAGGCTCGCAAACAAAATCGATACTGTGTTGCCCTGCTTTCGAGGGACAAAATATTCCAGCAAGTACCATACGATGAGCGCAAGAACTAAGAGGTAAGGCAAACCCGCCTTACCGGCTTTCCAATTGATTACCGCCAACACCAATGATGGCGCCCAGCACAAGGTGAAAGTAGCTCGCGCAAGGGCGAGTTTGACCTGCTCCAATTGTGTTGCCCATGTCGGCTGGTTCGGCGTTTGCTGGCCGAACTTGGAGATCTTCATCTCCTGAGTATCCAGTGTGGCGCAATCATGAAGAGAGTTTAGGTTATGGACTTGGTTGCTAGGCTAGGTTGACGAGAGGAGAGTCTGTGTCATTTGTTATTTTGGAAGATCACCCATTGTTGCTATCGGCATTGGTCGGACAGATCCGCGGACTTTATCCCAACGACCAAATTGCTTACGAGGGTAAAGATGTAATAGCCGCTGCTGAATTTTGCGACGCGAACACTGTTGCGATTGTAGATTTAGACTTGGGCGACAACAGATCTGCAGCAGAGGTTGTCGCAATCATTGCCGCTAAGGGTGCGCGCATCCTTGTTGTCTCAGCCCTTGGGCAGGCCGAAACAATTCAATCCGTAATGATTTCAGGTGCGCACGGTTACATGTCCAAACGTGCAAATGACGCTCAATTCAAAGAAGCGATCGATGCTGTAATGCTGGGAGGCGACTGGATGTCGCCTGAGGTCGCGGGGGCAATCGCCTCAATTAAAACCGGACGCGTAAATCTCTCAAATCAAGAGCGAAAGGCTTTAGTACTTTATGCATCAGGGTTGAAACTGGAAACTGTAGCCCGCCGCATGGGACTAGCCCCCTCCACAGTTAAGGAATATCTTGACAGGGTACGGGCGAAATATGATGCCACTGGGCTTGATGCCCGCACTCGTATGGATCTGTACCATGCAGCTAGAAGTGAAGGGCTTCTCCCTTAATCGCACTAGTTAGCTCAGTAATACGTAAATGAATCCCCCAATTGTTGAATCAACCTTCTGCGAGCCCGCAGTGGTGCTCGGACTGCCCTTCACGCCTTTTGAATTGGTTGCACCAGTGGTAGTTAGGGATGAGACGAGAACAAGTCTTTGACCCATCTGCACGTCATTGACGAAACTCAAAACACGCCCATAATTTCCGGTGACAGTAATTTGGACCGGGACAACGACAAAATTCGCTGAAGTGATTCTGGGATTTGTCTGCGGTGCGCCCGAAGTGGTGCTTGCTCCAGCTGATGAAATCTGCGTAGTCGGGGTGTATGGCTTTGCATCACTAACTGTGAGTGATTTCAAAGTCACCTTGTTCACCGCCGACAACGTATTTAGTTCAGTAACAAAGGAAGGGATATCCTCCTTTGGCGGAACGGCTTGACGAAGCGCCAATAACTGATTTTTCAGCGCATCTATATTTTGATAGTCACTCTTCAACCTCGCCAGCAGGAGTTGATTCCTCTGGTTTGAAATAATCGCGTTCGCGCGATCGGCGTTGGCTGATGTGGCAATCGCCAGTTGCGGCGCGATGCCAAGTACCCAGCCACCACTCATCAACACAAATATGGACAGAATCGTCCCGATAATCCAGAGCCGGCCCTTGGTCATGGCTATTTCACCGCCAATGCAAACCGATTCGAAAAGGCGGCCTGATTGATGTGCATGATGATATTAACGGCGTATGTTCCAGTTTCATTGCGCATAACTGACCCTGGGTTGGCATCAGCGAAACCCTTAAGGGTCGATAGGGCAATCAGCCATTGTGGAACTTGGGGGAGGGTAGAGCTAATGGCAGTGAAACTCAATGTTGCTATGCGCGCACCTTGCAGTGGAACACTTGCTTGCGCATAACTGGTAAAAGGCGTGGCAGAGTCAATGTTTACCGAGTCAAGTGTGACATTGGGTGGAAGAGTGGACTGAACAGAAATCAGGTAATTTTGCCAATCTATTTCCGTAGAAGTACCCACCTGCTGGGCTGCTTGGACTGCTTCAACTTGCTTTTGAATTTGTT
>JAYTQV010000075.1:0-9788 GCA_043746515.1 Actinomycetes bacterium | reverse complement strand
TGTACATCCACTCTCTCTAAACTCTTGATATAAGAGAGTAACAAGAGAATTAATCCAACAATAAGTTCCACCAATCCAACATTCATCAAAGTCGATAAAAAGCTTTGGGCAACAGTCGGTATTGCCTCACGTGCCAAGGAATTGGAAACAGATTTTACTTGCTGATTTACAATAGTCTTCGCAATGGCATTCACGCATACCAAAAGCACCCCTTCAATCAGCAGAATAATTCCAGAAGTCTTGAATACGCCCTTCCATGTCTTGGCAAAACGCAGATAAATAAAGAAGGAAATGAGAGATAAGAGAAAGAGCGCTAACAGTGCAAGTAGAAGAGTCGATTTAATTTGGAATAATTTGCGACCATATTTCTGTGGAACGAGTTTAATCGGCTTGATCTTTGCAAGCTCATTATCCAATTTAGAAAATTGGGGATCTACCGATTCAAATCCTAGAAGTGCAAGTTGAAGGAGCGGTCTAACGTCAATGGACTGAGAATTTTTGGCATTAGTCAAGTAATAACGATAGGCAACATCTGATATCTGATTGAGATATTGTTGCAAAATTGGATTGCTCAAAAGATTTGTGACCGTCCCCGAAATCTGCGCACCCATCTTTAATAGAAGAGCGCGCTCATCGCCCGTAGCAGTCTGTAACGCTTTTGACACAAAATACTGACCAGCATCAGATTTAAATGTGGGACTTGAAAGAAGAGAACTAGTTGCCTTATTGACAGGATTACCAACACCAACAGAGAGAAAGACGCTTCCTAGAAGTGAGAAAAGAGTAAAGAAAATTACTAGGAAGATTGTTGAAGCGACAGCTCCACCTCGTTTACCTTTAATAAACAATTGAGAATTCATGCAGTTACTATCAGCGCGAATCGCAGAAACTACTTTACGAACTGTGATAGTTGAATTTTGGTCATCTGGCGCAAAATCCCCATGTTCTCTTCCGCCTTGGCGCGATCGGAATGCCCTAGGTATTCTCCCATTTGAAATGGAGTCACTTGCCAGTTGATTCCCCACTTGTCGGTACACCAACCGCATAATCCAGGAGCTCCATTACTTGTGATGGCGTCCCATAATCGATCAACTTCAGGTTGGCCATCTACTTGAATGTGAAGTGAAATTGAATTATTAAATCTATCTCCCCCAGGTGTGTTCATTGCGATGAACTCATGTCGATAAATCGAAAAATCAGCCGTGAAGAGGTGAGTGTCGTAAAGATGGCGCTGCTCCACTTGCATCTGCTCTCCAAATGTTGATTTGTAAAAATTAAGCGCATCATGCAAACCATCGTTGTACCAAAGGAAAGTTTTTAAGGTTGAAAGTTGTGTCATAACACGATTATCCCTTAAATCGAAGGTGCTGACCATTACCCTGAGCAGGTGGAATCGGACCGCCTTATATTAGAACAGCTAACTCGGGAGAGAATTCCAGATTTGTATAATGAGATAGGCAGTGATCCAGAGATTTATCGATGGTTAGCCTACGCAACGCCTCAATCACGTTTAGATTTTACTGAAATCATGGAGCGTTTCTTAGAGGAGGGCCTCTTAGGTATTCGCATTCCCTTCGCGGTAGTGTTGAAGGGTTCTGGTCGCGCAATCGGTACAACCTCCTTCTTGGACCTTAACCCCACTCATAATTCCTTAGAGATTGGATCAACTTTTTATGCTCGACCTTTCTGGAGATCATTTGTAAATACTGAATGCAAATTACTTATGCTCCAAGATGCCTTCGAAATAAGGAAAGTTGAACGGGTAACAATAAAAACAGATTCACTCAACGAACGTTCCAAGACTGCAATCTTAAGACTAGGTGCAAAACCAGAAGGAATTCTGCGGCATCACATGCGCAGGCCAGATGGAACTTGGAGAGATTCCGCTTTTTTTTCAATTCTCGCCGCAGAGTGGCCGATAGTAAAAGAGAGTTTGATTGCTAAATTGGCAACGAAGAAAGATCTCCAAGGCAATTGAGTGCTGGCTCTACCCCTACCAATCAGTACGTCCCAATACAACACTTAGGTTTTACGAGTGAATAGACGCGCAAATTTAGAATTACCGGTCATCATTCAAGGTGGCATGGGTATAGGTGTTTCATCCGTGGAGATGGCAAACGCAGTCGCAAATTTGGGGCAACTTGGTGTTGTTTCCGGTACTGCGGTGGACTCCGTCTTTGCCCGCAAACTTCAAGATGGAGATGTGACGGGTGATCTGCGGTGGGCCCTTTCAAAATTCCCAGATCAAGAATGTGTCGCTGAGATTCTTACCCGATTCTTTATTAACGGCGGTAAAGCAGAGACCACCAGTTACTTAGATGTACCGAAGTTGAGTATCACCCCAACACCTTTTGCTCAAAAAGTTTTGATAGCTGCCAATTTTGTTGAGGTTACTCTCGCTAAGAAAAATACAGATGGTTTCATTGGAATTAATTTCTTGGAGAAGATTCAACTTGCTACGCCAGCGTCTGTTTTCGGAGCAATTTTGGCAGACGTTGATTACATTTTGATGGGAGCTGGAATACCAGCAGATATCCCTCAATTGATCACCGATTTACTTACTGGGATAAAGGTAAGTTTCAAGATTAAAGTCGAAAATTCTCATACTTCTCATCCCTTGGCCTTTGATCCAAGAATAATTAAGGGTGTTAATTTCAGCGCACTCCAACGCCCTGCATTTCTAGCAATTGTCTCTTCGCACATCCTCGCTAATTACTTGGCTCGAGATGAGACAACTCGTCCCGATGGTTTTGTCATTGAGGGACCTACAGCAGGCGGACATAACGCACCACCACGAAATAAATCTCATCTGGCCGAAGACGGTCAAGTCTTCTTCTCAGAGAAAGATCTTGCGGATATTGAGAAGGTCCGAGCGGTTGGCTTGCCATTCTGGCTTGCCGGCGGATTTGGTACTCCTCAGAAGGTGAAGGAAGCAATAGATCTTGGAGCGGTCGGAGTTCAAGTTGGATCTCTCTTTGCCCTTGCCCAGGAGTCGGGGATTACAGAGGACCTGCGGAAGGAAGTTCTATCTGCAATGACCGAAGGAACTCTAGAGATTCGCACCGAACCCAAAACTTCTGCAACCGGTTTCCCATTCAAAGTTGTGGAGATAAACGGAACTGCAACAGACCCTGAAATCTACGGAACACGCGATCGCAAATGTGACCTTGGATATCTTCGCTCGCCGTTCCAACGCCCAGATGGTGGAATTGGCTATCGCTGTAGCGGGGAGCCAATTAAGACCTATGAATTCAAAGGCGGATCACCAGTTGAAGCAGAGAACGTCAAGTGTCTCTGCAACGCTCTCATGGCAAATATTGGACTGGGACAAGTTCGTTGGGGAACTTACCGCGAACCAGCTCTTCTCACACTTGGTTCGGATTTATCAGGTGCGCAGGAGCTAAACAGAATTCATCACGGCTCTTGGCGCTGTGCTGATGTTGTTGAATATTTAACATCAGTACTGTAACCAGGTGTCATCGAGGATGTGTTAAGAACAAACCAATTGCCAAAAGAATGATGCCGGCTGAAGAAATTCCGGTTAATGTTCGCCTCACACGTGGTTTAGCCAGAAAAACGGCCGATTTATCAACCGCCATAACCAAAACTGAGTACCAGGAAAAAGATACCGTTGCTTGAACACACGAAAGAATAAAAATCCCAAAACCTAAAGAGAAGTCCCTGGGCACAAATTGCGGAATAAATGCAACCGCAAAGACCGCCGCTTTCACATTAGTTAGATTTGTGAGTAAACCCAGGCGATATGCAGCAACGGCGCGGGTTTTGGCACTCCCCGCAATATCAAACTTGCCAAATTCATTCTTGAGTTGCAGCAAGGTTTGAATGGCTAATCCCAATAAAAATACAACCCCCAGATATTTGAGAATATTGAACGCCAAATGAGATTTAGCAAAGACCGCTGAAAGGCCTATCCCTGACATAGCTCCCCAGATAAGCAATCCCGTTGAATTCCCGAATATTGAATAAAAAGCTGCTCGCTTCCCACCAATCAGGCTTTGGCGAAGGACCATCGCAACACCTTGTCCGGGAACAATGGCAAGTAACAAAGCCGTCAATGCAAAGGCCGGTACTATTCTTAGTAATAACAACCATCCGTTCACCAGGGAAAGGTACTCTTCTCACCGTGCAGACGCCGATTAATTCTCATTCATAAAATGGCTGAGATACGGGAGCTTCAAACCCTTCAGGAGCAGTTTCTTGCCCGCATGATCTTTGATTCTGTCTGGCCAACTGAAAATGAAACGCAGATAACCGCTAATTTATTGCAGGCAATGGTTCATGCTGGAAGTTATTTGGTCGGCGTCTTTGAAGGCTCCAAGATAATAGGCGCTTCATTTGCTTTCCCGACAATTGAACCAGAGATTCATCTTCACTCGCATATGACTGCATTTATTGAATCTCATAGGGATTTAGGGCTAGGAACAGCGCTGAAAATGCACCAGTGGGGTTGGGCAAAGAAACGTGGATTTGCATCTATCACCTGGACTTTTGACCCGTTGGTCCGACGGAACGCTCGATTCAACATTCTTAAACTTGGGGCAGATTTGGTCTCATATCTTCCAAATTTCTACGGAAACATGGCTGATCAATTAAATAATGGAGATGAGTCTGATCGGATAATGGTGCGTTGGGACCTCTCAACACCAAAACCTATTTCTAGGATCGAAATGATCAATCCCTTACAAAATGCCCAACTGATTTCACTCCCAGAAGATATTGTTGAGGTCAGGAGAAGAGATGTGGAGCTCAATCTGAGATATCGCATTGAAGTTCGCGACGCCTTCACCCTTGCTTTTGCATCAGGAAAGAAAGTTACAGGGTTTTCATCGCTCAACGAGTATGTATTGGAGTAAATGTGATAATCGCCGAGTTGGAACTTAGAACTATTGACCTACCGTTGGTCCGACCATTTAGAACCTCATTCGGAACTCAATACGCACGCGAAGTTCTGATGCTCAAGGTAACCACCAGTGATGGCTTCATCGGATGGTCTGAATGCGTTGCATTGTCTGAACCGGTTTATTCTCCTGAATATGTGGCGGGCTGCCTAGACCAGATGAAACGATTTCTCATCCCGACCCTTCTTGCTGCTCCAGAACTCTCACCACAACTGGTGGCACCACTTCTTCAGGGGTTTTTGGGCTCACCGATGGCAAAGGCGACACTTGAAACTGCGCTCCTGGATGCAGAATTACGAAGTAAGACCCTGAGCCTGGCCGATTTCCTCGGCGCAAATAAATCCAAAATTCCCTGCGGAGTCTCAGTTGGAATCGCTCCCTCAATTGATCGACTTCTTGAAGAGGTAAATAGCTACATTACGCAGGGCTATAAGCGAATCAAATTGAAAATCGAACCTGGTTGGGATCTCGAACCAGTCAGCGCAGTGCGTAGCGCCTGGCCAGAAATCCCGCTGCAAGTTGATGCAAATCAGGCGTACTCCCGTGCAGATGGAGCGCTCCTTGCCAAACTTGATCAATTTGAACTGCTCTTGATTGAACAGCCTCTTGATGAACATGACATCATCGGTCATGCTCAACTTTCGCAACGCGTAGCAACTCCAATTTGTCTTGATGAATCAATAATCTCACTTCGTTCGGCGCAGGATGCTCTAGCAATGAAGGCCACCACAGTGATCAACATCAAGCCTGGTCGCGTGGGTGGATATTTAGAAGCGGTCAAGATTCACGACCTCTGCCTCAGTGAAGGTATCCCAGTCTGGTGTGGAGGGATGTTAGAAACTGGAATTGGCAGAGCAGCGAATGTGGCACTTGCAGCACTTCCTGGATTTACTCTTCCAGGTGATACCTCCGCATCATCTCGTTTTTATGAACGTGACATCACTGAACCCTTTATTATGCAGGATGGTTATTTAGAGGTGCCTCAAACTCTCGGAATTGGGCGCGTACCTGATATGGATTTTATGGAATCCATTACTTCACATCAAGAAACGATTTCGATTTAACTCCAGTGCTCTACATGAGCAAGTGAGTTAGCAAATATTAAAGGAGCATCAAAATCCATGGTAGCCACATGATAACTATTTGTTAACTCAATACGTTGCCCCGAGATACTCTCGATCTCCGTCATGATGATATTGGAATTCGAAATCGGCAGTACATGGTCATCCACACTATGAAAGAGGAGAGCGGGGCATTTTACCTTAGATAAATTGGCGCGAGTTACTTTTAACATCTTATTGAGTTGCACCACTCCCTTTGTGGGAAGTACGTCATAACCCCATTCGGTGACACCGGGTTTTTTAATATCATCCCCAACCGAAGAACGACCAGGTTGAATGAGTGCCAATAGGGGTGCCAACTTGATGAGGTTACCTGGAATATGAATCATGGGATTAACTAAACAGATACCAGCTAGTTCATTATTTTCCGCAATATTGAGCGTGGTTCCTCCACCCATAGATAAACCAAAGACAAAAACCTTCCGACAAATTTTCTTCAAGCTATCCACTTCAACTTGAACTCGCGCTGGCCACTCTTGCCATTTCACTCTATTCAAATCTTTCCAGTCGGTGGCGTGACCCGGCAACCTTGGTACCGAAATGGTGTAACCGAGTTCCTCAAAGAATGCGGCCCAAGGGCGCATCGACGCTGGAGAGCCTGTGAATCCGTGAACGAAGATAATTCCAACATCTTTTCGATCGCCACCAGTGACAAAATAATCTTCGAGCCATCCAACAGGTGCGCTATTTGTAGCCATTCCCCTATCTAAGTCGTTGGCTCGGGTATCGTCTACCTTGATGTTTACAGCCCTCTTCCTCCTCAAGGTAGCGATGGCTCCCGTGATTGTTCTTTCCGTCAGTTACCTTCAGCGCAGGTTCGGAGACCGTTTTGGAGGATGGTTAATTGGTCTTCCAATTACTACGGGTCCTTTCATCTTCATCATCGCTCTGCAAGAAGGGCTCTCGTTCGCTGGCCACACGACACACGGAGTTCTACTGGGTCAGATTGCACTCGTGGTCTTTTGTTGGGTGTACGCCTTCGCAGCACTTCGCAGCTCCTGGTACATAGCAGTAACGATCGGCACACTTTCTTGCCTGGTAACCGGATTTTTGGTAACTCAAGTAATTGTTTCAACGTGGATCAGTACCCCATTCTTGATCCTTATCTGGTTTACCGCTATCAAACGGTGGCCAACCGCTAGAACATTAGAGCAGAAAATTTCCCCCCCACCGTGGGAGATACCGGTACGCATCTTGGTAACGCTCACTTTGCTCATATCTTTGAGTGCTGCTGCGCCTCACCTGGGTCCCAAAATCTCAGGTGCGCTATCCACCTATCCCGTCATTGCTTCAGTGCTCGGTGCCTTTAATCACAAGCGCTTTGGAGCAGATGTAACCGTTGGAACCTTGCGCGGACTTATGCAGACTCTTCCCATCACAATCGGAGCCATCTTTGCCTTAGGACTGGCGCTGCAATGAGCAGTGTCGGATAAGTCGCGTAGCCTTCAACTCCTATGGAAACGCAACCGCTTCACGAAACCACATTCGTGGTTGTGGATCTCGAAACCACCGGAGGAAGTCCGCACGTCGGTGCTGCAATCACTGAGATTGGCGCAGTTAAAGTCCGAGGTGGAGTTATCCTCGGTGAATTTAAATCATTTGTAAATCCCTTGGCACACATTCCCATCTTCATTACTGAACTAACGGGAATTGATAATGAAATGGTACGACTTGCCCCAATTATTGATGAGGTATTTCCTACATTTCTCGAATTTTGCGGATCTGCGGAGGAGACTGTTCTCGTAGCCCACAACGCCCCATTCGATATGGGATTTCTCAAAGCGGCCTCACGCGAACTCGAGTATGAGTGGCCAAAATTTAAGGTAGTTGACACGGTCCGTCTGGCGCGAGCAGCTCTCACTCGGGATGAGGTACCAGATTGCAAACTGGGAACGTTGGCCATCTTTTTTAATACCCAGGTCACTCCTACACATAGGGCACTCGATGATGCGCAAACAACTGTCGAAGTGCTACATGGACTTATAGAGCGACTCACTGGTTTTGGGGTTCTGACATTTGGAGAATTGGAAAAGTTCTCTCGCAAGAAGATAAAGCGTGAACCTAGGCTGATTTGAATCGTTGAGTAAAAGTTGCCCATCGTTGCAAGGATGCCTGGGCCAATCCAGAATCCACTGCTTCACTTGCTGCTTGATAACCTCTAGTCAATTGTTCGGTTATGGACTTTTCAAAATTACCTTCAAAGGCAGCTATCGCCGCCGCGGCATTAAGAAGCACAGCTTCGCGAGCTGGACCTTTCTCGCCCGAAAAGATTCCCAAAGTAACATCTGCA
The DNA here is from genome assembly GCA_043746515.1 of Actinomycetes bacterium. Classification (GTDB taxonomy): domain Bacteria; phylum Actinomycetota; class Actinomycetes; order Nanopelagicales; family Nanopelagicaceae; genus PALSA-747. The sequence continues at coordinate 1,458 of JAYTQV010000075.1, read as the reverse complement.
TTGAATCGGGCATCTCCACCCGCTATCGATTCAAGGGGCGAGAAGGAAATCCCTAGCTCTCGCGGGTCGAAAATTTCTGCTCGAACTTGACCCTGACTTATCTGCATGATGTGAGTAGTTGTACTCAACGTGATCTCATCTATTCCATCTTCCCCCCGGAACAAAAATCCTTGTGTCCCGCGCTTTCGCATCACATCGGCCATTATCGGCATAACTCGACTCTTGCTCACTCCTAGTGCTATGGCTTTTGGTTTCGCGGGATTAGCTAAAGGTCCCAAAATATTGAAAACTGAAGCTTGCCCCAACTCCTTGCGAGCAGGTGCAGCAAAGCGCATTGCGGGGTGGAATTTAGGCGCAAAACAGAAACCAATGCCTATCTCCTCAACGCAAGCGCTTACTTGGGCTCCATCTAGGTCAATATTTACCCCTAAGGCCTCGAGTAAATCTGCTGCCCCTGACTTCGAAGAAGCCGCCCGAGCGCCATGTTTCACCACAGTTGCGCCCGCGGCATGAGCAATGATCGCCGAAGTTGTCGAAATATTGATGGTATTCGCTCCATCCCCGCCAGTACCGACAGGATCTACGGCGTGCTTGGCGATTGAGATTGGAGCCGAGTGTTGGAACATGACCTCCACAAACGCTTCCACCTCAGTTGCAGTCTCTCCCTTGGCCTGAATGCCCAATAAAAATGACTTAATCATCTCTTTATCGGTCAAATTCTCCAGAATCTGGCGCATCGCCCACTGCGATTGCTCCCACCCCAGATCTTGTTGATCGGCCAACAGGGAGATAATTTCCGTCCAACTCTTCGCTGCGTTCTCCATGGTTCAGATCCTATCTTTCTCTTTTGTGCGTGATCAGGCTCACCCATGATTGGCGCGCCAGTCACCTCACTCATTGCTTATTAATGGCAGAAATCGGGAATAATGCGCCCGTGACCACACTCGAAGCACCGGCCAAAAACAATCGCCCTAATCTAGTGGCAGTCGGCACCATCGTATGGCTCTCCTCAGAGTTGATGTTCTTTGCCGCCCTCTTCGCTATGTATTTCACCACGCGCGCAGTTCAAGGCCCGAAAATCTGGCTTGAATCTACTGGCATGCTCAATGTGAAATTTGCTGCCATAAACACAACAGTGTTAGTCCTATCATCTGTAACGTGCCAGTTCGGTGTCTTCGCAGCCGAACGTTTTCAGGCGCGCCGTTCTGGTCCTTTGTATCGTTTCTCGAAATGGGGAATGCGTGAGTGGTTCGCACTCACATTTTTAATGGGTGCATTCTTCGTCGGTGGACAGATCTACGAATATGCCAATTTGGTTCGTGATGGACTTTCACTGTCATCTCGTGCTTACGGTTCAGTTTTCTACATAACAACAGGATTTCATGGACTGCATGTAACCGGCGGGCTCATTGCATTTTTAATAGTGCTGATTCGCGTATCCAAAGCTCGCAAATTCGG
>JAYTQV010000074.1:0-5141 GCA_043746515.1 Actinomycetes bacterium | reverse complement strand
GATGAAACATGTAAGGCAATTGCTGCCTCGTCGACCTCCAAACTACCGTTTCGAACCAATAACTCTAAGATCGCATTTAGCCGACTCTGTCGATTCACGTGATTCTTCCTTCTCTTAAGGTCTCCTAAAGTGTCAAAATCCCGCTTTTGGGCAGGATGAAGAGGCTGTGGAGATGGTAGTCCACCCTCGGAACTTGACCATAACTGTTCGATAACTTAAGAAATAGTACAAAAAGAATCAGAAAATCCTTGACTCTGCCTCCCGCATGAATTAGCGTCCCCTCAATCCGTTAGATACGTGGGAAAGCACGCCAAAAAGATAAACATTAGAAGAGGAATTAGATGCAATCGGTGGCAGAGTTCGAAATCGCAAGTCAGCCTGACCTTTGGCGAAAAGTCGCAACTATGCGAGATGAATATCAGCTATTACTTCCAAAGCCTGGAGAGCGAGTTGGCGTAGTTGGATGTGGGACATCTTGGTTTATGGCACAGTCGTACGCGTCGTTACGTGAATCGCAAGGCCAAGGGGAAACAGATGCGGCGACTGCTGCAGAATTTCTTTATACCCGTAAATACGATCGCTTAGTCATTATCTGTCGCTCTGGCACCACCACCGAAGTAGTTGACCTATTGGAACGAGTTTCAATTCCATCAGTCGTGATAACTGGTGTTGCAGGATCTCCCGTGACAGAGCTGGTACAAGATTCAATCATTCTTGATTACGCGGATGAAGAGTCAGTACTTCAAACTCGATATGCAACATCTGCACTTGGGTTATTGCGATCATCGTTGGGTGCCGATCTCAATGCGTTGGCAGATGATGCTGAAATTGCTCTCAACTCTGACTTAGGTGAATTACCAAACTCAGAACAAATTACCTTTTTAGGGCAGGGATGGACAAATGGCCTTGCGCAAGAGGGAGCGCTTAAGACGCGCGAGGCCGCTCAATTTTGGGCTGAGGCTTATCCCGCTCTTGATTACCGACATGGCCCAATAGCGATCGCACAAAAAGGTCGCACTGTGTGGGCATTCGGAGAAATCGACAAGAGGCTCCAATCTGATATCCAAGCTACGGGCGCACTTTTAGAGATGAGTTCTCTCGATCCAATGGCACATTTAATTCGTGCTCAACGAACTGCTGTCGAGCTTGCGAAAAGGAAGGGTATTGATCCAGATGCTCCGCGAGGATTATCCAGATCAGTAATTCTCGACTAGGGAAAACTAGATAAAGAACTTTTAATAGACAAATCGAAGGAAGAAAGGTAACTGCCGGGAATGATCAACGAAAAACGAAGCACCACTCGTACTGCTCGTTCAAAAAAGGCAATCGCTATAGCCGTTTCGGTTATAACTGCGGTTGGCATGACGACTCTAGCTGCTCCTGCAAAGGCAGCTACCCCTGTAACAATTTCTGTGGTCTTAGCAGCGCCACCACCACCACAGGTTATGTTAAACGAATTCACCAAGGCCACTGGTATCACTGTGAAGTGGACCAACGTTGATTGGGATTCATTGCAAACAAAAATTGCAGCTGCTGCAACAGCAAATACTTATTTTGCTGATGCAACGGATGTGGATTGGTCCCGTGTAGGACAACTCGGAAAACTTAAGTGGTTCCAACCTATGGAGAAATATCTCCCAACCTCATCCATGTTGGCAGATATGCCACAGCTTGCTGGATTCACAAAAGATGGTCATGTCATTGGAATTCCATGGGATGCCTCATTTATGGTTACAACAGTTAACAAAGATCTCTTTGCTAAAGCTGGCATTACTGTAATGCCAACAACCATGGCCGCCTACACCAAAGATTTGCAGACCATTAAGGCAAAAGGCATTGTTAAATACCCTCTAAATATTCCATTCCAAGCTGCTGAAGGTTTATCAACTTATTGGTATGAAACTACCAATGCTTTTGGTGGCCACATTCTTGATTCAACTGGAAAGCCACTCTTTATCGCGCCGAGTAGCGGTGGCTATCAAGCAGCCGCCTGGATGGTTAATGCTATGAAGACTGGCCTAGTGCCACCTGGAAATATCAATGTCACAGATAGTCAGGGACAACAGACCTTGATGGCTCAAGGAAAAGTTGCTTCAACGCTGAGTGATTACTCTGGAAACGTCGGCACCCTCTATGACGTACCTGCCTCTTCGACGGTAGTGGGCAAAGTGCATTACCTCGCTACTCCTGGTCTGACTGGGCCTACAACAAACCTAGGTAATCCAGATGGAATCGGAATTCCAATTCAAGCTAAGAATGCAGCGGCAGCGGCTACCTTCATTAAGTGGTTTACCTCAGCAAAGAATATGGCGGACTTTGCTGGTGCGAGTGGAACAGCCCGGACATGGTCTGGATACTTTGTTCCTTCTCGTTTGAGTGGAATCAGCATCCTCAATAAAAAGGGGTCGTTGATTGAGGGCGATGTCCTTAACACGATGCTTAAATCTTCAGCATCAGTTTTCCCTCAAGGAGCTCCAGCTTGGTATCCACAGTTCTCAAGTGCGGTAAATACAAATCTGCACTCGGCAGCGGTTGGGTCGCTGACTGTAGCTGCCGCAATTAAGGCGATAGCGGCTGTTGCAACCAAGTTATCGGCTGGCAAATAAATATAAGTAAGTAAAAGGCTGAGTAAGAGCGGTTCACATCATGAACCGCTCTTACTTTTAAATTTACGGGCAATGGCAGAATTCATAGGAAATCGAGAGGCAGGAGGAGTTCATGTTGAGAAATCGTAAACGTCCATTTGATCTCTTGCCATATGCACTCGTATCCCCACTTCTACTTTTTATCCTTTGCCTTGCGATTACCCCAGCAATTTTTACAATAGTTGCCTCTTTCTTCCGTGTTCAACCACTTAATCCACCAACAGTTTTTTCAGGTTTAGAAAATTTCCGAACAATAATTCACGATAGTGGTGTTATATCTAGTCTTGGAAATACTTTCCTTTACATAGTTGTTGGAGTTATCTTATCTACGATATTGGGAATGTATTTCGCGATAGTTTTGCAACGTAAATTCCGTTTCCGCTCACTCCTCATAGCAGCGCTAATTCTTCCTTGGGCACTTCCCGGCGTGGTTGAGGGAATTTTATGGACCGGTATATGGGATGCAAATAGTGGAGTCTTAAATAGCATTCTCAAATCATTTCATCTCATTTCAAATTATCATGTTTTCCTTGGTCAAAACCGAATAGTGACAATCATTGCGATCGAGATCGTTCAGGTATGGCAAATTACGCCATTGTCCGCAATTTTGATCCTTTCATCACTTCAAAATATCCCAAATGAAATCTATGAATCTGCAAAGATTGATGGAAGTACACCATTACACACTCTTCGTTTGATTACCCTTCCGTTAATACGTCCAGGACTGGCGATTGCGATGGTTCAAGCAACTATTGCCACACTCAATATCTTTGATCAGCCCTATATTTTAAATGGTTCAGCAACGACGGCAAACTCTTTAGCCATTCAAACATATGCCGTGAGCTTCCAGAATTTGGATTTCGGTGAGGGATATGCGCTGTCGTTACTCATCACAATTTTCACGCTTTTTATTGCATTGATGGCGGCGAAATTTATTTATAAGAAGATCGAATACTGATGAAAACTAAACGAAATCTCTTTCGAAAATTTGGAATAGCGGTAATTTTACTGTGGTCCCTAGCACCGATTTATTGGGTAATAAATACAAGTTTTCAAACAAATGCGCAGATAACCGATACTCCAAGCCACTTGTTTCCGCCAACTCCAAACTTCAATAATTTCAAAGCTTTATTAATCGGTAATGGCGAACTTCCCTCTCTGATCAAGCGCGGGACAATTAATATATTTATCGAATGTATTTCGGCAACGATTATCACCGTTATTTTAGCTAGTTTGGCCTCTTATGCTTTTGCTCGGATGAAATTCAAAGGACGTGGATTTTTCTTGGTAGTTGTCATCATGACTATGGCATTTCCAACATATACAACACTGATTCCCATCTATCGGATCATGGCTTGGGCACATCTTGTAAATACATATTTAGGAATTATCTTATGTTATGTCTCAGGCTTTCTTCCGCTTGCAACTTGGATTTTGTATAGCTACATGCAATCCATACCTTCTGATATCGAAGAGGCTGGGTCGGCTGATGGTGCCTCAAGGATGCAAGTTTTCAGACTTATCGTTTTGCCTTTGATTATCCCGGCACTTGCATCAACGGCGGTCATTACCTTTCTCTTTGCCTGGGCACAATTTATCTTCCCACTTGTTCTGGCTAGTGATTCTTCAACACAACCTCTGACGGTTGTAATCGCCGCTATGCAAGGGCGCCATGTAGTTCCTTATTCTCTGCTCAGCGCTGCGGGAGTGATCGCTTTGATAGTTCCAGCTTGTTTAGCGCTGATTGCAAATCGTTTCATAGTTAGTGGTCTTATAAGCGGCAGCGGTAAATAGGAGGAGTTACAATGAACAAAATAAAGAAGGTATTCACACTCATAGGCGCTGGAAGCACTGTGTTTACTCCGGGGTTACTGAGTGACCTCGCCAACTCCAAACTCTCTGATTCCTACGAAGTTCATCTTTACGATATCAATGATGAATCGGCCGAAATCATGGCCAAAGTTGGTAGGAGAATTGCCGAGGCGGAAGGTTCGGCCATGAAGGTCGAAGCATTTACTGATCGACGTGCAGCTTTGAAAGGAGCTGATTTCGTTACAACAACGATTGCCGTGGGAAATGCAGGTGGTTGGAAATCTGATTTAGAAATACCTCGTAAATATGGAATTCAACAGACGGTTGGAGATTCCGTCGGACCCGGTGGTGTTTTACGAGCCCTCCGACATGTACCTGCTCTTATTTCGATTGCAGAAGATATCGCCGATGTTGCACCAAATGCTTGGTTTATTAATTACAGCAATCCCTTGAGCGCCAATGTTCGTGGCATCAATAAGTACACCGGAGTTAAAGCGGTTGGCCTCTGTCATGGAACGATGCATACAAGGTCAAAACTGCTGGGTGATCTACAACTAAATTCGGAGGGTGTTGAAACGATCTTTGCTGGAATCAATCATTTGTGTTGGTTGCTCGATATAAAGCGCAATGGCATCGATATTTATCCAGAGTTGATTGCGGCAGTAAAAGCTCAAGCTGGTAACA
>JAYTQV010000073.1:0-3469 GCA_043746515.1 Actinomycetes bacterium | reverse complement strand
CACTCGCAGGCGACTACTGCAATCGTGGTCTCCTACTACTGGCACTTTGTAGATATTGTCTGGATAGCACTCTTCTCTACGATTTACCTGATTAAGTAGGAGCTGCCCGTGAAAAAAATCGCTAGCTTCCGTCGTAATCGTATTGCGGGTCCAATTCTGGTAATCGCCGCGCTCTTCACAATTGGAACTGCATTCGGAGTTGCCTCTGCCGTGCCTAGTTCCCAACTCGCCGTTTCAAGTGGAACCTCAACGCTAGTTTCGCAAGGTAAAGCGATCTTCCTCCGCGGATGTTCATCCTGTCATGGTCTTCACGCAGAAGGTGGCTCGGTCGCCCCTTCATTGATCGGTGTGGGATCTGCTGCGGTTGATTTTCAAGTTGGTACGGGTCGAATGCCGCTAGCCGATAACAGCCAGCAAGCTATGCAAAAAAAGCCGATTTATAATCCTCAAGAGACTGCGGCGCTGGCAGCCTATATTTCATCCTTAGCTCCAGGGCCCGCAACTGTTAACAACGAATCGCTTACCGCTTCTGCTGAGCGCGATGGAAATGCAGCTAATGGTGGACAGCTATTTAGAACTAATTGCGCCATGTGTCATAACTTTGCAGGGCAAGGTGGGGCACTTACCAATGGAAAGTACGCTCCATCTCTCATGGGAGTTTCGGCAAAATATATTTATGAAGCGATGGTGACTGGCCCACAGTCAATGCCTAAATTCACCAATGCCACGATTACTCCGCAAGAAAAATTAGACATCATCAGATGGTTGCAATCTGCCAATCAAGAGAAAAACCAAGGTGGTGCTTCACTCGGACGCGTAGGACCAGTGACTGAAGGTTTGCTCGGATGGATTCTTGGACTCGGACTCCTAATCGGCGTAGCCGTATGGCTCGCAATGAAAGCGAAATAGAATGAGCAATCAAATAGAACGTTTCCAAGATCCAGGGTTACCAGAGCATGTTCATCGCAACGCCGACATTGATCCTCTTGCGGCCAAACGTGCCGAACAACAGGTTGCAATCTTGTTCTTGCTCTCGGCCTTAGGGACAGTACTGACGATTGCTTCTTACATATATATGCCGAGCGATAAATACATCTTCATTCCTGTCATGGGAAGTACCAACGTCCAACAACTTTTGCTGGGAATTGGTTTAACGGCATCCACGCTCTTCATCGGCCTTGGTGCAATTCAATGGGCAAAGAAATTAATGCCGGATGAAGAGGTCATTGCAGAACGTCATGAGTTTCGTTCTGAAGAAGTGGACCGTGAAGATTTAGTTGCGACCTTCAAGGAGCGCGCAGGAGCTGCAGGGCTGGGCCGACGTAGCCTTATCAAGCGCACTTTGGGTCTCTCCTTGGGCTTAGTGGGTCTTTCTCCGCTGGTATTACTGCGCGACACCGGACCGTTGCCTAAGAAAATGTTGGAAATGAACAATTGGAGTAAGGGAGTCCGATTACTGCGCGATCCTGATGGCAGTCCAATTCTCGCATCCGACTTAGAGGTTGGAGCGGTAACCCAGGTTCTGCCAGAACTTCCAGCCGGGATCGAGCGGACGCTAGAAAATACGGGCACTGATGCTGTCTTGCTCATCCGTCTTCGTCCCGAAGATTTCAATCTCGATGCGCAGCGTCTCTCTTGGACTTATCAAGGGATTATCGCCTTCTCTAAAATCTGCACTCACATGGGGTGTGCAGTTGCCCTCTACGAACAACAAACACATCACTTGCTCTGCCCATGTCATCAATCAACATTTGATGTCACTCGTGCCGCCAAAGTTATCTTTGGACCAGCCGCAAGACCCCTCCCACAATTGGCAATTACAGTTGATGCCAATGGATATCTAGTCGCGCAACAAGGTTTCACAGTACCTATCGGCCCCAGTTTCTGGGAACGGAATTCTTCCAATGGATGACGCGCTACTAGTCAGGGGTGATAAAAAGTGAAGACGAGTCAAAGAGTTGCTGGTGCAACCGCAAACTATGTGGATGAGCGTACTGGCGCAGCTAAATGGGTGAAGAAGAATCTCACAAAGGTCTTCCCTGATCACTGGTCCTTCATGCTCGGTGAAATCTGCCTCTACTCCTTTATTATCTTGTTGCTCACAGGTACATTCCTTACATTTTGGTTTGATCCATCTCAACGCGAAGTGATTTACCACGGTTCATATTTACCGTTGTCAGGCGTACATATGTCTGCTGCATATGACTCAACCTTGCATCTCTCCTTCGATGTACGCGGCGGATTACTCATGCGCCAGATCCATCACTGGGCTGCTCTTATCTTTATGTCAGCTATCGTCGCTCACCTATTCCGAGTATTTTTCACTGGAGCATTCCGCAAGCCTCGTGAGTTCAACTGGTTAATCGGAGTTGGATTATTGACCTTTGGAATCGTAGAAGGATTTTTGGGTTACTCACTCCCAGATGATCTACTTTCCGGTACAGGTATCCGTATTGCCGAAGCGATCTTGCAGGCTATCCCGGTAGTCGGTTCATACCTCGCGTTCTTTGCTTTTGGTGGAGCATTCCCAGGAACTGCCTTCATTCCCCGTATTTTTATAGTTCACGTCTTGCTCTTGCCAGGGCTCTTTTTGGCTCTGATCACGGTCCATTTAATGTTGGTCTGGTATCAGAAGCACACTCAATATCCAGGCCCAGGGCGTACCGAGAAGAACGTTGTTGGCTATCCATTAATGCCTGTCTACATGGCAAAAGCTGGCGGATTCTTCTTCGTGGTATTCGGAGTGACTGCTTTTCTTGGCGCAGTCGCCTCCATCAACCCAATCTGGCTTTATGGTCCGTACACGCCAGGTCAGATCTCGGCGGGCTCCCAACCAGACTGGTATATGGGTTGGCTGGATGGCCTAGTGCGTATGTCACCGCCATTAGAGACCCATGCATTCGGCCATACTATTTCGTGGAATATTTTGATTCCTGGGCTCATAATCCCGGGTATTTTGTTCACTGGAATGGCGCTCTACCCATTTATAGAGTCATGGATGACCGGAGATAAGCGGGAACACCATCTACTGGATCGTCCGCGCAATGCTCCGAATCGCACAGCCCTTGGGGTCATGTCAATCACCTTCATGTTGATCTCACTCGCCAATGGTGGAAACGACATCATCGCAACGCATTTTCACCTAACCATTAATGGAATCATGTGGTTCACGCGCATAGGTTTGTTTACAGTGCCACCGATTGCATTTGTCATCACCAAGCGGGTCTGTCTCTCCTTGCAGCGGGCTGATAGAGATCTCGTACTCCATGGGCGAGAGACTGGTCGCCTCGTAATGCTTCCAAGCGGTGAAATGGTCGAAGTCCATGAACCAATTTCGGATGCTAAAAAGTGGACTCTCACACAACACCAAGCACCTGATGCTCTCCCGGCTCCACTTACAGCCAGTGCAACCATGGGGTTAAAGGGAAAGTTGCGAGCGCGCATGAACAAGGCACATGCCACTCAAATC
>JAYTQV010000072.1:0-23656 GCA_043746515.1 Actinomycetes bacterium | reverse complement strand
CGCGGCTAACGTGATAGCAGTCGCGTAGCAACCAGGATTAGCAACGCGACTTGCTGCCGAGATTTTCGCTCTCTGTCCTTCCAATTCAGCAAGGCCGTATACCCAAGTTCCCGCATGAATTCCTCCATAGTATTTTTGCCAGGATTCTGGGGAGAGCAATCTGAAGTCGGCACCTAAATCGACGATCTTAATCTTTGTATCTATCTGTGAAATCAATTTTGCCGACTCACCAGGTGGCAGAGCAAAGAATAATAATTCACAATTATTCATGCGAGTTAAATCAGTCTCTTCGAACGATCGTCCTGCTAGTCCAGAAAGATGTGACAGTTGAGGATGTAGCGAAATGATGGGCGAATGAGCGTGAGTTCCAGCCGCGATATATTCCAGATCAAATGAGGGATGGCCGTGGAGAAGTCGGAGTAACTCTCCTCCGGAGTACCCACTCGCGCCAATAATTCCAGTCTTCATCTGGAGAGTATAAAAGCAAAAGCATAATTATGCAAAGATTTGTATAATTATACGCGAAGAGATGCGCCACACTCCGCAATAACAGCGTCGACTGCGGATTGACGATAGCCAGAAACTTCATCCGCAGTCAGGGTACGATCAGGTGCCCGGAAAGTCAGGGTAAATGCCAAAGAAATTTTGCCCGCTCCCAGATCTTGATATCTATCGAAGAGCACGATGCTCTCCAAGAGCGGGCCTGCGCCCGATCGAAGCGATACTTCTACTTTGGAGGCAGGAACTGAATCAGCCACTACGAGAGAAACGTCCTGAGTCGCAGCAGGCATTGTGAGGATGGGTTTGGCGATTTTATTAGAGGCGAAAGGAAGTTCGGAGAGGATTACCGCAAATGCACAACTTCGTTCTGGCAAACCAAGAACTTCCAAAACTTTTGGATGTAATTCGCCTGCATGTGCCACCGCTTTGCCATTGACCTGAATTTCCGCACATCTTCCCGGATGCCAAGGCGCTAAATCAGATTGAACAATTACGCCCCTATTACCCGTTAATTCAATTACCGACAAAGCGGTATTAATGGCATCTGACCAATCAAATGCTCGCCCTTTCCCCCACCAACCTCTCCTATCTAGGGAGCCAGAAACAACCCCGCCAACAAAGAGCGGCTGCGCAGGGACGCTGGCGTAGATGTCAGCGATAATCTCTTTCGAAGGACGGGTGTCTGTTGGAACAACGCCGACATAAGTTAATTTAGTAACATCGCGGAAGACTGATCCGATTTCAAAAATTGCGCAATCTTTCGCTCCACGATTGAGATTGCGTCTGGTGGTTTCTAAAAGTCCCGGCAAAAGATGGGTACGCAAGAGTGGGGCCTGATCGGACATCGGATTTGCGAGTTTGAAACTAGCAGCCCTAGCCCCACTAAATCCCAAATTATTTACCATCTCCTGGCTTACAAATGGATAGTTATAAACTTCGGAAAATCCTAAGTTTGCCAAATAATGCGCTACTCCGCGTTTGCGATTTTGAAGAGGAGTCAAGACCGCCGCTGCCCGCCCTAGAGGCAAAGTTCCTGGAATAGAGTTCAAACCAACAAGTCGCCCAACTTCTTCTACAAGATCCGTAGGTGTCAATAGATCACTTCGCCAGGTAGGTGGAGTGACTGCCCATTCAACGAATAAACCCTCTTCAACGTCGGCTACTGGCAGCGCCTGCACCGCGCAGCCCACAGTCTTCAAATGGTTGCGAACGGTTTCGTGAGAAAGTTCAATTCCAAGAAGTTGAGAGGCGAAGGCAGGACTGAAAACAATTTTTGCGGTAGATGCGACCGAGCCATCGGTGGCGCTACCGACGTATTTTGCACCTCCGAATTTGACCAAGAGTTGGCATGCGCGTGCGCTGGCCACAGCGGCTAGCGTCGGATCCACGGATCTCTCGAATCTCCGAGATGCTTCCGATGGGATACGGTGAAAACGAGCGTTTTGAGCAACGCTCATGGGATCAAAACAAGCCGCTTCAATTGCTAGCGAAGTTGTACTTGGCGAAACTTCGGAATCCAGACCCCCCATAGTCCCTGCTAGAGCTAAAACTTGATCGTCGTCGGCCACGACCAGGTTCTCGGGCAATAATTTTCTCATTTGGCCATCGAGCGTAATGAATTCCTTATCTTGTTCTGCACGCCTGATATGCAATGACCCGATGATCTTTTCAGAATCAAAGGCATGGAGAGGTTGGCCCAGTTCCAACATCACATAATTTGTTATATCTACCGCTAAAGAGATGGAACGCATTCCACATTTTTCTATGCGACGGCGAATCCACAGCGGTATCGGTGTCGCCGGAAGAAAATCCGAGAGAGTACGAATATAGATCACGCGTGCCGCATCTTGGCTATCTATTGAAACTTGAATTCCAGCGCCATTAATAGGAAAACCGGAGGGGTCCACATCATGTGCAGGATCTTTGTAAGGAACTTTCAGTGCCGATGCCAATTCTCGCGCTAATCCTCGAATAGATAAGGCATAACCACGGTCGGGATTTACCGCGACATCGAAAACAACATCGTTTATCTCCAGCAATTTGATCGCATCTTCACCAGGAACGCCTTGAGGAAGCACAATTATTCCAGCATGTTCCTCGCTTAATCCAATCTCGCGGCTGGAACAGATCATTCCATTGGAAAGATGCCCATATGTAGTTCGTGCTGCTATCTGGAATCCACCTGGCAATATGGCACCAGGAAGTGAGACCACCACCAAATCTCCAACTACAAAATTAGTGGCTCCACAAATCACATAGCGAATCTCTCCTTCAGCACAATCAAGTCCCACGTACCTGATCTCTTTCTTCTGCCCCTCAACTTTTTCGATGGAGACCACTTTTCCAACAACTAATGGTCCGGAAATCTCTTCTCCTTGAATGAGAATCTCATCGACTTCAAATCCAACTGAAACAAAAGCCTCCTCTATCTCACTTGGAGCTAGGCCATTTGGGATTTCAACATATTCACGTAACCACGATAGAGGTGCTTTCATTTCACACCGGTTCCAAAAATTTGTGAGAATCGCATATCGCCCTCGACGATGTCATGCATATCTGAAATTCCATGTCGAACCATCAAGGTTCTCTCTAAGCCCATACCGAACGCAAAACCGCTATAAATCTCGGGATCAATGCCGCATGCGACTAAGACTTTGGGGTTAACCATTCCGCAACCACCCCACTCAATCCACCTACCGTTAAAAAAGAAATCGACCTCTGCACTTGGTTCCGTAAACGGGAAGAACGATGAACGCAGACGAGTTTTTACATCATCACCAAATATCGAACGAGCAAAGTGATCGAGAGTCCCTTTGAGATCGGCCATCGTGATTCCTTTATCAATGACCAACCCTTCTACCTGGGAAAAAACGGGGGTATGGGTGGCATCCAATTCATCGGCACGATATGTGCGTCCAGGGCATATTACGTAGATTGGAGGTTCTTGCTCCAGCATCGTCCTCACCTGTACAGGAGAGGTATGAGTCCGAAGTACCAAATGCGAATCCAGCGGCTCAATGAAAAAAGTATCTTGCATAGTCCGAGCTGGATGATCGGCCGGGATATTAAGGGCGTCGAAATTGAGCCAATCTGCCTCTAATTCGGGGCCTTCGGCAACGCGATATCCCATTCCTAAAAACAAATCACAAATTTCATTGGTCAATATCGTTAAAGGATGGAGTCCTCCTTGCAGCGTACGACGAGCGGGTACGGAGACATCCACTCGCTCTTCAATGAGGACTCGAGCATCCCGCTCAACTTCAAGTTCTAACTGTCGGTTTTCGAAAGCCGCAGCCACAATATTCTTGGCTTGACCAATAATTTTTCCAAAGGCAGCCCGCTCCTGCACGGAGAGAGTTCCTAACTGTTGGTTCGCCTTTGAAATTGGAGATCTATCCCCCATATGAGCGATTTTGACCTCTTTGAGCAGTTCAAGAGAGGAAGCGTTCGTTATTGCAATTAGCGCCTCAACTTTTGCTGATTCAATCGAAGGGACTGAGAGGCTCATAGCGTCGAATCTTACTGATACTGGAGTTAGTTTGAGAGGTAATACATTGAAATGGCAGCTGCACTTGCTACATTGAAACTTTCTGCGTGCCCGCGCATCGAAATCGATCTTCTTTGGAAAGCAGGAGATAGTTCTGGCAATCCGTTTCCTTCATTTCCAAAAACTAGCGCTGTTGCATCACTTTTACTGACATCCTCCAGACGTCGCTCTGCGGACCCATCCAATGCGATCAATGCCATATTTCGTTCGGAAGCAAAGTGTTCAAGTTGCTCTAATGTGAAGCCCTCCATTACCGGAATATTCCAGAGCGAACCAGCAGTAGAGCGAACTACCTTCGGACTGTAAATATCGACGCTTAAGTTACTAAATATGACCAGATCAAAACCACATGCATCAGCGGTACGAATAGCTGTGCCAGCATTACCAGGATCTTGGATCTGCCAAAAATAGGCAATTTTTCGCAATTCGATACCCTTAAATCGCGTGAGATCCGTTGGGAGAAATTTGCAGAGAGCCAAAATTCCTTGCGGGGATTGGGTATCTGCCATTTCATTCATGACTTGATCTGACACCATGATCACTTCGTACTTAACGATGAGCTCTTGAGCAAACTCTGCTCTCAACTTCTCTAGACCGGACTCCGTAAGGTAAAGCACCTCGATCAACGGTGCTGTCGCAACCTCTGGAACTAAGGCACAACGCAGAGATTGCAAACCATCGGCGACAAATCTATGCTCCAGGGTTCGCATTTTCTTTCCCCGGGTACCTAAAAGAGCCTTCACTCTCCCGACGTGGGGAGAATGAAGGCTCGAAATAGGTGCGTGTGACACGAAGGCCTAACTCTTTGCTGAAGTAATTTAAGCGTTCACGACGTGCTGGCGAGCAAGCTCCACCAATGCTGCAAACGCTGCAGGATCGTTAGTTGCAAGCTCGGAGAGAACACGACGATCTACCTCTACACCGGCTGCTTTAAGTCCTTGGATGAAGCGGTTATATGTAAGGCCATGCTCACGAGCTCCAGCATTGATCCGTTGAATCCAGAGTTGGCGAAAATCACCTTTCTTATCCTTACGATGATCAAAGGCATAGACCATGCTGTGGGTTAGTTGTTCTTTCGCCTTACTAAATAAGCGGGAACGTTGACCCCGGTAACCTGCGGTACGTTCAAGGGTGGTACGACGCTTTTTGGCAGCGTGGACGCCGCGTTTTACTCTAGCCATTTACCTGCTCCTTACTTCAAACCGAGCATGCGCTTGGCTGTCATCGTGACGGTCTTCTTGCCGGTGGCATCATTACTCAAACGACGAGTGATTCGTGAAGATTTATGTTCAAGAAGGTGGCGCTTTCCAGCGCGCTCGTGCATTACCTTGCCGGTGCCGGTAAGACGAAATGTCTTCTTGGCTCCGCTATGGGTTTTCATCTTTGGCACTTCATACCTCCTGTAGATACTGACTAAACGGATTTAAACTTTCGCTTTATTAAAAATTACTGCACAGCTTCTTGAACCACGGGGTTCTATTTGGCTACAGGAGCAACAGCCTTTGGAGAAGGTTTCTTGGAGGCCTGACTCTTCTTAAGAACCGGCCCCAGAACCATCGTCATGCTCTTGCCTTCCTTCTTTGGAGCAAATTCCACAAAACCAGACTCTGTGACTTCTTCTGAGAGTTTCATCAAAAGTCGATAGCCCATCTCAGGGCGAGTCTGTTCTCTTCCCTTGAATTGAACAGTTACCTTTACCTTGTCCCCACCTTTAAGAAAGCGCTCAATGTGCGCCTTCTTAGTCTCGTAGTCATGAGGTTCAATCTTCAGCCCAAAACGAATCTCCTTCACCACAATGTGGGTCTGGTTCTGTCTAGCCTCTCGCGCCTTTTGGGCAATTTCGTACTTATATTTTCCGAAATCCATGATCTTACAGACGGGTGGCTTGGCATCTGGAGAGATCTCTACGAGGTCTAGACCAACCTCTTCGGCCATTGCTAGGGCAGATGATGTTGAGACGATCCCGACTTGCTCTCCTGAAAAACCAATAAGACGAACTTCCGAGGCTCGGATTCGATCGTTGATTCTTTGTTCAGCGCTGATAACTCTTCCTCTCGAGAAAAACAGTGATATTTTTTCAAATGGGATTAGTCGCACAAAAATAGACCCGCCTCAAAGGCGAGCACGTTCTTGACCAACCAGCCAAAGCCGATGAGGTGGGAGCGACAACTCCACTTGATGGCTAAGGATAACCCCCAAGAGCTATTTCAGCGAAATCCTCAGTTCAGCCCCCAATTGCGTGGACCCCACCATCCACGTGGATAATCTCCCCTGTTGTTTTAGGGAACCAATCCGAAAGCAAGGCTATAGCTCCCCGAGCGGATGGCTCGGGATCCGTAAAATCCCACTTTAATGGGGAGCGAGAGTTCCAGATATCCTCAAAATCGGTAAAACCAGGAATTGCTTTAGCGGCAATAGTTGCCAGCGGACCCGCAGCTATTAGATTTACCCGGATGTTTTCACTGCCTAAATCTCTTGCCAAGTAGCGGTTGCAAGACTCCAACCCTGCCTTGGCGACCCCCATCCAATCGTACTTTGGCCACGCTACTGTGGCATCGAATGTGAGGCCAACGATACTTGCTCCGGTTTCTGGAAATAATTCACGCACCGCAATCGCAAGTGATTTGTACGAAAAGGTCGAGGTGTGAATCGCGATTGCTACATCTTCCCACTCTGTATTGAGAAAATTCCCACCAAGAGCAGCTTGCGGCGCAAATCCGATGGAGTGGACTACCCCATCCAAATGCGGAAGATGTTTTTTTACCTCGCCGGCTAATCCTGCGAGGTGCTCTGGATTGGTTACATCCAATTCAATAATTGGCGCTTTCTGAGGAAGGCGCCCTGCAACCCTGGTGGTCAAACTCAATCCCCGTCCGAATCCAGTCAGCGCTACATTCGCGCCCTCTTCTTGGGCCAGTCGGGCGATATGGAATGCAATCGATCCATCTGTCAGAACTCCTGTAACCAAAATGTTCTTACCGGTTAATAGCGCCATTAGTGACCCATCCCCATTCCTCCGTCAACTGGAATAACTGCTCCCGTGATGTAACCCGCCTCTGGTGAGGCAATGAATTTAACAACCCCTGCTACCTCTTCGGGAGTGCAGAATCGACCAAGTGGAATTGCATCGACATATTTTTTCCGAAGGACCTCACTCAACTCTGCGGTCATATCGGTTTCGACAAATCCGGGCGAGACGACATTAAAAGTTACACCTCTAGAACCATATTCGCGGGTCAACGCCCTCGCCATACCCACTAATCCACTCTTAGTTGCTGCGTAATTTACTTGTCCAGCTGAACCAAGTAATCCAACTACAGAACCTATAAATATGATTCGCCCACTGCGTCGCTTCATCATGGGAATTATTGCCTTCTGTGCAGTTCGGAAGGCACCAGTGAGATTTGTATTTACTACATCTGTGAAATCCGCCTCACTCATCCGCATTGTCAGCCCATCTCGAGTAATACCCGCATTGGCTACCAATACATCGATGGGACCATATGTGGATTCGATCTCTGCAAATGCCGCGTTCACGCTCGCCTGATCGGTTACATCCATCTGCACACCCACTAGACCCTCGGGAGCTGCACCGGAGCGATACGAGACGATGACTAAGTTCCCGTCCGTTGCAAATGAACGCGCTATCGAAAGCCCGATTCCCCTGTTGCCTCCTGTGACAAAGATGATTCGCGGGCCAGATGATGGAACAGACATGGGAGGAGGTTATCGGCTACTTCAGGGTACATAAAAGAGGCGCAGTTGTTGACCCGGGCTTAGGCTTACGGTATGAGAAAAGGATCTCAACCCAATAGGAGCAACTTTCCAAAGAAGAGCGCTCCAATTATTATTACTAGCGCTCAAGATGCCCTTTCCCAAGAACAACGAGGCAGGCAACGTAGATATTTTCTCTCAATGATGGTTCGCACCGCCTGCTTTATTGCAACAATATTTCTTCCGAGCCCTTTCCGTTGGATTGCAATGGGCGCTGCGGTTGTCTTGCCCTATATCGCCGTCGTTATAGCAAATGCAGGTCGTGAAAATGGGGATGAACCTACGGCAATCATTACCTCGCAGCACTTACAGATAACAGAACTCTAAATCGCGCTATTGAGAATTTGTCTTTGATAAAGATCGTAGTAGAGCCCACCCAGTCCAACCAGGTGTTCATGAGTCCCCCGCTCCACGACACGACCAGATTCGAGTACGAGTATTTGATCCGCCTTTTGAATAGTTGAAAGCCTGTGAGCGATCACAATGCTGGTTCGGCCTTGCAGGGCAACTTCTAGCGCCTCTTGAACCAAAGCCTCATTCTCGGAATCCAAGTGAGCAGTAGCTTCATCAAGAATCACAATACTTGGGGATTTGAGTAGTAAGCGGGCAATTGCAAGGCGCTGTCTCTCCCCTCCGCTTAATCTGTGGCCACGTTCTCCTACTACAGTGTCAAGCCCACTTGGAAGAGAAGAGATAAAGTTCCAAATCTGTGCGGCCTCACATGCCGCTTGTATCTCCTCCATAGTGGCATCACTCTTTGCGTATCGCAGATTCGCTTCGATGCTGTCATGGAACATATGAGAATCTTGAGTAACTACGCCGATCTCATTGCGAAGGGAAGCCACAGATAAATTGCGAATGTCTACTCCCGAGACTTTGATCGCCCCTTGTGTTACATCGTAAAGTCTAGGCAGGAGTCCAGAAATCGTACTTTTGCCAGCACCAGAAGGTCCCACAATCGCGGTGAATGAACCGGGTTCGCAGAAGAATGAAATGTCATCTAAAACAATGCCAGAATCAACCATCTCCTTCCTGGCTGCCAGCTCTAATGAGGCAAGGGAGATCTCACTCGCTGTGGGATAGGCAAACTGCACATGTTCAAATTCAACTGACTGGCTGACTGTAGCGATTCGGGTAGCCCCAGGCCGATCTTGAACCATTGGCTGCAAATCTAACACTTCAAACACTCGTTCAAAAGACACCAGGGCGGTCATCACATCGATGCGCACATTGGAAAGGGCGGTAAGAGGCCCATACAAACGAGCCAATAGCGTAGTTATTGCGAGTAGCGACCCAACTGTTATTGAACCAGAGATGGCTAGATGGCCACCAATTCCGTAAGCAAGTGCGGTTGCCAAAGCTGCAATTGTCGTGATCGTCATAAAGAAGATGCGGTTAAGCATGGCAGTTTGAATTCCCATATCTGCCACGCGCCGGGCTTTAACGCGGAAACTCTCCCTCTCTTTAACAGGTTCTCCGTACAAAGTAACGAGCATCGCTCCAGAAACATTAAAACGTTCAGTCATGGAGGAGGACATCTCTGCATTCAAATTAAATGAAGCTAGGGTTAATTTCTGGATTTTTTTGCCAACAAATTTAGAGGGTATTAAGAAAAGGGGTAAGAGTGCAAGAGAAGCTAATGTGATTTGCCATGAGAGGGTGATCATCGCTGCAGCTACCAGGGTAAGAGTGAGAATATTGCTCAAGACTCCTGAGAGAGTATTTGTAAAGGCATTTTGAGCACCAATCACATCACTGTTAATACGCGAAATGAGTGCACCTGTTTGAGTCCTGGTAAAGAATGCTATGGATTGTCTTTGAACATGGGTAAAAACCTGAGTCCGCATCTCGTAAATCAGACCCTCACCTACTCTCGAAGAGAACCATCGAGAGATGAGGTTCACTCCAGTATCGAGAATGGCTAATACTCCAACGAGAAGAGCTAGCTCTGTAACAACTCTTCCATCTTTGGGAATGACTCCCTTATCGATCAAATTCTTAAGTAAGAGAGGTGAAGCAACAGTTAAGAAGGAATCAGCAATAATGGTGAGGAGAAAGAAAATTAAATAAAGTTTAAAGGGCTGAGCGAATTTCAATATGCGCGGAATAGTTCCAGATTTAAGCTTTATATCTTTTACTGAGGAGTCTCGGGTCAGAGAGCGCATGGCAGAATAAGGTCCACCTCCTGCTGCCATTGACATAGTTATTCCTTACGATAAATACTTTGAATTAAACATTAAACTGTAAAACCGATAGCGCGAAGTTGCTCGCGTCCATCGTCAGTTATCTTATTTGGACCCCAGGGCGGCATCCAAACCCAATTAATAACTACACCAGATGTAATATCCGCCAAAACTTGATGTGCTTGATCTTCAATGACATCTTGCAAAGGACAAGCCGCCGAAGTCAAGGTCATACTTAGTTTTGCCACATTGTCTGCGTCGATGCTCATCTCATAGACCAGACCAAGGTCAACTACATTGATTCCTAGTTCAGGATCAATCACATCCTTTAAGGCTTCGGTAACCTCGTCGATCGTTGCCAACTGCTTCATATTTCTACTCCATTCTGAATCGCTGCATCTTTAAAGGCCATCCAACCCAATAATGCACATTTTACTCGAGCTGGAAATTTGGAGACTCCGGCTAGAGCAATCGCATCCTCAAGAACTTCTTCATCCCCCGAAATAGAGCCTTTGCTCTGCATCAATTCAGTAAATTGCGCGAGTGCCTTGCTGGCATCTGCAATCGCCTTTCCAGAGACCAAATCGCCCATGATGGAAGCACTAGCCTGAGAGATTGAACAGCCAATTCCATCCCAAATTAAATCTTCAACTTTTCCATCTCTAATGACTAAACTTAAAGTGATTTCATCGCCACAATTGGGGTTCACATGATGCACCTGAATATCTCCAACTGGTAAACCTTTGTGATGAGGCTTCTTGTAATGATCCAAAATAACTTCTTGATAGAGAGAATCTAATTCCATTAGCGGCTCCTAAAATAATCTCTAGCCGCGACGACAGACTCTAAAAAGATATCAATGTCTGAGAAATCGTTATACAGATAGAAAGAAGCTCGAGTGGTACCTACCACTCCTAGTTTGCGAATTAATGGCCATGCACAATGATGTCCAGTACGTACCGCTACTCCATATTGATCCATCACCTGTCCAACATCATGTGGGTGCACTCCATCAATAACAAAAGAGATAACTCCCCCTCGATTTTCTAACCCTTGGGGACCAAGAATGTGAACATCCTCAATTTCACGCAAACCTTGAAGAGCTCGATCCGTGAGTTGTAACTCCCATGAGTGAATGTTGGAGAGACCAACGGAGGTCAAGTAATCAAGTCCAGCAGCTAGTCCAACTGCTTGCGCCATATTAGGAACACCCGCTTCAAATTTCTTCGGAGCTGCAGCCCAGCTGGCCTCTGTCATGGTTACCGACTCGATCATCGATCCCCCATAGAGGTAAGGGTCCATCTCCTCTAAATATTCACTTTTACCCCAAAGGATTCCGATTCCTGTTGGTCCAAGCGCTTTATGCCCTGAGAAGACCAAAAAATCAATATTGAGTTCTTTCACGTTCACGGATTGATGTGGAACAGATTGGCAACCATCAAGAACAAAGAGAGCGCCAACTTCATGAGCTCTAGTGATTATTGGTGTGATAACGGGAATTGATCCAAGCACATTCGATTGATGGGTAATGGCAACGACCTTGCAACGATTGGTCACTACTTCCTCTATCTTCGAAAGATCAAGGGTTCCATCCACGTTCATCTCAAACCATTTAAGAACTGCTCCTGTGCGCTTAGCTAACTGCTGCCAAGGAATCAAATTAGCATGATGTTCCAATTCAGAGATGACGATCTCATCACCAGGGTTTATTCCTAGCTTGCTCGCACTTCGCTCGAATGAAACGGCAAGGAGATTAAGGCTCTCCGTAGCGGACTTAGTAAAAATCACCTCATCCACATCCACGTTTAGAAAGTTAGCGACTGTGGCTCGCGCACTTTCATAAGCTTCACTGGCTTTTTCGGCCAAGTAGTAGCTACCTCGATGGACTGCAGCGTTGTGCTTGGAGTAGAACTCACGTTCTGCATCAAGTACTGCGTATGGCTTTTGACTCGTTGCTCCACTATCAAGAAAGACCAGGCTTCTACCCCGGCGCATCTCCTCATTGAATATAGGAAAGTCGCGTTTAATAGTGGTTGCATCCAGAGATAATTTCATAATTAAGCCGTGACGTACTCCGCATATCCATTCTCTTCAAGTTTGGCAGCCAGTTCCGGACCACCCTCCTCTACTATTCGCCCACCGGCAAATACATGTACATAATCAGGTGTGATGTAACGAAGTATTCGGGTGTAATGAGTAATCAACATGATTCCAAGATTTTGATTGTCCTTGACGCGGTTCACTCCTTCAGAAACAATCCGCAGTGCATCAACATCTAATCCCGAGTCCGTTTCATCCAAGATCGCGATCTTTGGTTTCAATAATTCCATCTGGAGAATCTCATGCCGTTTCTTCTCTCCGCCAGAAAATCCCTCGTTCACATTTCTCTCGGAGAAAGCCGGATCCATAGATAGTTGGGACATGGCTTCCTTAACTTCACCAACCCACGTCCGAACCTTTGGAGCTTCCCCCCTGATGGCTGTAACCGCGGTGCGAAGAAAATTCGAAACCGATACTCCAGGTACCTCAACTGGATATTGCATAGCCAGAAAGAGACCAGCCTTTGCGCGCTCATCAACAGTCATTTCTAGTACATCGATCCCATCGAGAGTCACCGAACCAGAGGTAATTGTGTATTTTGGGTGACCTGCTATCGAGTAAGCCAAGGTTGATTTCCCAGAACCGTTTGGTCCCATGATCGCGTGAGTTTCACCAGAGTTGATAGTTAAGTCCACTCCCCGAAGAATTTCTTTTGAACCCTCTTCGGTGATGACCGAGACGTGCAATCCCTTTATTTCTAATGTACTCACTTATTGCTCCTTCGAATTGCGGCTAATAGTTAATTGATTTCCATCTCGGTTTACCCGATAAGTTTCTATAGATTCGGTAGCTGGTAGCGTTAACGCCTGCCCGGTGCGTAGATCAAAATCAGCACCATGCAACCAACATTCGATGGCAAATCCTTTTACCTCGCCATCAGATAGTTCGGCGTATGAATGGCTACACACATTGGACACTGCAAAGACTTCATCCCCGATCCTCGCAATGCATACAGGTTCTCCATCCACCACGATCGACTGTGGTTTTCCGGGTGTCAAAGAATCAATATCGAGCTGTGTCATATTTTTTCCTCGGCTAACTCATTGTCTATGCGCTCCATCACGCGCTCCTCAATTTCAGTCAGGTGTAATTTGGAGATTATCTCTGCGAAGAATCCCCTTATCACCAGACGCCTTGCTTGCTCCGCTGGAAGGCCGCGTGACATCAGATAGAAAAGTTGCTCATCATCAAAGCGACCGGTCGTACTTGCGTGACCTGCTCCAACAATGTCACCAGTTTCAATCTCCAGGTTAGGAACAGAATCTGCGCGCGCGCCATCAGAGAGCAATAAGTTCCGATTAAGTTCATATGTGTCGGTTCCTTGTGCAGCTGATTTAATGAAGACATCGCCAATCCACACAGTACGCGCCATATCGCCTCTTAAGGCGCCTTTGTAGTTGACACGAGAACGAGCGCCGGCAACTCCATGTTCAATATGAACTCGATGCTCCAAATGTTGACCATCCGTTGCAAAATAAAGTCCGTTCAGCTCTGCGTTGGATCCAGGACCTTTGTATTCAACAGTTGGAAGTAGCCGAACAAGAGAACCACCCACCGTCACTACAAACGAGGTAAAGGTAGAGTCCTTCCCCAATATTGCGTGATGGCGGGCTACGTGCACGGCCTTTGACGACCACTCTTGGAGGGTGACGAAAGTGAGAGTCGCACCTATTGCGAGATCGCACTCAATTTCCTCTGCAATGACCCCATCGCCAGAATTCTCAATGACTACAGTCGCTCTGCTATTTACTCCAGCGACAATCTGCACGCGGGAGATCTCGGGCGTCATATCTAAGGTGTTGCGGCGTAAAAATATCGGGGCGGAAACTTCCGAATTATCAGGAATTCTGATTCTTAGGATGGACTCAACACCTTCACGTACTCTAAGGATCACCTCATCTTGAGTGTTAGAGAGCGGTGGAAAATCTAAAGCAATTTCAGGCGAGATAGAAAAACCATCAAGCGGAGTCGAACTCGTGAGAGATATGCGATCACGAAGTTCGACAGATCCATCATGTAACCCAACTAGACGATTGAGAGGTGTGAACCGCCATGGCTCTTCGCGACCAGTTGGAGTTAAATAATTTGTTGTTGTCGCAAGAGACATTAGCCGACAGCACCTTCCATTTGTAGTTCGATGAGGCGATTGAGTTCTAGGGCATACTCCATAGGTAATTCACGCGCAATCGGCTCAATAAATCCGCGAACGATCATCGCCATAGCTTCATCCTCTGATAAGCCACGAGACATGAGATAGAAGAGTTGATCATCACTGATTTTAGAGACAGTTGCTTCATGCCCCATAGACACATCATCTTCACGAATGTCTACATATGGATAGGTGTCAGAGCGAGAAATAGTATCTATCAGGAGAGCATCACATTTCACCGTTGATTTGGAATGATGTGAACCTGCTAGAACTTGTACCAAACCACGGTAAGAGGTGCGTCCGCCCCCACGAGCAACCGACTTTGAGATAATGGTCGAAGAGGTGTGAGGCGCGGCATGAACCATCTTCGCACCTGCATCTTGGTGCTGCCCTTCTCCGGCAAAGGCAATCGAGAGGGTCTCCCCTTTGGCATGCTCACCCATGAGAAACACTGCCGGATATTTCATCGTCACCTTAGATCCAATATTGCCGTCAATCCACTCCATAGTCGCACCTTCGGCGCAGGTAGCACGCTTGGTGACCAAGTTGTAAACGTTGTTAGACCAGTTTTGAATTGTCGTATAGCGAACACGAGCATTCCTTTTAACAATAATTTCGACGACTGCAGAGTGAAGGGAATCAGAAGAATAAATAGGCGCGGTGCATCCCTCAACGTAGTGAATATAGGAACCTTCATCGGCAATAATCAAGGTACGTTCGAATTGACCCATATTTTCAGTGTTAATGCGGAAATAAGCCTGCAAAGGAATATCAACTTGCACACCCTTCGGTACGTAAATGAAGGAGCCGCCAGACCAGACAGAGGTGTTGAGGGCGGCAAATTTATTATCTCCCACTGGGATCACAGTGCCGAAATATTCTTTGAATATATCTTCGTGCTCGCGCAAGGCGGTGTCAGTATCAACAAAGATAACTCCGAGTTTCTCCAAGTCCTCTCGGATGGAGTGATACACAACTTCTGATTCATACTGCGCCGCTACTCCGGCTACTAAACGATTCTTTTCAGCATCTGGAATACCAAGCCTGTCGTAGGTATTTCTGATGTCCTCTGGAAGATCAGCCCAAGTGTTGGCTTGCTTCTCAGTGGAACGTACAAAATATTTGATCGTATCGAAGAAGATGCCCGAAAGGTCGGATCCCCAAGTTGGCATTGGCTTCTTTTCAAAGAGCGCTAAACCCTTAAGTCTCAGATCGAGCATCCACTGAGGCTCTGATTTCTTAGCAGAGATATCCCGAACGACATCTTCATCTAACCCACGCTTCACATTTGTACCAGCAGCATCAGAATCTGACCAACCGAATTCGTAGGTGCCGATTCCTTCGAGTTCAGGGTGAAGTGTTGTATCAGTCATGCGCGTACTCCTTTATAGATCGAGCAGTGGTCTGTGAAGTTGTTGGTATAAAAGTGGTACAAATTCCATCCCCAAGCGCAATGGTGGCCAACCTCTGCACGTGAGTTCCTAAAACACGAGAAAATGCCTCCGTCTCTGCTTCGCACACCTGCGCAAACTCAGAGGCGACATGAGCAATGGGGCAATGATGTTGACAGAGTTGGATTCCATGGGCCGTTACCTTGCTTTCGGCGGCGTAGCCCTCTTCGGTGAGAAAATCAGCGAGCGATTCCACTTTCTTCGTGAGATCTCTTCCACCTATTGCTTTGCTGACTCGCCGTTCAATATCTAAACCGCGGGATTGCGAGAACTCTCCAACCAGATCACGGTCGGATAAATTTGCCATAAACCGCAAGGCAGAGAGTGCGAGATCATCGTAGGAATGTTCGAAGGTTTCGCGGCCTTGATCTGTAATAACAAATACTTTGGAGGGGCGACCTCTCCCACGAAGTGGGGCAAGGGTCCGATATGGTTCGCGCAATTCCAGCAGCCCGGCGCTGACCAAGAGGTCCAAATGGCGCCTAATTCCTGCGGGAGTGAGAGCCAGTCTTTTGGAGAGATCTAAGGCGCTCTGCGGTCCGTTTTCAAGAATAGAGCGAGCTATGAGATCCCTGGTTTTATCTTCGCCCTTTTTCACAACACAAGTGTTGCGTAATTCCCCTTTTTACGCCAATCGGGACAATTCGGCGCAGTATCGGAGCCTTCCAGGATAGAGATTGGAGGAAGGATCACACTCTCAACCAGCCGCATTGGATAGGCTACGAACGTGACTTTAGCCGGCCTGATTTTTACTGCCCTCGTAGTTCTGCAGGTGGGAATCATTGTTACCGGCGCTGCCGTTCGACTTACCGGCTCTGGACTGGGTTGCCCTACCTGGCCGCAATGTGTCTCCGGTTCTATCTCACCGGTTGCGCATCAAGCCCAAGGAGCACTTCACTCTTGGATTGAATTTGGAAATCGTCTTTTAACCGTCCTACTTTTTATCACAATTGTTGCGGCCGTTATCGGAGCCTTCCGCTGGGGACGAGGCCGCAGCGATTGGAAATTAATTCGAATACTGGCCTTGACTCAAGTGGCGGGAATTTTCGCCCAAATTATTCTCGGTGGAATAACTGTTCTCACTAAATTAAATCCGTTTTCAGTCTCTCTCCATTTTCTCCTCTCTATCGCTCTCATCCCCCCAACTCTCTCCCTTCGCGAGCGTATTTTTGCCAAAGCTCGAACAACAGTTCTGCCAACTACTCGTTGGTTAATTTGGGCTGTAACGGCACTGAGCTTGGTTGTTATCACCCTTGGAACCGTTGTTACGGGAAGCGGACCACATGCGGGTGATGCTGCCGCCAAGAGGTATCACATTGATCCGCGCCTGATCTCCTGGATACATGCCGATGCGGTAATTGCATTAATCGGTCTCACTGTGGCGCTCTGGTTAATAATCAAAGTGTCAGAGCCAATCGATGTTCGTTCCTTTATTGGTAAGAAAGTTCTTCTCTTTCTATTTCTGCTGCTCGGCCAGGGAGTTATCGGGTACATTCAATATTTTACCCATCTCCCAGAAGCTCTCGTGGCAGCTCACGTATTAGGCGTGGGATTGATTTGGTTAACAATCTGGAATATAGGATATAAATCCAATGCGTTCACGCAAACGCAGTAAGTTAAAAATAAATATTCAATGTTACGAATTGGTACACACAATCACGATCGAATTCGAAGTACGGCTCATATCGATACGGGGAGAAAAGTAACAAATGGAACGTAAACCATGGAGTGACGAGGATGAGCAAGCAGTAAAAATTGCACGCGCTTTGGCAATGGATAGCGTTCAAAAGGTCGGCAATGGGCACCCAGGAACAGCCATGTCACTTGCGCCTGTGGCATACACACTCTTTCAACGCTTTCTTAAACACGATCCCGCGGATCCTTCATGGCTCGGTCGTGACCGTTTTGTTCTCTCCTGCGGACACTCCTCGTTAACTCTATATATTCAACTATTTTTTTCGGGATATGGTCTTTCACTCGATGACCTGAAGTCATTTCGAACGCACAACTCACTGACGCCCGGTCATCCTGAGTACGGACATACACTTGGTGTAGAGACAACCACAGGGCCATTAGGCGCTGGGGTCTCAAACGCAGTTGGAATGGCAATGGCTGCTCGCTTTGAAAAAGGATTGCTGGATCCTGAAAGTCAAACCCGCCTCTTTGATCACAATATTTGGGTGGTCTGTTCAGACGGAGATTTAGAAGAAGGAATCAGTGGCGAGGCATCATCTCTCGCTGGAGTTCAAGCACTTGGAAATCTCACCATGATTTATGACGACAACCGTATTTCGATTGAGGGCGATACACATGTTGCTTTTACCGAAGATGTAGGTACACGATATAGATCTTATGGATGGCATGTCATAGAAATTCCAGCTCTTCAAAACGGTAATGTCGATCGCGAATCTTTGGAATCTGCCATGGTCGAAGCAGAGGCGGAGAAGGATCGCCCAACGCTGATTCGACTACACAGCACCATTGCTTGGCCCGCACCTCACGCCCGTGGAACTGCAGAGTCACACGGCTCTGCACTCGGCGCCGACGAGATAGCAGCCACCAAAGTTCTACTCGGTCTCAATCCAGAAGAGAGTTTTCTTGTTCCGCAAGAAATTTTGGATCATGCTCGCCAGGTCATGGTGCGGGGCAAAATGTTGCACGAACTTTGGAATCTGGAATTTGAAAGATGGAAGCTCGCTAATCCCGAGCGTGCGTTATTGCTTAAACGATTAAGAGAGAAATCACTGCCCGCCGAGTGGGAAGGTTCGATACCCATATTCCCCGCTGGCAAGGATATGGCCACCCGTGCGGCATCTGGAAAAGTTATCTCAGCGATCGCTTCAGTTCTTCCAGAATTTTGGGGTGGGTCAGCCGACCTCGCGGGAAGCAATAACACAACTATCGAAGGTAGTAAATCGTTTCTTCCCTCTACTAGTGAGATGAGAGATTCAGACCCTTACGGTCATCTCATTCACTTTGGGATTAGGGAACATGCCATGGGAGGAATATTAAATGGCATCGCTTTGCACGGATTATCAAAACCTTTTGGCGGTACCTTCTTAGTATTCAGCGACTATATGCGAGGAGCAGTACGTCTTGCTGCTCTCATGAATCTTCCTGTGACCTTTGTATGGACTCATGATTCCATCGGCCTGGGTGAGGATGGGCCAACACATCAACCAGTTGAACATGTGGCCTCACTTCGCCTTATCCCGAATTTCGCTCTCATTCGACCAGCTGATGCAAATGAGACTGCCGTTGCATGGCGCGAAGTGATCACTCGCATGAAACCATCCGGCTTCGCTCTATCTCGACAGAATCTTCCTGTAATTGATAGAACGGTGTTCACCAGCGCGGAAGGGGTGGCAAAAGGTGCATATGTTCTCAGTGAATCCATTGGTAAAGCCGAGGTCATATTGATTGCAACAGGTTCCGAGGTCACACTTGCTCTGTCAGCTCAAAAATTACTCAGCGATGAAGGAATCAAAGCGCGAGTTGTAAGCGCTCCTTGTCTCGAATGGTTTGAAGAGGAAGATATTTCTTACAAGGAATCGGTACTTCCACCAGAGATCAAGGCACGCGTAAGCATTGAAGCAGGAGTCACCAGTGGCTGGCGAGAATATATCGGAGATGCGGGAGTTGCCATAGGACTTAATCATTTCGGCGCTTCAGCCTCAGCTAGTGTCTTGTTTAAGGAATTTGGTTTCACCGCAGAAGCGGTAGTCGCTGCAGCTAAATCATCGATCGCAAAGGCGAGGTAGAGATGGAAAATAATCTACAAAAAATAAGTGAAGCAGGGACTTCCATTTGGCTCGATGATCTCTCGCGCGATCGACTATCAAATGGCAGCCTCGAAGCGTTGATAGCCCACTCATCGGTGGTGGGCGTAACTACTAATCCCAGTATATTTTCTGCTGCAATTAGAGGTTCCACTCTCTATCGCAACGATATTCTTTCTCTAAAATCTCAAGGTGCGAGCGTTGAAAACATCGTCAACGAACTCACCACTACTGATGTTTCTGCTGCATGCGATTTGTTTTACAAGGTATATGAGAACTCATCTCACGTGGATGGACGGGTCAGTATTGAAGTAGTTCCATTTCTTGCTCACAACACTGACGCATCTTTCGCTCAAGGTAAGGCTCTTTGGGATCAGATTGCTCGAAATAATCTGTTGATCAAAGTTCCAGCAACTTTGGAGGGATTACCTGCAATCAGGGCTCTAACCGCACAAGGAATTAGTGTCAATGTAACTTTGATTTTCTCGGTGGAACGTTATGAAAAGGTTATAGATGCTTACTTGTCAGGTCTCGAAGATCGAATTTCTGCAGATCAGCCCGTAACAGAAATTCACTCAGTAGCTTCATTTTTTGTCTCGCGAATTGATACCGAAATCGATAAAAGACTAGATGCGATCTCTCCATCTTCTCCACTCCGAGGTAAGAGCGCAATCTGCAATGCGGTCTTGGCATATGAGCTGTACCTTGCCGTGACAAACTCCTCCCGATGGAAAGAGTTACAAACCCAGGGTGCTAATCTGCAAAGACCTCTGTGGGCTTCAACTGGAGTAAAAGACAAGGCATACGATTCAACTCGGTATGTCACAGAACTGATAGCAAAAAATTGTGTCAACACCATGCCAGAGACAACTCTCAATGAAGTCCGCGCGCATGGAGTCATTGGAAGAGATTCAATTACCCCTGCAATCTCTTCTGCTCACGAGCATTTCGCCTCTCTTAAGTCGGCAGGAATAGATTTTGAAGATGTTGTAGATTTTCTGGAACGAGATGGCGTGAAGAAATTTGCAGATGCCTGGCAAGAACTACTAGATAATGTGAGTGCGGTGTAATACATGATAAAAGTTACTGGGACTGCCCTGGCGCTAGCCTCGAGCGAGACGAAAAATTCGCTCAACGAAATCTTAGCTCGCCTCTCATCAAAGGATTACACGCTGTGGGGAGAGGAAGCGCAAGTAGAGGCAAAAACTCGACTTAATTGGATTGACCTCCCAACACTTTCGCGTGACTTACTCCCCGAGTTAGATGCGCTCACCGCTTGGGCTAGGACTCACCACATCTCATCAATAGTTCTGGCTGGAAT
This sequence comes from Actinomycetes bacterium, assembly GCA_043746515.1. GTDB lineage: Bacteria > Actinomycetota > Actinomycetes > Nanopelagicales > Nanopelagicaceae > PALSA-747. The sequence continues at coordinate 2,851 of JAYTQV010000072.1, read as the reverse complement.
GGGTGGATCATCCTTAGCGCCTGAGGTGATCGCTAAAAGTTACAAAAAAGAACTTAGGGTCTTAGACACAACAGATCCTGATCAAATATACGCTGCAATTCCAACCGACCTAGCGCACACATTAGTAATAGTGGGGTCGAAGTCGGGATCAACGATTGAAACCGCATCCCATAAGGCCTTTTTTACCAAACTCTTTCAGGACGCCGGACTGAACGTGGCAGATCACTTTGTGATAATTACCGATCCTGGCTCACCTCTCGATAAGTCGGCCCGCGCTGAGGGGTTGCGAGTAATAAATGCTGATTCCAATGTTGGTGGTCGGTATAGCGCGCTCTCCGCATTTGGATTAGTACCTGCAGCCCTCATCGGCGTTGACGTTTCACTGCTCTTAGATGATGCAGCGGCGGCGGCTGAAAGTTTTATACAATTCGATTCGGCTCCAGTGCAAATTGCAGCAACAATCTTTGATAAGGGCGATCAAAACGTGGCTCTCTTTGATAAAGATTCAGATCTGCCAGGAATATCAGACTGGATTGAACAACTCGTTGCTGAATCCACTGGCAAGAATCAAACGGGTCGTCTTCCTATAGTCATTGAATCTGCTTCAGCCCCTATCGCAGGGCAAGGGCTTAAAATTGGATTCAGCTCTGAGGCTAGCTCAGATCTTTCGGTTCTTGGAACTTTAGGAGAGCAATTCATCCTCTGGGAATGGGTCACGGCGCTTTTGAGTTTCAGTTTGAAAGTGGATCCATTTAACCAACCAAATGTCACTGAAGCCAAAGAGCGAACAGGCGCTCTGCTATCAACCTGGAATGATGGAAAGGTTCCACGATTCAAACCATCTTTTGAGGACGATCTCCTCGCGGTATTTAGCTCCTCCCAAGCCTCAACACTGGCGGGACAATGTGATGATTTTTTTGCTCATGCGAGCCACTACATCGCGATCATGGCCTACCTTGCGCGGGGCATCGACGTTCGCGCTACCGATCTTCGAGTTTTAATCGCAGAGAGAAGTGGCAAGGGCACAACCTTTGGATGGGCCCCCCGCTTCTTGCACTCCACCGGCCAGTACCACAAAGGCGGGCAACATAATGGCGCCTTTTTGCAAATAACGGGCGAAAATCTGCATGACCTCAGCATTCCTAACCAAAACTTCTCATTTCACACCTTGCTGATGGCACAAGCGCTTGGTGATGGTCAAGCGCTGACAGATCGCGCTTTTCCTTTGATGCGAATCCACCTCAAGGAACGCGAGCGGGGGCTGACCTTACTTATAAATACCCTTACTAACGGGAGTGTTGCAGATTAATCATCTCCACGTAATTTAGCGAGCGCATCACCCAGAATTTTCTCAGCCTCCGCTTGGGTACGCCGCTCTTTCACGTAAGCAAGATGAGTTTTATACGGCTCATTTTTGATCGGGGTAGGTGGCTTATCTTTATCTAAGCCCGCCGGATAACCACATCGAGGACAATCCCACTCATTTGGAATCGTGACAGTTCCATCTTCCGCAAAGGAAGGCCTCGTCTCATGACCGTTGGCACACCAATATGAGACGCGAAAACGAGCAATCGCTTCACCTCGCTCCGCCTCGCCCATTGGGCCTGCGCCCACGCGACTTCCACGAATTGCACTTCCAGCCATTCTCTACTCCTTAAAACAATTGAGAAAACAGATATACCTTACAAAAACTGGTCGATAAATCCCTTATTTGAGATAGAGCCCCAGTGATACAACTCCAGCAAACCAAAGGCCTCCGACCACAATGGTTATGCGGTCCAAGTTCTTCTCAACGACGGACGAACCGCCATATGTGGAGGAGATTCCACCTCCAAAGAGATCGGAAAGTCCACTTCCTTTGCCCTTATGAAGTAAGACAAGCAGAATCATGAGAACGCTCGTTACTCCAAGTAGGACTGATAAAGCTACTACCACTGTCGAGCTCCTTTTATTTCTAGATAAGACTCTCAAGAGCCAGAGGGTAAGGATAGCGTGCTAAGCGGTTGCTCCTGAGCGGTGAAACTTGGCAATTCGGGCAAATTCATCGGGATCTAAGCTGGCGCCACCAACTAATACGCCATCTACATCATTCTCCCCCATGATTTCTACGATATTTCCAGATTTTACAGATCCACCATACAAGATCTTGGCAGTGTCAGAGATCTCAGCATCACCTAAAGCGGCTAGGGCCACCCGAATAGCGGCACATACCTCTTGCGCATCCGCGGGGGTCGCTGTCTTTCCAGTGCCAATTGCCCATACTGGTTCATAGGCAAAAACTACCTTTAATAAATCTGGCCTTGGTAGCCCTGAAACAGAATCAGTGAGTTGAGCAACCACAAAGTCAACATGTTTTCCGGATTCTCGGACGCCAAGATCTTCTCCGATGCAGACAATGGGTGTCAAACCGTTTGCAATGGCAGCTTTTGCCTTCAGTGCGACCAAGGAACTGCTCTCGCCATGAATTGTTCGCCGTTCGGAATGGCCGACAAGAACATATGTACATCCCAATTTTGCGAGCATGACTGCTGAGATATCCCCGGTAAAGGCCCCGGAGATCTCTGGCGAGAGATCTTGCGCACCGTATAGGAGGCGAAGGCGATCTCCATCAATGAGTGTCTGGACCGAACGTATATCGGTAAAGGGAGGGAAAATCGCAACATCCACCGCATCAAAATCTTTATCATCGAGAGAGTACGAAAGTTTTTGAGTCACAGCGATGGCCTCAAGATGGTTCAGGTTCATCTTCCAATTTCCCGCAATTAATGGTTTACGCATCAGTTAGAACCTCAATTCCTGGCAATTTCTTACCCTCTAGGTACTCAAGTGACGCACCTCCACCAGTTGAAAT
>JAYTQV010000071.1:0-31467 GCA_043746515.1 Actinomycetes bacterium | reverse complement strand
CAGGTACTGCTAAATTCACACTCCCAACCCTCTCGGTGAGCGAATATCCATCCTTACCTGAACTTCCTGAAACAGCCGGTGTAATACCTAGTGATGTATTCGCTCATGCAGTTAACCAAGTCGCAATAGCGGCGGGTAAAGATGACTCTCTACCGACGTTAACAGGAGTTCATATTGCGATCAACCACAATAAAATTACTTTAGCTGCAACAGATCGATATCGCTTAGCTGTTCGGGAACTGAACTGGCAAGCAAAAAATGCAGAAGTTGAAGTCAATACCTTAGTTCGAGCTCGTACCCTTGCAGATGCTGGCAAGTCACTTACCGCACATTCACAAGTCACGCTAGCTTTGTCACCAACAGGTTCAAATGAGAGATTGGTTGGTTTTTTATCTGAATTAAAAACTATGACCTCTCGGACTCTAGATGGCTCATTTCCACCATTTAAACACTTAATTCCAACAGATTCAGTCGCTGAAGCTACTATTGAAGTTGCACCATTTTTAGATTCTGTTCACCGTGTAGCTTTAGTCACTGATAAAACAGTGCCTCTACGCTTAATATTTGCCAACAATGCTTTGCAATTAGAGGCTGGAGCTGGCGAAGACGCACAAGCGACTGAGGAGTTAGAGATTATCTATTCAGGAGAACCAATTAATATTGCTTTTAATCCTCAGTACTTAACAGATGGGCTTCAAGCTATTGGAACACCATATGTTCAAATTAATTTTACCGGAGCAAGTAAACCTGCTGTCTTAACTGGTAAACACGAGTTATCAGGAACTCGTGACCTTAGTTATCAATATCTACTAATGCCAATGCGTTATAGCGCCTAACTCGCGTGCACCTCTCACATCTCTCACTAAAAAACTTCCGTTCATATAGTGAACTCGAATTATCTTTAAACCCTGGAATCACTATATTTTTAGGGAGAAATGGTGAAGGAAAGACAAATATAATTGAATCTATCCTTTATCTTGCTTTCCTTTCTTCACACAGAACGGCGGGTGATTTACCTTTAGTGAAGTTAGGTGAAACGGCTGCGTACCTACGTGCAAAGATTCAAAACTCGGAACGTGAAATTTTAGTGGAATTAGAGATTAATGGAGAGAAAGCAAATAGAGCGAGAATTAATCAAAATCCAGTGCGCAGTCAAAAGGAACTCTTTGGTTTAATTCAATGTATCTATTTTTCACCGGAAGACATGGATTTGGTTAGAGGAGACCCATCAGAGAGACGGAGATTTATCGACCAAATTTTAACTTTGCGCTCCCCCCGCCTAGCTGGAGTTATTTCAGATTATGAAAAATCAATAAAACAACGCAATGCCTTACTTAAGACTCGGGCAAATCAAGCATCACTGGATTCATGGGATCAACAAGTTGCTAAATTTGGAGGAGAGATTACCGCAGCTAGAATTTCATTGTTAAGAACTTTTGAACCGTTCTTTTCAAAAGTGTATTCGGAGATCTCTACAGAAAAAAAAGCTCACATTACGTATAAAAGCTCAATAGAGAATTTGTCAACTCTCTCGGAAGAAAATAAACAATTAATCCTACTAAAAATGCAGGAGTTGAGAACTCAAGAGTTAGAGCGTGGATTAACTTTAGTGGGACCCCATAGGGATGATCTACTTCTCTTCCTTGGAGAACACGCTGTTAAAGGATATGCATCTCATGGTGAATCATGGTCTATTGCTCTCTCTTTAAAATTGGCAGCATATGAACTTTTGTTACAAGAGGGCGCTTCCCCAATTTTAATTTTGGATGATGTTTTTTCAGAGTTGGATGAGGAGCGCAGGGAACAATTAAGAAATTTAGCTAAGTCCGCAGTTCAAACTTTTATCACAGTGGCTGTCGAAGGAGATTTACCAAAAGAGTTGGAAGGAACCACGTACTACCTTAAAAACGGAAGCGTTAAATTTAAACCGTGAAGAGTGATATGGCGCGAGAGTTATATAAAATATGGCGCGAGAGTTCGAGAAGAAATCGACAACAAGTTCGAGAAGAACAACCTAATTCCAGAATAGAAGACCCGCAATCTTTTAGCGCTTCACTCTCGGAATTGATAGAGACCCGCGATTGGAGTCAAGGTATTGCTGAAGGTTCACTATTTACAGAATGGATTGACGTGGTTGGCCAAGATATCGGTTCTCACTCGACACCAATCTCTCTCCTAGATGGTTTACTTACGATTCAAGCAACTTCTTCTGCGTGGGCCACTCAACTAACCCTCATGCGAAATAATCTTCTAGCCACTATTTCCAGTTCCACCCCTGGCGCTTTAGTGGATGAGATCGTTGTGTTACCACCAGGATCTCCGAGTTGGAAAAAAGGCCTTAGAACGATCCGAAATTCCCGAGGGCCTAGGGATACCTACGGCTAATCTCAATCAAGCCTCTAGGTGTTCACCTACGCCTTTTATGGCTGGTTCTACGAGTTATATCCCACTAAGATAAGAACCGTTGTAATCCATATTCGCTCAAGAATTGGCGTTGACAGTTTTAATAAAAAAGTTTCCTTTTTTGGCAGTTTGGCAGTTTGGCAGAGAAAAGTTAACAATTCACGAAGGGGTGGGGTTATGGCTGAGAACTCATACGATGCCAGTGCAATAACCGTCCTTGAAGGGTTGGATGCGGTTCGTAAGCGCCCTGGAATGTATATCGGTTCGACCGGTGAGCGTGGATTACACCACCTTGTCTACGAAGTTGTTGATAATTCTGTGGATGAGGCGTTAGCCGGGTATTGCGACACAATTAATGTGACTCTACTTCCAGATGGTGCGGTTAAAGTCGTCGATAACGGACGTGGAATCCCAGTTGATCTTCACCCAATTGAAAAAAGGCCTGCCTTGGAGATCGTCCTAACCGTCCTTCATGCCGGCGGAAAATTTGGTGACAGTGGATATTCAGTGTCAGGTGGTTTGCATGGGGTGGGGATCTCAGTCGTTAATGCCTTATCCACTGATTTAAAAGTTGAAGTTCGTCGAGATGGCTTTCATTGGTTTCAAGATTATAAACTTGGGGTTCCACAGGCGCCGGTCAGTAGAGGTGAGCCAGTCGAAAGTAGCGGAACTACCGTCATATTTTGGCCTTCAATTGAAATATTTGAAACCACAGACTTTTCCTTCGAAACTCTCTCAACCCGCTTTCGTGAGATGGCTTTTCTTAATAAAGGTTTAACCCTAACTCTCACTGATCAGCGTCCTGGTCGGGTTGATGAAAAGGGCGAGACACTGAGGGCCACTTATCATTACGAAGGCGGAATTGTTGATTTTGTGCGCCACCTTAATTTAACAAAAGGTGAACAACACAAAACAATTATCGCTTTTGAGACAGAAGATTCAACGCAGAAAATGTCTCTAGAAGTTGCGATGCAATGGAACAATGGATTTTCAGAGAGTGTCTACACCTTTGCCAACACGATTAATACCCAAGAAGGTGGGACTCATGAAGAAGGATTTAGAACCGCTCTCACATCTATCGTTAATAAATTTGGTGAAGAGTGGGGATATATCCGCAAAAAAGAAGATCGATTGACCGGAGATGATGTCCGTGAAGGTTTAACTGCAATCGTTTCTATTAAAATAGGTGAACCACAATTTGAAGGTCAAACCAAAACTAAACTAGGAAATACTGAAGCTAAATCTTTTACTCAAAAAGCGCTAAATGAAAACCTCACAGAATGGTTCGAAAAGAATCCAGGCGAAGGTAAAGATATTGTTCGAAAGAGTATTGATGCAGCTGCAGCTAGAGTTGCGGCACGTAAAGCACGAGATTTAAGTCGCTCTCGCAAAGGATTGCTTGAAGGACGGGGTATGCCCGGAAAGCTCGCTGATTGCCAGTGGACCGAACCCGAAAAATGCGAACTTTATATTGTTGAAGGTGACTCCGCTGGGGGTTCCACAAAAGGGGGTCGTGACTCTCGATACCAAGCAGTTCTTCCAATCCGCGGAAAGATATTAAATGTAGAGAAAGCCCGCATCGATAGGGTTCTGCAAAATAATGAAGTACTTGCCTTAATTACAGCGCTTGGTACTGGGATCCACGACGAGTTTGATGTGGCTAAGTTGCGCTACCACAAGATCATTTTAATGGCCGACGCCGATGTTGATGGTCAGCATATTAGAACTCTCCTACTTACCTTGTTATTTCGTTTCATGCGTCCACTTATTGAAAACGGTTTTGTTTATCTAGCACAGCCACCCCTTTATAAATTGAAGTGGGGCGGTAAAGAACCTGTTCAATATGCATTTAGTGATCGCGAGCGGGATGGTTTTATAAAGATTGGCCTAGAGGCTGGAAAAAGACTTCCTAAAGAAGACGGCATCCAGCGCTTTAAAGGGCTCGGTGAGATGCCTGCCAAAGAGTTGTGGGATACCACCATGGATCCATCTCATAGGATTTTGGTTCAAGTAACTCTTGATGATGCCGCTGCTGCAGATGATCTCTTTTCAGTACTAATGGGTGAGGATGTTGATTTACGTCGCTCATTTATTCAACGAAATGCTAAAGATGTTAGATTCTTGGATATTTGATGGACGATAGATTTCAAGAGGGTATGGAAGGCTCAAAAATTGAGTCAATAGATCTACAAGTTGAGATGGCGCGCAGCTACCTCGATTATGCGATGTCAGTCATTGTTGGTCGTGCGCTCCCTGATGTTCGGGATGGGTTAAAACCAGTTCACCGCAGAGTGCTATATGCAATGTTTGATGCGGGCTACCGCCCAGACAAGGGATATTACAAATCTTCCCGCATCGTCGGTGATGTTATGGGTAACTACCATCCTCATGGCGATGGAGCCATTTATGATGCCGTAGTTCGTTTGGCACAATTCTGGTCGCTCCGTTATCCATTGATTGATGGAAATGGAAACTTTGGATCCCCTGGTAATGACCCTGCCGCTGCTATGCGTTACACAGAGGCAAAACTTGCCCATTTAGCGATGGAGATGATGCGAGATATTGACGAAGATACAGTCAATTTCATTTCAAATTATGACGGTCGCTCCCAAGAGCCAACAGTTCTACCTTCGCGCTTTCCAAATTTATTAGTCAATGGATCAGCAGGAATTGCGGTTGGTATGGCTACCAATATTCCTCCACATAACTTAACTGAAATTATAGAAGCAACTTCTTGGGCACTAGAACATCCCGAGGCATCGTCGGAGGAGACTCTCGCTAAATTAATGACGATTGTTAAAGGACCCGACTTTCCAACTAAAGCGCTCATCGTTGGTCGCCAGGGAATTGAAGATGCATATCGCACCGGACGTGGATCAATTATCATGCGAGCAGTTGTCGAGATAGAAGAGATCAATAAACGTACTTGTCTTGTAGTCACAGAGCTTCCTTATCAAGTCAACCCCGATAATCTTGCACTTAAGATTGCTGAGCTCGTGAAAGATGGACGAATTAAGGGAATCGCAGATGTACGCGATGAAGGTAACGAACGTCTAGGTCAACGCTTAGTGATTGTCTTAAGAAATGATGCGATACCAAAAGTAATATTAAATAACCTTTATAAGCACACACAATTACAAGATTCTTTCGGCGCAAATATGTTAGCGCTGGTTGATGGTGTACCTCGAACTTTGCGTTTAGATGAATTCATTCGATATTACATAGAGCATCAAGTTGAAGTAATTGTGAGACGGACTAAATTCCGGTTAGCCGAACGTGAAAGACGCGCGCATATCTTGCGAGGCTATCTTAAAGCGCTTGACGCTTTAGATGCCGTTATCGCTTTAATTCGAGCTTCTAAAACTCCAGAAGAGGCGCGAACTGGCTTGATGGCACTCCTTGAAGTAGATGAAATTCAAGCGAATGCAATTCTTGATATGCAGTTGCGCCGTATCGCCGCGTTGGAGCGCCAGAAGATAAATGATGAATTTCAATCTCTTATGGCAGATATTGTTGTATTGAATGAAATTTTGGCGAGTGAAGCTAAGCAGCGTGAAATCATCAAAACCGAACTATTGGAGTTAGGTGAGAAATATGCAGATCCTCGTCGCACCCACATTATTTTGGCTGAGTCTGATTTATCTGTCGAAGATTTAATTCCAGATCAAGAAGTTGTTGTCACTATTACTAGAAGCGGTTACTCCAAGCGAACGAAGGCGGAGCTCTATCGAGCACAACGCAGAGGTGGCAGGGGAGTTAAAGGAGCGGCGCTACGTCAGGATGATTTGGTAGACCACTTTTTTACCGCATCAACTCATGATTGGTTGCTATTTTTCACCAATAAAGGACGCGTGTATCGAGCAAAGGTTCATGAACTCCCAGATGCGGGAAGAGATGCACGTGGTCAACATGTGGCCAACCTGTTAGCTTTTAAACCAGATGAAGTTATTGCTCAAGTTATATCTTTGCGTGAATACGACCCTACTCACTATTTAGCAATCGCCACTAAAAGTGGAATGGTGAAGAAATCGCCACTTACTGAATATGACTCACCAAGAGCTGGCGGTTTAATAGCAATAAATTTAAAGGAAGCAGACGAAGTTGTCTCCGCTGCACTCATCACCAATGATGACGAAATCCTTTTAGTAAGCAAGCACGGTATGTCACTTCGCTTCGCAGCCGAGGAGAATTCATTCCGATCAATGGGTCGATCGACCTCCGGAGTCATTGGAATGAAATTTCGCACCGATGATCAACTCCTCACAATGGTGGCCATATCTGGTTCGGCACCTAACCAGTATGTCTTGATAGCAACCGATGGTGGATTCGCCAAACGCACTCCACTTGATGAATATCGCCAACAGGCTAGGGCAGGGCTAGGTGTGAAAGCGGCAAAGATTGATGAACACTCACGTGGCACTCTAGTTGGAGCCATGATTGTTTTTCCAGGAGATGAAATTCTTGCCATAACTTCAGGTGGAGTTGTCATTCGTACCGCAGTTTCTGAGATTCGGCAGACTAGCAGGGATACGTTAGGTGTTCGGCTTGTAAATCTTGATGAAGGCACTTCTGTTGTTTCAATTACCCAAGTAAAAGATGTGGTTTCCGAGGAGGTTTTGGGCTAAACCCTGAAGTCGGGTAACCTCAGATACTCACACCACCTTTAGTACGTAATTCATAGCACGTAGTACGTAGCACGGGCCTGTAGCTCAGCTTGGTTAGAGCGCTTCCCTGATAAGGAAGAGGTCGGAGGTTCAAGTCCTCCCAGGCCCACCACGTTCATTAAGGAGAGTAAATGAAAATTGGAATCATTGGAGCAGGAAATATCGGCGGCAATTTAACTCGTCGCTTAACTTCACTTGGACATGAAGTAACAGTTGCAAACTCGCGTGGAGTTGAATCGTTGTCAGAACTTATTGCTGAAACTGGGGCTAAAGCGGCGACTGCCGAGACGGCCACTCAAGGCGCAGAGTTGGTTATCGTAACTATTCCAGAGAAGAACATCCCTAACCTTCCGAAGGGATTTCTGGATGGAGCCAAAGAGAACGTCGTGGTTATTGATACTGGTAATTATTACGCACAGCTTCGAGATGGACTGATCGCAGATATTGAGAATGGAACAACTGAGAGCCGCTGGGTTTCAAATCAAATCGGTCACCCAGTGACCAAAGCTTTCAACGGCATCTATTCGGTTAACCTCATTGAGAAGGCTCGCCCCGTAGGAGATCCTGATCGAATGGCCCTGCCTGTCGCTGGTGATGAACTCGCTGCGAAGCAGGTTGTTATGGATTTAATTGAAGAGTTGGGATTTACCGCCGTTGATGCCGGAAGTATTGATGAGTCGTGGCGCCAACAGCCCGGCACACCTGTCTATGGACTCGTTGGAGATGCCCAAGCAGTGAAAGAGGCCCTAACTGCCGCTAGTCCGATCCGCCTGCCTGAATGGAAAGCGTAGGGAAGTATTTAGTTAACGCACAACCCGCTCTTTGTGGAACGATTATGAAATGCGGGTTTCAATAGTTGTTGTGGGTGGTGGGGTTAGTGGATTAACAACGGCATATTTCCTTCGGCAACTTTTGGGTGTCGAAGCCAAAATAACTGTCATAGAAGAAACTGTTAGTTTAGGTGGAAAAGTTCTTGCACGTGAAATTGCTGGTTTAACTGTAGATACTGGCCCGGATGCATTTCTTTCTCGTGCCACAGCCTTAGCCTCTTTAATCGATCAATTAGATTTGCGAAATCAAACAGTTTCTCCAGCATCGGTAGGTGCATATATTTGGTCACGAGGAAAATTGAGGCCATTGCCACCAAGTGCCAATTTTGGACTACCTGAACGCGTGATTCCGTTAGTAAAAACGGGCCTAATCTCAATTCCTGGAGCTATCCGAGCTCTTTTCGATTTAGTTTTACCAAAATATGATTTACCAACCGATCACTCTGTCGAAGATTTGCTGCGCCCAAGGTTAGGGAGAGAGATTTATCAACGGATGGTTGAACCAATGTTAGGCGGGGTTAACGCTGGAAGTTCTAGTCTTTTGAGTGCACCGAGCACAATTCCAGAAATCGAATCAATGGCTAAAAGTGGTCGAAGTCTCTTGCTTACATTGCGCAGCCGCAAGAAAAAAATGCCCAAGCTCATAGGCAAGCCGGGTTCTGCCCTTATTTCATTCGCTGGTGGGATTTCCACACTTACTAACTCGCTAGCAAACAATCTGGGCGAAGCGTCATTCTTAAGAGAAACCAAGGTCTTAGGAATAACATATGAAAATTCGACATATAAAATAGAAACCAATCAGTCCACGTTATTCGCGGAACATGTGGTGCTAGCCACACCAGCGTTTGTCTCCGCTGGAATTCTGAAAGATTTAGACTATGAATTATCTGAATTGTTAGCTCAGATTCCCTATGTAGATACTGCCGCGGTTATTTTAGCGTTTAATAAAAGTGCCATTCCAGCTTTACCAAGCGGAACCGGTTTTTTAATACCACCAATTGAAAATGAATTCATTGTTGGCGTCACCTGGTTAACCAGCAAGTGGCCACAACTTGTCAATGAGGAAGTAGTGCTAGCCCGCATTTTGGTCGGACGTTATGGTGATAAAAGATGGTTGACTATGGATGATTCAACGATTATTGCCAATGTTTGTGAAGGGCTATATAGAATGATGAATATAACCGTCGACCCGATTGCTAGCCTTATCCAACGTTGGCCAAGGGCGATGCCACAATACATTGTCGGCCATGGGGCAAGGTTGGAAGCAATTGAGTTATCGCTGGAAAAGTACCAGGGATTACATGTAACTGGTGCCGCTTACCGTGGTGTCGGATTAGCCGGATGTGTTGCTCAGGCCGAACAGTTAGCCAGAAAGATCACTGAAGGAATCTGGCAATGAGAGCGAACAACTTAGTTAGACCCCGCGTAATTGATTACGAACAAAGGCCAATGTTGGTTTTTTGGGAGGTCACCCGTGCGTGCCAGTTAGCGTGCCATCACTGCCGAGCATCGGCAACTGCGCAAGCCTTGCCGGGCGAGCTGTCAGGGAAAGAAGGGAGAGATTTGATTGATCAAGTAGCCGGATTTGGTCGACCATTTCCTATATTGGTATTAACCGGTGGTGATTGTTTATTACGTAAAGATATTTTTGAATTAGTTGATTACGCGGTCGCTAAAGGAATTCCAGTCGCGATGTCGCCATCAGTTACTCCAATGCTGACACCGGATGCTATTCAAAAAATGGTTGCCAGTGGCGTAAAGGCGGTTTCTTTAAGTTTGGATGGTTCAAGTTCTGAAACGCATGATGGTATCCGCGGAATTCCAGGGCATTTTGACCAGACTATTCCCGCAATTCGAGCATTAGTTGCGGCTGGGTTGACAGTGCAGATCAATACCACCGTAATGTCAAGAAATATCCACGAACTGGCACAGATTGCGGCGATTGTGTCGGAGACTGGTGCAAATATTTGGGAAGTATTCTTTTTAGTCCACGTTGGCAGAGGTGAATCAACGGATTCAATTACTCCTACGGAGCACGAAGAGGTTTGCCATTTCTTAGTCGACGCTTCTCATTATGGATTTACGATCCGCACAGTGGAGGCACCTTTTTTTCGCCGAATTGTAGTGGAGCGTCGAGAACAGCCAGATAGGAAGCCTAATAGTGGGAGATATCTGGTTTTGTCATCAAAATTGCGTGACCTACTAGGTAAAGGTGACGAACGCTCTTCTGCTCATACTGCAGCTACTCGGGATGGCAAAGGAATCATCTTTGTGGCGCATGATGGGCAGGTGTATCCAGCAGGATTTCTTCCAATGCACCTTGGCTCGATCCGTGATCTACCCCTTGCCCAAATTTATCGCGAAAATGAAGTTCTGTTGAGCATCAGGTCAATGAATTTTGGTGGGAAGTGCGGTGTTTGTGAATTCGCGGATCTTTGTGGAGGGTCGCGTGCTCGTGCATTTGCGACATCAGGTGATCCCTTGGCACAAGATCCAGCCTGCGCCTATATTCCTATTAGTCGATCTGATGCAATCCTCGGAGGTTAAATTCCCTTAATAACAGGATTGGCTTTATCAGGATTTAGACAACAATCTTGCGAGCAAAGTTGGGACCAATTCTCACCATGGTCTAATTCTTTTAATTTGTTAGCCTCCTCAATTAAATCGACTAAACCATTGATAAAAGCCGCTTGAATACCATTTGTAGGAATCCGATAAAATTTGATTCCTAACTTTTCCGCAGTTGCTTTTGCTTGAGTATCTAGATCCCAGATAACTTCAACATGATCGCTTATGAAACCAATAGGAACGACAATGACCGAAGTAATGCCCTTTGAAGCTAGGGCGGTTATCGCATCATTAATATCTGGTTCTAGCCAAGGGGTACTCGGAGCACCACTTCTAGATTGGTATACCAATGACCATTCAAAATCTACTTTCGACAATGAAGTGACTTCCTGCATAATCTTCATTGCGACATACCTATGTTGCATAACGTAAGTTCCGTAGGTAAATCCTTCATTGTGACTCGGCCCTGAATTTGTTGCCATTTGTTCCGGGATCGAGTGCGTAGTAAAAAGTATGTGGATTTGATTCGATTCTGCTCCGGAAGTGAATAATTCGTGCAACACCTGCAAAAGGCGGTCTTGCATTGGTGATCTAAATCGCAATTGATCGAAGTATGGTCTAATTTTTACTATTTCCAATTGTGCATCAAGTTTTGTGCTAATTAAACTACGCGCTAAATCTTCGCGGTATTGGCGACAACTAGAATAAGACGAATATGCACTGGTAGTAAGCGCCAGAATTTTGTGATGGCCAGCACTGGCGATTTCTTGTAGCGCATCAGAAAAGAAAGGGTAAGAATGGCGATTACCCCAGTAAATCGGAATACCTAAATTTCGAGATTTTAATTCTTCACGGATTGCAGAGAGCAGGGCTCGGTTTTGGGCATTTATAGGACTAATTCCACCAAGAGTAAAGTAGTGACTACCTACTTCAATGAGTCGATCTTTTGGAATTTGCCGTCCGGCGGTTACTCGCTCTAGAAATGGTAGGACATCTTTCATGCTCTCGGGGCCCCCGAAAGATGCCAACAAAATAGCATCGGTTAGCATGGCGAAACTACGCTCGCCGCAGCAGGAGAAGAGTTATTTAACATTGAACTATCAGTCGCCAGCTTTGCAATTCGATCGATAATGCTCTAAGCGGATCGTGATGAATTGAACTTCTTCCCATTCAGTAAATACTATCAAGGCGAATATTGAATATTTCCAATCACACTATTTTGATCCCAAAAACGAGGGTGGGAAGTAGGGCACGCTAGTTCCTCTACCAAGGCGCTTCGCTGTATGGATTCAAACAGAGCCGCTTTGTGGGGCACCTCCTCGCCAAAGAATCCGCTCCTATGGAGCGCCTGGTTTCCGAGGGAGAAGTGAGATGGAAGGGCTACACACGGTTGAGATTTCGTAGATTCAGGGAGTTCAGATAAGGTTCAAACTCTGAATTGAATAACTCAATTAAGGGGACTTAGCTCAATTGGTAGAGCGCCTGCTTTGCAAGCAGGAGGTCAGGAGTTCGATCCTCCTAGTCTCCACGTACTTTTTCAATAGTCACCTAAAGCGGAGGCAACTGCCATGACCACAGCAACTCTTCATACCACTAAGGGCGACATAGTTATCGAACTTTTCGATAATCACACCCCCAAGACTGTTCAAAACTTTGTCGATCTTGCGAAGAAAGATTTCTACAACGGCACAATCTTCCACCGCGTGATCTCGGGCTTCATGATTCAGGGTGGGTGTCCACAAGGTACTGGCACAGGTGGACCGGGTTACAAGTTCAATGACGAGTTCCACGGTGAGTTAAATTTTGATCGCCCATATTTGCTGGCAATGGCCAACTCTGGCCCGAATACAAATGGCTCACAGTTTTTTATTACAGCAGCTCCAACTACTTGGCTCAACCGTAAGCACTCTATCTTTGGTGAAGTTAAAGATGAAACTTCTCAAAAGATTGTAGATGAAATCGAAACCACCAAAACCGGTGCTGGAGATCGTCCCATTGAGGCAATCAAGATAAATTCTGTAACTATCGCTGAGTAACCTAATACACACATGAAGTTAAAGAACTCACTCACAACAAATCTTATTGTTGTTATTTCTGGGTTCTTTATTGTTGCGAACTACCTTCCCACCGTTACATGGGGTGGTCTCGGACTCCAAGATCATTTGCTCCTGATAAATAAGGCGATATTTCCGGACAACCAATTACACGGGGTCTTTGCCGGTGAGTGGTATCGGGTATTTACAGTCGTTTTAACTCATGCTAGTTGGCTACATCTAGGCTCAAATATGTTGGTCTTCTTCCAGCTTGGGAATATCGTTGAAAACTTTTATGGCAGAGCACGCTATGGCCTTATCCTGGTGGCCTCCGCATTGGTTGCATCGTTTTCTTGCCTCTGGCTAGATCCTGCTAACCAGCCATCTGTTGGGGCATCGGGCATGATCTTTGGATTATTTGGAGTTATGTTGGTGAGCGGTAAACGAATGGGCGTGGACTATCGCCAGGTGATGGGTCTACTCGTTCTTAATATTGTCTTTAGTTTTGTGCCTGGGGTCGATTGGCACGCTCATGCCGGCGGTCTGGTCGGCGGTTTAGTCGCTGCCCTTCTCTTGCAGGCACTCCCAAAGCGGCAGGTTCGCCAATACTGGGAATAAATCTTCCCGATCCCCGGTTACTTGACTACCTCATACTTGAGTCACACGGACTCAATCTTTTGACACTTTGAGACTCAAGGACGAGAATTCAGTCAGGCCCAGACGAAAAGCGGGCAAGAGAGCCCGTGTGGGCGATTAAAGAGAAGCAAAGGGAGATCTAACATGGCTAGAGCCGTAGGAATTGATTTAGGTACAACTAATAGTTGTGTGAGCGTGCTGGAAGGCGGAGAACCCACAGTCATAGCTAATGCTGAAGGCGCTCGCACAACCCCTTCGATTGTCGCATTTGCCAAAAATGGTGAGGTATTGGTTGGGGAGGTTGCAAAGCGTCAATCGGTAACAAATGTGGAACGCACGATTCGTTCTGTAAAGCGCCATATGGGTACCAGTTGGACTCAGGATATTGATGGAAAGAAATACACCCCACAGGAGATTTCTGCACGTATCTTGATGAAACTTAAGCGCGATGCCGAGTCCTATCTTGGTGACACCGTCTCGGATGCTGTCATTACCGTCCCTGCCTATTTTGATGATGCACAGCGCCAAGCAACCAAAGAAGCAGGAGAGATCGCCGGCCTCAACGTGCTTCGTATAGTCAACGAGCCAACTGCGGCTGCATTTGCTTACGGTTTTGACAAGGGCGATCACGAGCAAACTATTTTGGTCTTTGACTTAGGTGGCGGAACATTCGATGTTTCACTTCTTGAAATGGGTGAAGGCGTTATTGAAGTGAAAGCCACCAACGGTGATAACCATCTCGGAGGAGATGATTGGGATCAGGCGCTTATTGATCACCTCGTCGCAACGTTTAAGAAATCAAGTGGCATTGATCTCACTAAAGACAAGATGGCCATGCAGCGTGTACGCGAAGCTGCCGAGAAGGCAAAGATCGAACTTTCTGCCTCAGCGCAAACATCCGTAAATCTTCCATACATCACTGTTGATGCTGATAAGAATCCATTGTTCTTAGATGAAACTATCACCAGAGCACAATTTCAAAGCATGACAGCTGATCTACTTGCTCGCTGCAAAGCTCCATTTCAAACGGTATTGAAAGACGCAGGGATTCCTATTGCCGATATCGACCATGTAGTACTCGTTGGTGGATCAACTCGTATGCCTGCCGTTGTAGATCTAGTTCGCGAACTCACTGGGGGTAAAGAGCCAAATAAGGGTGTAAATCCTGATGAAGTTGTTGCTGTTGGTGCGGCGCTCCAAGCTGGAGTTCTAAAGGGTGATGTTAAAGATATTTTGCTTCTTGATGTCACACCACTTTCTTTGGGTATTGAAACCAAAGGTGGAGTAATGACAAAATTGATTGAGAAGAACACAACGATTCCAACCAAGCGTTCTGAAATCTTCACTACTGCAGATGACAACCAACCTGCAGTTCAAATCCAAGTCTTCCAAGGAGAGCGCGAAATCGCAAACGCCAATAAGCGTTTGGGGATGTTTGAACTCTCTGGATTAGCACCGGCGCCACGTGGTATACCTCAGATCGAAGTCACCTTTGATATAGATGCAAACGGCATTTTGCACGTTGCAGCTAAAGACCTCGGCACCGGCAAAGAACAGAAGATCACCATTAGTGGCGGGTCCTCTCTTTCTAAAGAGGAGATCGATCGCATGGTGAAAGATGCCGAAGCTCATGCCGAAGAAGATAAGCAGCGCCGCGAAGAGGCTGAAACTCGCAATATCGGAGATAGTCTCGTCTACCAGACAGAGAAATTCATTCAAGATAATGGCGAAAAACTCTCTGAAGGTGAAGCTGCAACCAAGAAGGCAGATGTTGAAAGCGCTTTAACTGATCTAAAGAGCGCTCTCGCGGGAAGTGATATTGGTACGATAAAATCCGCTACTGAAAAAGTTTCTAGCCTCAGCCAAGAACTTGGTGCATCTCTCTACGCAGCCAACGCCGCAGCTAGCTCTGAAACTCAAAAGTCTGATGATGGAGTAGAGGACGCTGAGATTGTTGAAGAGCACTAATGAACGAAGAATCAACCGGTTCAGAGAGCGCTGAACAAGCGCTCTCTGACGCAGTAGATGAAGCAATCGCCGAAGTAGATCCTGTTGTTGTGCTCACCGGAGATGTACAACGGCTTCAAGCGGATTTTCAAAATTATCGTAAAAGAGTCGATAAGGAGCGCAGTGAGTCAACCGAAGTTGTCACAAGCCTGGTTCTCGCGCAGTTCCTGAGCGCTTTAGATGACATTGATAGGGCGCAAGAGCATGGTGAATTGACTGGTGGTTTTAAAGCTGTTGCGGATCAACTTGTTTCAACAACAACTAAATTGGGACTAACTAAGTTTGTTGATATTGGAGTGGGTTTCGATCCTCACATTCATGAGGCACTTCTGCATGAAACCTCACCAGCTGTGAGTGAAACTCAAGTTACAAAGGTTTTACGCCCAGGATATAAGTTCAAGGAACGGATTTTACGCCCCGCGCAAGTTATTGTTACTGACCCAGAATAGAAATTATCAGAGAAAGTAGCTGATTCACATGGCCGCCAAGGATTTGTATGAGAAGGACCTATACAAGATCCTTGGCGTTTCTAAAAGTGATAGTGCTGATTCCATTAAGAAGGCTTATCGTAAGTTGGCAAAGAATTTACATCCGGATAAAACTAAGGGCGATAAGAAGTTAGAAGATCGTTTCAAAGAAGTATCTGAGGCATATGAAGTGCTCTCCGATGATAAGAAACGCGCTGAATATCAAGAGATGCGCGATGCATTCACAAGCGGCCGTGTCCCTAAGGTAGGAGCTCAAGGCAGCCAAGGATTTCAAACCGGTGGCTTTGAAGATATTTTTGGTGGGGGTGCTCAGAATGATATTTTTGCCACCCTCTTTGGTGGTGGCAACCGAGCGCCTCGTAAAGGTCAAGACTTACAAACTGAAACCACAATTTCCTTTCGAGATTCAATTTATGGTTGTGAAATTAATTTGCGAGTGAATGATCAGACAATTACTACTCGTGTTCCAGCAGGAATAAAAGATGGTGGAAAGATAAAACTAAAAGGTCGAGGGGCTCCTAGTCAGGCTGGGCCAGGAGATCTTTTTATTATTATTCACGTAACGAAGCATCCGGTATTTACTAGAGTTGAAAACGATCTTCACATGTCGCTCCCTGTTACATTTACAGAAGCTGCGCTTGGAAGTGATATTGCTGTTCCCACCCTCGGTGGCGAAGATGTGACGTTGAGATTAGCTCCTGGTACTCAAAATGGCAAGGTATTACGGGTAAAGGGGCATGGAATTACGAAAGATTTCAAAACGGGTGATTTATTAATTACTGTAGAAGTTCATGTCCCCCAGAGGTTAGAGAGCAATGCCAAAGAGACACTTAAGGAATTTGCAGAACTCACTCGAGGTGATTCTCCACGCACTCACCTAAAGGAGAGGGCAGGGGCATGAGCACCGACCCACATCCAGACGACGATCAAGCGGTTTATGTAATTTCGATCGCTGCCGAGCTATCTGGGATGCACGCACAGACTCTTAGGCAGTACGACCGCATGGGATTAGTCTCCCCCGATCGAGCATCAGGTCGCGGTAGACGCTACTCATTGCGAGATATAGCCTCGTTGAGAAATGTTCAAAGATTAGTTGGTGACGGAATCAACTTAGCTGGAATAAAAAGAATTATGGAATTGGAATCGGCTGTTGCAAATATGGCGATAGAGGTCGCAAAACTTCGAACGGAAGTAGATGCGCTAATGAAATCTAACCCGGCAGCATCAAAGGCAACTTGGAGTTCCAACCGGGAATTACTTGCCCCGCCGGAACTTTGAGTACATCTTCAAGCATTGCAGCGTAGATATCTCTAAAATCAGAGGTTACCGCTAAATTTCCATCTACAAGTTTGGAAAGGGAAGGTTGATCTCCAAAGTACTTCCCGCCGTCAACCCCATTACCAATAACAAAGACAGGGCCAGACGTGCCATGATCGGTGCCCTGAGTTCCATTTGCTTTTACTCGCCTTCCGAATTCACTATATACAAGAACCACAACATCGTTTTCTCGATCTGTCCCATGCATTTGACCAATAAATCTTGTTACCGCTTGTGAAACCGTGCCCAGAAGTGCCGACTGAGCATTTACCTCATCAGCGTGTGTGTCGAAACCTCCCAGAGAAACCGCCCAGACTTTTGTAGGGGCGTTTGCTGCGATTAACTTTGAAACGACATCTAGTTGTTGAGTAAGTGAAGAATCTGAACCGAATGATCCACCTCCCTGAGTGGGTAAAGAATCTGGAACGGGTGCTGGTCGTTTCAGAATCGGAGTGATGTTTTTTCCTAATTTGAGAAAATCATTTATTGATTCAGCGGCCGCAGATTGGAGCGGACCATCAGCGGAGTCTGGCAGTCCTAACCTATGCAGGGCATATGCTGATGCTCTATCAGGTATAACAAGGCCACCAAGTGGAAGCACCGAGCCCACGCTATGCACACCAGCTAAGAGTGGTGGGAGAACTGAACCTAAACCAATCGCATTCATTGGATCATGTGGTTGAGTATCTAACCAACGACCTATCCAACCGGAGTTTGTAAGCGCTGTTGGAAAGGCGCTCTGCCATATTGCCATCGACGAGAAGTGCGAAAGTACAGGGTCGGGGTATCCAACTCCGCGCACGATTGCAAGATTTTGGTTATCCCACAACGCTTTAAATCCAGTCATAGTGACATTGAGTGCGAGTTCGGCATCTAATGGAAGCAATTTGGTATCGTCCACATAAATTCCAGGTCGTGATTGCTTATAAATTGGATCAGTGTGCGGAATGAGGGTATTGAGTCCATCGTTGCCTCCATACAACGTCACAATCACTAAGATTGGTGTGCCCGATGGAAGGGGTCGCGTTTGTCCTGCAAAGACGATGTCAGCAATGGATAATTGAGTAGCGGCCGCACCAATTGCCCCGGCACCAACCAGTTGTAAGAATTTCCTTCGAGAGAGCGTATCCACTGATCCTCCTATGTATTCACAATATATTCAGGTGCATTAATGGACATGAGTATTAGTTGAAGCGGATTTGAAAGTGCAGTCCTAAAAGCCGACTTGGTTCTCTCACTCCAAACAGCAACACCTAAAAGGTCAGCTAAGTATTGAATACGTACATCCGTTGCAGGCAATGCATTGATTGCGCTCAAATTTGCTTGAGCGAGAATATATTTAGAAAAAGCTAACCTCGCCTGCATACTTGAAATATTGAGCCACGCTTCATCGGCGGGCCAACCACCCACATTTGGTGGATCAAATGGAACTTGACCTAACATTGATAAGTAACGAATTACATTATTGTTGTGAGGTAGTGCAGAAGGTAAAATTTCAAAGGCTCTGCAGACTGAGATAAACCACTCCACTGGGGATTTTGACTGTGAATTAATTGGGTTGCTCATTCCAGGGCTTGTTGCAACACTCTGTATTAACTGCAAAATATTTCGATTCGAAAATGAGGGATAAATATTTTCATTTATGGGAGCGTTCGAACTCGATATAAATCTAAACCACACTCTGCGGACGATAAATTCTTGATTTGCGGGCAAAGTACTAACGTAGTCTGAGATAGCTGGGGCATTAAATACACCACTTGTCCCTAAGAATTTCAAAATCGACCCATCGTGTTTTTTGGGATTAAATGTGACAGTTCCAGCACTCCTTATGGTGTTATATCCGGTAAGAGCTCGAGCAATTGTTTGCACATCTTGTTCTGAATAGGCTCCAATACCAAGAGTAAAAAGTTCCATGAATTCGCGTGCCAGGTTTTCATTAGGCGAGGCCGCAACATTCGAATTACCATCGAGCCAGTAGAGCAAGGCACCATCTACAATCATCTTTCTAGATTGATCGCTAAAATTTCCAAGTGCAGTGCCGCGTAATAACTGATTTTGTAGATACATTGGTAATGCGTATTCAACCTTTGCTAAAGCTGTTGCCCAATGACCGTGCCAAAACCAAGTCATTTTTTCAGTGAGACCATTATCAGCGGAGGCCATACGATCAAGCCACCACAGCTGTAAGTGAAGAATCTGTTGGTTTCTGGCAGATTCAAATGCACTTGCTGCAGCAGTTTTTTGGGGAGGGAAAGGCCCCAAGTCTGTTAATACAGGATCCACGATTGCACTTAGACCTTGATCAATCGGCGGAACTGTAAGAACAATTCTGCGAGCGGAATCTAATCCGCCATTAAGTAGCGTCATAAATTCGCCTGGCTTGGGACCCAAGCCAAAGCGATGAATCAGCCGTGCAATCTCAACTCTGTTCGTATTTGCCACGACAACACAATAAATTGTTGGGAATTGATTGGATAGAGTAAACCTATGAATTCACATGAAACTCGCAACTCTTTACGCACAGAGATTCTAAATAAGGCTGTTGTTCATGGCAAGGTTATTCTCTCCTCCGGCAGAGAAGCTGATTACTATGTGGACCTGCGTCGAATCACTCTTGATTCAACTGCGGCTCCATTGGTTGGCGAGGTATTGTTGGAGTTAACTAAGGATTGGGATTATCAGGCTGTTGGTGGCTTAACCCTCGGCGCGGATCCTGTTGCTACCTCCATGATGCATGTTGCTCGGCAGCAAGGACGTCAACTCGATGCTTTTGTAGTGAGAAAGGCGGAGAAGGCGCACGGGATGCAACGTCGCATAGAAGGTCCAGATGTTGCGGGCAAACGTGTACTTGCTGTTGAAGATACTTCCACCACAGGAGGCTCTGTATTAACCGCAGTTGAAGCGCTTAAAGAAGCAGGAGCAATCGTTGTAGGGGTTGCCGTGATTGTCGAGCGTGGGGCGAGAGGGACGGTTGAGGCAGCAGGTTTGGAGTATCGAACTGCATTTGAATTATCCGAATTAGGGTTATAACGACGACGCTATGAGAGATGTTTGCGACTACGCCACTCTTTAAAAATTTCCCACCCAATCGGAATGACAGAGAGGATAACCACCCCGATCACGATATCAACAAGGTATTTAGAGATTGTGTTGGCGAAGGTATTGCCCGCAGCGTAGGCCCCCCAGATGAGGACTTGTGTCCATAGGAGAGCACCAAATACGTTCCACACTGCAAAAGTTTTAAACGGAACCCGAACGATTCCAGAGAGTGGATTGATCAGTCCGCGCACGACTGGGATAAATCTCCCCAAGACAATTGCTTTACCTTGGCCATACTTGGATATATACTTCTCTGCAGATTTAATCTTGCCCGGGTCAAAAAACTTAGAATTGGGTTTGCTGAATATCTTTATCCCATAGTGCCAACCCAACCAGTGTCCGAATTGCGAACCAACAATTGCAGCGATTGGGGCAGTAATTGCGACAACGACGATATTTATGTGGCGGCCATGGGCACTACCGATTCCAGCCGCGAATAGACCCGCAGTGATTAAGAGGGTATCTCCGGGGAGTCCAATAATGAGGGGAAGACCCGTTTCTAACGCCAAAATTGTCAAAATTATTACTAAGGCATAGTTTGAATTGAGTGCGGAGGTGACATTTATGAAACTCATGAGGGGCTAAGGATAGCCATTATCCTCCGATAATTTGTAATAGACCTTATATATATGTGTAATCTTTCGACCCTTAGGGTTTTGAGAACCACTTAATCCCTATGTGACCCACCTGGCCTGCACCTATCGACTCAACGAGGAGTGAACATAGTGTCAACATCCGTGCACGTAACTGGAACCAACCTAGTCTACGTTTTCATAGTTTTAGGTACATCACTGTTGGCCCTAGCTGTTGCTTATGGGTTGCGGGCGCAAGTTTTGGCGCAATCAGATGGAACAGAAAAGATGAAAGAGATTGCTGAAGCAGTTCAAGAAGGCGCTGCTGCCTACCTTAATCGCCAGTTCAAAACTCTCTCAGTTTTTGTAGCTATTGTCTTTGTTCTTCTCTTCGCACTTCCAGGTCATGCCGATATACGTGTAGGGCGTTCCATCTTCTTCCTTGTAGGAGCACTTTTTAGCGCCTCCGTAGGTTATAACGGCATGTGGTTAGCGGTTCGTGCAAATGTTCGAGTTGCAGAAGCGGCGAGACAGAAGTCCGCAGAGAAAGCGGTACGGATTGCGTTTCGTACTGGTGGTGTTGTTGGAATGACCACAGTTGGATTGGGGTTGCTAGGTGCCTCACTAGTTGTGATTATTTACCGCGCCAATGCTCCAGAAGTTCTTGAAGGGTTCGGATTTGGCGCAGCCATGCTTGCAATGTTTATGCGCGTCGGCGGTGGGATCTTTACAAAAGCCGCTGATGTTGGAGCAGACCTTGTTGGAAAAGTGGAACAGAATATTCCCGAGGATGATCCTCGAAACGCTGCAACAATTGCCGATAACGTTGGTGACAATGTTGGAGACTGCGCCGGAATGGCGGCAGATCTCTTTGAATCCTACGCAGTGACTTTGGTTGCGGCGTTGATTCTTGGAAAAGCTGGTTTTGGTGATGCTGGACTTATCTATCCACTTATCGTTCCTGCAATAGGAATTGTTACTGCCATTATTGGAGTGTTCATAACGCGCTTGCGCTCCACGGATCGCTCCGCAATGCAGGCCATCAATCGTTCTTTCTTCTTATCAGCCATAATCTCGGCGGTACTAGTGGGATTTGCAACATTTACATATCTTCCTGGATCCATGAAATTACTTACCGGACTAGATCCCGCACATGTAGCTGCAAACGTGAATCCACGAGTGCTTACATTTGGTGCGGTAGTGATAGGTATTGTCTTAGCAGCGGCCATCCAAGTACTTACTGGTTTCTTTACGGAGATCGGCCGTAGGCCCGTTAATGATGTTTCTGCCTCATCTAATACCGGATCTGCCACGGTTATTTTGGCTGGTATCGCAATAGGATTTGAATCTGCTGTCTATTCTGCTCTTTTAATAGCCGCCGCAGTATTCGGTGCATTTATTTTGGGCCACGGTTCGATAGTTCTAAGTCTCTTTGCAATCTCACTCGCAGGAACAGGATTACTTACCACTGTTGGTGTGATTGTTGCGATGGACACCTTTGGTCCGATATCGGACAACGCTCAGGGCATTGCTGAAATGTCTGGAGATGTACATGGAGAGGGTGCTCAGATTCTCACATCACTTGACGCAGTGGGTAACACAACTAAGGCAATTACTAAAGGAATTGCAATTGCAACTGCGGTGCTCGCAGCGACTGCCCTCTTCGGAGCATTTACAAATGCAATCCTAAAAGCTGTTAGCGATGCTGGTAAGAATCCCTCTGCACTTAACATTCAATACCAAGGTATTTTAGATATTGCTAATCCTCGCAATCTCGTCGGACTCATTATTGGTGCTGCGGTTGTATTCCTCTTTGTCGGGTTGGCAATTGACGCAGTTTCAAGAGCTGCGGGCGCTGTCGTTGTCGAAGTGCGTGAGCAATTCCGTTTACACCCAGGAATCATGGCAGGCACTGAAAAACCTGAGTACGGTCGGGTAGTTGATATCTGCACCCGTGACTCGTTGCGTGAATTAGTTGCTCCTGGTTTACTGGCCGTAATGGCTCCGATTGCTGTTGGCTTTGGTCTTGGGGTTGGTGCTTTAGGTGCTTATCTTGCCGGCTCAATTGGAACTGGAACTTTAATGGCGGTCTTTCTTGCCAATTCAGGTGGAGCTTGGGATAACGCGAAGAAGATGGTGGAAGATGGTCACCATGGTGGTAAGGGCTCCGATTCACATCTCGCAACAATCGTGGGAGATACCGTTGGTGATCCCTTCAAAGATACCGCAGGTCCTGCGATCAATCCACTTCTAAAGGTAATGAATTTGGTCGCACTCTTAATCACTCCAGCCATTGTCTCCTTCGCACTCGGAGGACATCCACTGGAAAGTGGTGTCATCTCATTCGTGGCCATACTTGTTATTGTTTACGCTCTTGTACGTAGCCGAAGGGCTTCAACGGCTATTGCATAGGCTTTAAAAACTGGTTAGCACGTGCTTTCCCATAGAGCCATTTAGGAGTTAATTGTTTTGGGTATCAAATTAGTAATTGTGGAGTCCCCTGCAAAGGCACGGAAAATTGGTGCCTTTCTTGGTGAGGAATATGTTGTTGAGGCCTCAGTGGGGCACATTCGCGATCTTCCACAAAAAGCCGCCGATATCCCCGCCGAATATAAAAAAGTTGCTTGGGCGAAAGAAGGTGTAAATATTGCAGAAGATTTTGCCCCCCTCTACGTTATCAATCCGGATAAGCGTGCAAAGGTTAATGAACTTAAAGCACTCATGAAGGGTGCAGATGAATTGATCCTTGCAACTGATGAGGACCGCGAGGGTGAGGCAATCGCGTGGCACCTCATTGAAGTCTTGCGACCAAAGATTCCAGTTAGTCGCATGGTCTTTCATGAGATCACAAAGGAAGCTATTCAAGAGGCGGCTCATAACACCCGCGATCTCGATTACCGACTTGTTGATGCGCAAGAGACAAGGCGTGTCTTAGATCGACTTTATGGTTACAGGCTTTCACCAGTCCTATGGAAAAAGGTCATGCCTCGGATCAGTGCGGGTCGAGTTCAATCTGTTGCGACTCGCTTAATTGTGGAACGTGAGCGTGAGCGGATGGCATTCATCTCCTCTTCGTGGTGGGATGTTAAAGCTGATACGGATAAAAATTTTACGGCTCGACTTATTGCAGTCGATGGCAAGAGAGTTGCTACCTCAAATGACTTTGATGAGATAGGTGCGCTCAAAGAAAAATCATTGAACTCCCTTCTTTTGCTAGATAAGCAGAAAGCGCATGAACTGACGGAGAGTTTGTCGGAGACTCAACTCATCGTTAAAAGTACTGAAGAGTCCCCGCGCACGGAACGACCAAAAGCTCCCTTCACTACATCGACAATGCAGCAAGATGCTGGATCGCGTTTAGGTTGGGGGGCGCAGCTGACAATGCGAGTTGCTCAACGCTTATATGAAAATGGATACATCACATATATGCGTACGGACTCAGTGACTCTTTCTCAATCTGCAATCTCCTCTGCTAGAACTCAGGCAACTTCGTTATATGGTAAGGAATTCATCCCTAGCATTCCACGTGTCTATGAAGGAAAAACAAAAAACGCACAAGAAGCGCACGAGGCAATTCGTCCAGCCGGAGACACCTTTAAAACGCCAGGTGAATTGGCTTCCGAATTAAGTCGCGACGAGTATGCACTATACGATTTAATTTGGAAACGAACGATTGCATCACAGATGTCTGATGCCAAAAAGGCGCAGATGCGCGTGGATTTCGAGGTAGTAACCAAGAAGAAAAATTCCCTGGCTTTTCGTGCAAATGGTTCCGTACTGACTTTTCCTGGCTTTTTAGCTGCCTATGAAGATATTCAAGAAGAGGGCGCCGCCGACCTAGATAATGAGTCAAAGCGATTACCTCCCATGAAAGTTGGGGAACTTGTTGGAGTTAAGCAATATACAAACGAAGGTCATGACACCAAACCTCCCGCTAGGTATACCGAACCGACACTTGTAAAGAAATTGGAGGAGTTAGGAATCGGTCGACCATCTACATTTGCTTCGATTATGAGCACCATTCAAGATCGTGGTTATGTCGCAAAACGAGGTCGAGCACTAGTTCCAACTTTTCTTGCCTTTAGCGTGACAGGTTTACTCGAACAACATTTCTCCAAGTTAATTGATTATGAATTTACGGCATCAATGGAGGAAGACTTAGACAAGATTGCAAATGGTGAATCTGACCGTGTCGAATGGTTAACGCGATTTTTTTATGGACATGATGACGTTCCAGGCCTTGAAGCGTTAGCTGCTGACCTTGGCGCCATTGATGCTCAGCAGATTAATACCATGAAGATGGGTGAAGATATTGAAATTCGAGTTGGGCGTTATGGTGCTTACATTCAACAGGGAGAGGGAGAGAATAGAAAGTTCGCCAACATTCCTGAAAATATGGCTCCTGATGAATTGACTCTCCCTGTTGCAATTGAATTACTCTCTAAGCCTATTGGTGAACGTGATCTAGGAGTTGAACCAGCCACTGGATTCCCGTTGGTAGCAAAGTCAGGAAGATTTGGCCCTTATGTAACCCAAATTTTTCCAGAACCCAAATTGGTTGCCGATAAAAAAACAGGCGAACTTAAGAAGCCTCGGATGAAGAAGGATGCGATCAAGCCAAAAACCGCATCATTGCTTTCTACGATGACATTAGACACGATTACTTTTGAGGATGCACTTAAATTAATGTCGCTCCCAAGAACTTTAGGCGAATATGAGGGTGAGACTATTACTGTTCAAAATGGTCGGTATGGTCCATATCTGACCAAAGGAAGCGACTCCAGAACCTTGACAACCGAGGAGCAACTTTTCACTATTTCTTTGGATGAAGCTGTCGCTATATATAAAGAGCCGAAAGTGCGTCGCCGAGGTGTTGCGAAACCGCCTGCTAAGGATTTGGGAGTAGATCCGGCATCAGGTCGACTAGTTCTGGTGAAGGATGGTCGTTTTGGTTTATATGTCACCGACGGGGAGACAAATGCAACCCTTAGGCGTGGCGACTCAATCGAATTCGTAACCTTAGAACGAGGGTTGGAATTACTTGCGGGCCGGCGTGCTTGGGAGGCAGAGAATGGAGGAGCAGCTCGTCCTAAAAAGAAATCTACTCGCGCTAAGAAAGGCGCTCCGACACTCACAACTAAAACGGTGAAAGCGACAGGAACTGCGCGCGTTAAGAAGAAAACTGCTACTGGCAAAGGAAAATCCGCATCTCCCGCTAGCCTCTAGGCTTAACCCATGTCCCAAGCACTGCCCTATCCTTCCGCCCCCGCGCAGTCGGAGTCTCGCAGCGTTCTAGCTATCCCAGCCTTCCGTAAGCTCTGGAAGAGCATGGCCTTCTCTTCATTTGGAGATTGGTTGGGTTTGCTGGCCACCACCGCACTTGCCCAAGAGCTCGCGGGCGGTAACTATCAAAAAGCCAACTTTGCCATTGCCGGCGTATTTATTGTTCGGCTACTACCAGCTGTTCTCCTTGGCCCTATTGCAGGGGTAATTGCAGATCGTTTTGACCGCCGCCGCTTAATGATGGTTTGTGACGTTCTCCGATTTGGTTTTTACTTATCAATTCCTATCGTCCACAACTACATCTGGCTCTATACAGCCACTGTCATCGTTGAGTCGATTACCCTTTTCTGGTCACCAGCAAAAGAGGCATCTGTACCTAATCTGGTGCCTAAAGAAAAACTCGAATCGGCTAATCAAATGACTTTACTTGCTAGCTACGGGAGTGCTCCTGTCGCCGCACTTATGTTTTCAGTCTTGGCGGGAATCTCAGCCACTTTGACTTCCGTTTCAAATCATCGATACGCCTCTACTGCAGATTTAGCGCTCTATATTGATGCAATCTCATTTCTTTATACCGCCTGGGTTGTTTATCAACTTCAGAGTATCCCGAAAGGTGCAGCATCTAAGAGCGCAGTGAATGACAATATTGGAAAATCTCTGATTGACGGTTTCAAATTTGTATCTCAATCGAAGGTCATCAGTGGATTGATTCTTGGAATGTTAGGAGCATTTTTTGCCGCCGGTGCTGTTATTGGACTAGCAAGAACCTTTGTAGGTGATCTCAATGCTGGTGATGCGGCATATGGAATTTTATTCGGTTCAGTGTTCACTGGTCTCGCACTAGGTATTTGGCTTGGGCCGAAGATCTTTGGACAATTTTCTAGGCGAAGAATTTTTGGAATTTCACTCACAATCTCATCAATATTCTTAGTTATCTTGTCCTTGGTGTCAAATATTGTGTTAGCCATCTTGATGACAATTTTCTTAGGAGCATTTGCCGGACTTTCCTGGGTTACAGGATTCACAATGCTTGGTATGGAAGTTGAAGACGAAGTTCGTGGCCGTATTTTTGCTTTCGTTCAATCACTCATTCGAGTATCCCTAGTACTGGTATTAGCCATCGCACCAGTTATTGCGGCATCAATAGGAAGACATGAATTTACCATTGATCACGCCCACCTTCACTACAGTGGGGCCGCCTTCACTATGTTTGGTGCTGGATTAATTGGATTAGGCGTCGGCATCTTCTCTTATCGCCGCATGAAAGATCGTCCATCGGTCTCGTTCTTCTCAGATATATTGGCTGCATTTCGCGGGGATCTTGGTGGAATTACAGGACAATCCCATAAAGGTTTATTTATTGCATTTGAGGGTGGCGAGGGCTCAGGCAAATCAACGCAAGCTGATCTATTGAGTGCCTACCTAGAGAGCCTCGGAGAGAGCGTTATCGTCACTCGCGAACCTGGTGGGACCGTACTTGGAAAGCAACTTCGAGAAATTTTATTAGACCCTAAAACAGGTGCAATCTCTCCGCGAGCTGAGGCTCTACTTTATGCCGCAGATCGAGCACATCATGTTTACTCTCTCATCGAACCCGCGCTCAGTAGAGGAGACATTGTTATTACAGATAGGTACTTGGATTCATCTATCGCCTATCAAGGCGCAGGTCGCATTCTCCAACCCAATGAAGTTGCGAGAATATCTCGTTGGGCGACTGAATCCCTCACTCCCAATTTAACATTCATATTAGATCTACCCGCTGAGGCTGGATTAAGTCGCCTTAATGGTGCCGATCGTCTGGAGCAGGAGCCTCTTGCATTTCACGAAAGAGTACGCCGTGAATTTCTTAATCTGGCGAATCTAGATCCAGAGCGATATTTTGTTGTAGATGCTACCCAAGATGTCGAAAATATTGCACGACAGATTCAAGGGCGAATTTCTACTATTCCTCAATTGAAAAAAAATCGTGGAAAGTCTAAGAATTAGTTATGTCAGTATTTGATTCACTCATAGATCAAAATGAAACTGTTGTAGTGTTGAAAGCCGCTACCTCTTCAGCAAAGAAAAACGACGATGAATCTCAGAACATGACCCACGCTTGGCTATTCACGGGGCCTCCAGGTTCTGGTCGTAGCAACGCAGCGATTGCATTTGCTGCAGCGTTACTCTGCCCAAATTCTGGTTGCAATGGGTGTGTTGATTGTCGAACTGCGTTAGCTGGTACACATGCAGATGTTGAACTTATTAAAACAGAAGGTCTTTCTATAAAAATTGATGAGGTGCGGGAGTTAATTACGCGAGCAGCCTGGACACCAGCCGTAGCGCAATATCGAGTTGTCATTATTGAAGATGCTGACCGATTGACCGAGTCTGCAGCCAATGCGCTTCTCAAGGCGATTGAGGAGCCTGGCTTGCGTACTGTCTGGCTTCTCTGTGCACCGACTTTGGGTGACGTAGCCCCAACCATCCGTTCAAGAACGCGCAATCTCACCCTTCGAACTCCCTCGATTTCTGCGGTAAGAAAACTTTTGGAGAGTGAATCGGTTAACTCAGAAATCGCTGAACTTTCGGCCCGTGCCTCACAGGGGCATATTGGGCGCGCACGATTCCTAGCTAAGAATTCTGATGCTAGGTCTCGCCGGACAGATATTCTCACATTACCTCTCACAATTACCGATATTTCTTCGGCATTTAAGGGAGCTCAGCTTCTAGTTGATGCAGCGAAGCACCAAGCGGAAGCTGAAGCGGAAAAGCTAAATGAATTGGAGACTAACGCCTTTAAAGAAGCCTGGGGGCAGCAAGGTACACGAGTTGTACAAGGAGGTGCCAAGGTAGTTAAAGAGCTGGAGAGAGATCAAAAGTCAAGACAAACTAGAATGATGCGAGATTACTTGGATCGCGCGCTCTTGGATATCGCGACTTTTTATAGAGACGTGTTGTTCGTTCAGAGCGGCTCTGAAGCAGAGGAAACACTTATTAATTCAGATATGCAACGGGAGATTCACATAGTTGCTAAAGGCACAAATGCCGAAAATACACTGAGAAAGTTGGAGGCGATAATGAATACGCGCACCAATCTTGCACGCAACGCTGCCCCTTTGCTTGCGCTAGAAGCCCTCATGGTGCAACTACGATGAAAACAAAAGGAACTTTACTAGTAGCGCTAGTATCGATTTTTTCAACTCTTCTAACTCCCGCTTTTGCTTCTACCTCGTGGACGATGGCAAAATTTCAGTCACAAGTATTGAACTGGAAATCCTGTAATAGTGGATTTGAATGTGCGCAATTTAATGTACCGGTTGATTACAGCCATTTAGATCAGCAAACCTTCACCTTACAGGTCATAAAACATGTGGCAAATAATCCGACTAAAAGGTTGGGAACTTTGATCATGAATCCAGGAGGCCCAGGTGGATCTGGGATCCAGTACGTATTGAGCGCTGACTCAATCGTGTCTACAAGTATCGAAAATGTATATGATCTTATTGGTTTTGATCCACGAGGAGTAAATTTATCCCAACCAATCAGATGTTTAAACGATAAACAAGAAGATATCTTTTTAGGTGGCGATGGTTCGGTGCAGACTCCTGCAGATCTGGCTGGGGCAATCTCCGCTGCAAAATTAATGGCGATTTCCTGCGCGGCCGTGGCTGGCAATCGATTGGCACATTACTCAACATTAGACACCGCTCGCGACATGGAGCTATTGCGCATATTGCTCAAGGAACCGAAATTAAATTACATCGGGAAATCGTATGGAACTTTTTTAGGTACCCTCTACGCGGCTTTGTTCCCCAAGACGACAGGTCGCATTGTTTTAGACGGTGCCGTCGATCCAACTGTTGCCATTAGAGATCAAAATATTGCCCAAGCTGTAGGGTTTGATACGGCACTGAAATCTTTTTTAACTTCGAATCCCGCTTATTCTCTCAAGCAGATTCAAATTTTTTTGCAGAGTGCTCGCACTAAACCACTTATTGATCGCAATAAGCGTGAACTCTCTGAGTCTCTAGCTGTTACTGGCATTGCGGCTGCGCTATACGATCCAACTAATGGTTGGCCATTGCTCGCTCGAGCGCTTTCTTCTGCTATCAAGAATAAAAATCCATCTGGCTTCTTTCTTTTAGCTGACTCATATAATGAGCGAGATTCCAATGGACATTATGTCTCCAATCAGAATGACATTTCCTCGGTAATCTCCTGCCTTGATTTTAAGGACTCCCGCAATCTAAGTCAGATCGAGGCAGATGCCAAGACTTTTAGCGCTGCTGCACCATTTTTTGGACCGTACCTGGCCTACTCTGGTCTCTCCTGTGTCTATTGGCGGGCCAAGCCGGTGGTAAGTCCACATTTTAGTAACCTAATTACCAACCCATTACTCATAATTGGCACAACGCGTGATCCCGCAACTCCCTACAAGTGGGCGCAGGGTCTACATAAATTACTGACTAAGAGCACTCTCATCACTCTCAATGGTGATGGCCATACTGGAGCAAACCGTGGAAGTAGTTGCGTGGATAAGGCCATGAACAAGTACCTACTCACGGGAATTTCTCCGTTACACGATATTACCTGCGATACCGACGCGGCACTAGCGGGAGTAGTTACAGCCTGATTTTGACATGGTAATGACCACCCCTTCGGATACGGCATTATTTCCCTATGCGCTTAGACCATGTCTCGTACGTGACCAGTCACGACCAACTCTCCGACACAGTTCAACGTTTGGGTTCAACACTTGGAACAACTTTTGTTGATGGTGGGATTCATCCTCGATTCGGTACGCGGAATTTTACGGCTCCGCTTTATAACGGCCATTATCTTGAAGTTGTTTGTCCCTTAGATCACCCTGCAACAGATAGCACTGCTTTTGGGCGAGCAGTTTCCAAGCGTGCAATGGAGGGTGGCGGATGGTTAACCTGGGTTCTTTCGACGGATGACATAAAACCAATTGAAATGCGCATTGGTCGTGTTGCTGCTGAGGGTCATCGCAGAAAGCCTGACGGAACTGACCTTCGTTGGAAACAAATTGGCGTGTCTGATGTACTAGAAGATAAACAATTGCCATTTTTTATTGAATGGCTAACGACTGATCACCCATCTAAAGATGGGGTTGCTACTGCTTCTATTACTAGGGTGGAATTTGCTGGAGATAAAGAGAAAATCAGAGATTATGCTGGCGCAGAAGTATCGGATGCGATTGGAGATGTAGAAATCATTTGGGTTGAGGCAGCAAATAATGATGGAGACACTGGGATTGTTGCAGTTTACCTACAGACCCCAACTGGTGAAGTTCGCATCGATTAAAACCCTTATGCGGCCTGGTTTACTTTGAACCTTACCCGTTGCAACTCGTCACCATCTATCTCGCAGGTAAATATGTAGGACCCTAGGCGCGGAATTGGCAACATTGGCATATTGAATCCGAGATTTACAACTTGCCATTCTCCTGGTTCTAATCCATCTGGTCGGCCGACATTAAAACTCATTTCTGCTCTGAAAGGTCCGAAACTGCCGGGACCTGTGGGAAGAAGCACATCTTGCCCGTCGATATCTTGTAGTTGAAT
>JAYTQV010000070.1:0-20960 GCA_043746515.1 Actinomycetes bacterium | reverse complement strand
TGTAACTAACACTCGATTTCCGTCTAAGGTAAATGTGATTGGTTTGTTAGGGAGAGAGCGGGCAATTTCCGCAAGTAAACGCCCAGGAACTAAAACCTTTCCTTTAGCGCTGATTTCAGCTTTAAGAATTGCTTTTGTGGAAGTTTCTAAATCTGAACCAGTAAGCGTAATTGAAGTATCAACATCGATCATAATACCTAAGAGTTCTGGTTTTATAGGACGACTAGATAGGCTTTTGGCCACCCAGTTGACAGCATCGACCAACTCATTCGGTTCGACCAAAAATTTCATTATCTACCTCTTTCTCCCCTGCGCTTTTGAACTTTCTAAACTAGTTTCAGTTTAAGGTCCCCACCCAACGAGTTCCCAACACGTCACACGTTATTACTCATCCTTCTTTTTTACCTTATATAAAGTTATTAGTAGTAACCAGAGCGATTACTTGTGGATAAGAGTGAAAGTGCAGGTCAACTGCGCCAGACCCTTCTCTACAGTTGTGTGTAACTATGTGGAAAACTCTCCAAACACTTCAAAAACTACAACGTTTCACATTCTCCTGTTTATTTCCCCACCTTATCCCCACAATAAGAGTCTCCTTATCCACAGTTATCCACAACTTACCCACATTTTGGGTTAGCTAACCATTCAATTTTTAGATTGCAGCTTAATTCTGTTAGTTAACTCAGTCACCTGGTTGTAAATGGAACGCCTTTCAGCCATTAAATGTCGAATTTTCCGATCCGCGTGCATAACCGTAGTGTGGTCACGCCCTCCGAAAGTTTGCCCGATTTTAGGAAGAGAGAGATCTGTTAATTCACGGCATAAGTACATGGCAATTTGCCGAGCATTAACCAAAACCCTACTTCTACTTGTTCCACATAAGTCTTCTAAAGTGAGGCTGAAGTAGGTCGCTGTCTGAGCCATAATTGTGGAGGAGGTTATTTCTGGTCCTGCCTGATCTGGAATTAGATCTTTTAAGACAATTTCAGTTAGCCCCATATCAACAGGTTGGCGATTAAGAGAAGCAAAAGCTGTCACCCTAATGAGGGCCCCTTCTAATTCACGAATGTTGGATGAGATTTTAGAGGCTATATATTCCAAAACATCATCGGGTGCATTTAATTTATCTTGAGCTGCTTTTTTACGCAGGATAGCGATACGAGTCTCTAGTTCCGGGGGTTGAATATCGGTGATTAATCCCCATTCAAATCTTGATCGAAGCCGGTCTTCAAGAGTGGTTAATTGTTTGGGTGGACGGTCACTTGAAATTACTATTTGTTTATTTGCGTTATACAACGTGTTAAAAGTATGGAAAAACTCTTCCTGTGTTCTCTCTTTATTCTCTAAAAATTGTATGTCGTCAACTAATAAAACATCGAGGTCTCGGTATCTCCTTTGAAACACTGAAGCTTTATCGTCACGGATGGAATTGATAAAATCATTTGTAAATTCTTCAGAAGATACGTATCGAACTCTTACTGAACCGTATAACTCTTTAGCGTATGCACCAATCGCATGGAGGAGGTGGGTTTTACCAAGGCCAGACTCCCCATAAATAAATAGCGGGTTGTAAGCCTTTGCAGGCGCTTCAGCAACTGCAACCGCAGCAGCGTGCGCAAATCGATTAGAGGCCCCAATAACAAAAGTTTCAAAAACATAACGCGGATTTAATTGAGACTGCTCTTGTGGAACTTTTACTCCTAAGTCACGACCCGTTCCACTTTTAGGTGCAATCTCGGGTGTGCTTACATCAATAACCTCTTCTATAGAGGGTTCGACTTCCAAATTCTCATCGACAGTTACAGCGATATTTATTTTTTGCCCCAGTTGATTAGTTAATATCTCATTAAGGGCAGATTTAACTCGTAACTCAAGAAAATCTTTAGCAAATTGATTAGGGGTGCTTAGTAGTAGCGTCGCCCCGCCCTCACCTTGAAGTAAACCAAGGGGTTTTGTAAGAGCTAAGAAAGCTCGGTGTTGTGGTGACTCAGAAGCCATCGCATTAATAACTAAAGACCAGAGGGTGTTGAGATCAACCTCTTCAAGTAATGCCATACCCACCCCTAAACCCAGATATCCTTGATAAAAGAACGAACTCCAAGGTTCCCTAAATACAAGAGTTATCCCCAAAGTTATCCACAGCCTGTGGTCTAAACCCCACCTTGAGGGTCAAAGCGCCTAAAACCTGTGGATAGAGCGCGAACTTAGGGGGCACTGAAGAAAAACGCAAGTGGTTTATCCCTAATAATTCGGCTAACCTTGCACTTCCGTTGTGGCCCTAGCTGGCGACACCCCCGAAACCGTCAAAATCAGCTAGGAGAAAAAGAGGACCTCATGAGCAAGCGTACCTATCAACCAAATAACCGCCGCCGCGCCAAGAAGCACGGTTTTCGTGCCCGCATGGCGACACGTGGTGGACGAGCAGTTTTATCGTCACGCCGCGCAAAAGGTCGCACTCGTATCTCTGCGTAAATCGTGCTTCCAGCATCTCACCGTATGCTCCAAAGCCAAGATTTTTCTAGAACGACTAAGACCGGCCACCGTGCGACCTCTAGTTTATTAGTGCTCTACTTTCTCACTCATGATGAATTACCAGTTGCACCGCGAGTTGGATTGATCATAAATAAGAGTGTTGGGGGTTCAGTTATTCGCCATCGAATTGCCAGGCAACTTCGTCACGCTATCGCGGAACAGATATCAATTCTTCCACCACATTCTCAAATTGTTATACGAGCACTTAGGGTATCTTCGGATTACCGATCAACCCTCACTAACTTACTCATTAAGGTAGTCGATCGTTCTGGAGCAAGGCAGTGAAGTTATTGTTAATCACCCCTATTATATTTTGGCAGAGATTTATCTCCGCGAATATGGCACCTCGATGTAAGTATTTTCCATCATGTTCTCAATACACCATTGATGCTATTTCAGAGCATGGCATTAAAGGAGTTGCAATGGGAGCCTGGCGCATTATGCGTTGTAATCCTTGGTCTCATGGCGGCATTGATTATGTGGACGGCAAAAGAATTGAGTACCAACACTTAAAAGGAGCCCAGCGATGAATGCAGTGTTACACCCTCTTTATTACGCTGTTACGTGGGTTATTGTTGTATTTCATAGCTTCCTTGGTTTGATTTTAGGAAAGCACTCCCATGAGTCTCTGAAGTGGACTCTTTCAATCGTACTTTTGGTTATTGTGATTAGAATAATTTTGATTCCACTCTTCGTTAAGCAGATTAAATCACAGAGGGCGATGACAGCTTTACAACCACATATGAAAGAGATTCAAAAGCGCCATAAAGATGATCGTCAGAAGCAGTCCGAAGAGATGATGAAGTTGTATAAAGAGCACAAAACCAATCCACTCGCTTCCTGTTTCCCACTGCTTGCTCAATCACCGATTTTCTTTGCGCTCTTCCGTGTGCTGAGCGGAATTGCACATGACAAATCTTATGTGCCTAATGTTTTAACACCCCAATTACTAGCCACAGCTCATGATGCAAAATTTTTAGGTGCACCAATCTCTGACAGCCTTATTAGTTCTCATATCGTAAGTACAAAGATTGTGACGGTCTTCTTAATACTCTTCATGTCTGCCACCACCTTTATTACACAAAGGCAACTAATGGTCAAAGGTATGCCGAAAGTTGATAGCTCCAATAACATGATGTTGCAGCAGCAAAAAATAATGTTGTATTTATTCCCGGTAATTTTTGCTGTTACCGGGGTTAACTTCCCAATCGGTGTATTGATCTATTGGCTTACAAACAACCTATGGACTTTTGGACAACAGTTCTATGTGATCAAAAGAAATCCAACACCTGGATCTCCCGCCTTCGAGGAACTTCAACGCAAGCGCGGAATAGTAGGAGCGACTGTTAATCCTTCCACCATTATTTCTCCAGAAGGCATGGATGAGGCGGAGAGAGAAGCCCAAGCGGCTAAAAGCAGGCAGCGCCAACAACCAAAGAAGAAAAAACCGCGAAAGTAGCCTATAAATAGCTACAAAACATGACAAAAGGTTTAAACCCGACAGAAAGGCATAAAAATGGCAGAGATAGAGACAGAAGCAGTAGTTGAAAGCCCAAAGAAGTCTTTAATTGCTCGCCTTGAGGAGGAAGGGGATGTAGCGGCCGATTACCTTGAGGGGTTACTGGATATTGTGGATCTGGATGGGGATATCGATATCGATGTTGAGAATGAGCGTGCATCTTTAGCGATCACTGGTGGTGCACTTGCCCATTTGGTTGGAGATAGTGGAGAGGTGCTCGATGCACTGCAAGAGCTAACTCGTTTAGCTGTTCAGACCTCATTGGGGGAGCGTTCACGTTTAATGCTGGATGTTGATAATTTTAGAAGTAATAAGAAATCTGAGCTCTCAAAGTTAGCTCACCATATTGCCGACGAGGTTAAAGCATCCGGGGAGCAAGTTAAATTAAAACCCATGAACGCTTTCGAAAGAAAAGTGATTCATGACACAATTCAAGAGATTGGATTGACCAGTGAATCGGAAGGCGAAGAGCCGAACCGATGTGTGGTGGTTCTACCCGCTTGACCGTTTCACGTGAAACCCTGTTAAGAGAGCATTTCCAGGAGAATGGCGACAAAATTGCGTGGTACGCCGAAATTCTTCAAAGTTGGGGAATTGACAGGGGCTTAATTGGCCCTAAAGAGGGCGGGCGAATCTGGGAGCGTCATATAGCCAACTGCATTCCATTGACCACTCTTATCCCTGTAGGAGTAAAGGTGGTTGATATTGGATCGGGGGCTGGATTACCGGGAGTGGTTATTGCCTTGGCGCGCCCCGATCTCACAATTACACTCATTGAGCCTCTCCAACGTCGGGTGGATTTCCTCCATGAAGTACTAGAAGTTTTAGATTTACCTGTTGAGGTTATTAGAGGTAAATCTGAAGGGGTGAAGCGGAGCTTTGACATAGTTACAGCCAGGGCTGTCGCTCCATTCCCTAAGCTATTGAGTATTTCATGGCACCTAGTTAAACCCCTAGGAGCCCTCTTGGCGATGAAAGGGGAGGGCGCTCAAAATGAAATTGATCTGACGGAACCTAAAAAACACTCAGTGACCTCACTGCGCACTGTAGAACTTTCAGGCTTTGATACTTCTCGAATTATTGAGGTTCGAAAGACTGCTTAACTACGCATATGAGTGATTCACGTGAAACAACTCGTGAGAGTGGACGAAGAGTAATTGGAGTTCGTCGCCTAAAAGAGCCTATGTCAAAACCCCTGAGGACTCGGGTATTTACTGTGGCGAATCAGAAAGGTGGGGTTGGTAAAACCACCTCAACAGTCAATGTAGCAGCTGCTCTCGCAATGGGAGGGCTAAAAGTTTTGGTCATAGATCTTGATCCACAAGGTAATGCCGGTACTGCTCTTGGAGTTGATCGAAATCGCTCACCTGGGATCTATGAAGTCATGGTTGATGAGATTGATTTAGAGAAGACCATACAAAAAGTTGCAGGATTTCCATTCTTGGAATGTGCTCCTGCAAATCGGGAATTAGCCGGAGCGGAGATTGCCCTCGTTTCTTATGTAGCACGGGAGAGTATTTTAAAAGATGCACTATCCAAATATCTGCGTCAACGAGAAGAGCGCAGCGACCCACTTGATTACGTGTTAATTGATTGCCCTCCGAGTTTGGGATTACTTACCATTAATGCTCTCACTGCGGCAGAAGAAGTATTGGTGCCTATTCAATGTGAGTACTACTCACTGGAAGGCATTTCGCTACTCATGGAAACCTTAGGAAAAATTCAAAAGGCCCTCAATCCAATTGTGCGTGTCAGCACAATTCTTTTAACAATGTTTGATTCTAGAACTCGATTAGCAAATGATGTAGCAGATGATGTTCGTCGCCATTTCCCCAATGAGTTGATTGACATTCCAATCCCAAGAGCTGTAAGAATTTCTGAGGCTCCTTCATTTAATCAAACCGTTATGACATACGACGCCTCTTCACAAGGGGCTATTGCATACATGGGTGTCGCCCGAGAGATAGCACGGAGAGGAGCAATAAGGTGAGTGCACAACGTAAAGGAGGGCTAGGACGCGGCCTAGATGCTCTTATCCCAACTACAACTCTAGGAGAGGTTGTAACACGTGCAGGGGTTATCGCCGGTACCGGCTTGGAGGTTGATATCCAATCTATTCAACCAAATAATAAACAACCACGCCATTACTTCGATGAGGATTCTCTCCTTGAGTTAGCGGCATCCATAAAGGAAGTGGGTGTGATGCAGCCACCAGTGGTTCGTGAAATAGGTGAAGGTCGCTATGAATTAATTATGGGCGAACGTCGCTTACGCGCATCTAAGTTAGCAGGACTAAAAACTATCCCAGTTATTCTCCGCGCATCAAAAGATAATGAAATGCTCCGTGAAGCTTTGATTGAAAATATTCATCGCAGCCAACTAAATGCGCTTGAAGAAGGTGCCGCCTATCAAAACTTGCTTAATGACTTTGGATATACCCATGAGGAGCTCGCAATTAAACTGGGTAAATCTCGACCAGTCATTACAAATACATTGAGATTACTTAATCTTCCGGCATCAGTGCAAAGAAAAATTGCGGCTGGAATAATTTCGGCTGGACATGCACGTGCACTTCTATCTATTGCAGATACTTCTACTATTGAAACTTTGGCAAACCGCATTGTTTCAGAAGGGCTAAGCGTCCGTGCCATTGAAGAAATAGTCGCGACACATAGCGAAAACACCCCTAAACAAAAGCGAAAACACCATGGTGAATCGAACCCTTATATAAAGGGTTTAAGTGATGAAATTGGAAATAAGTTAGACACACGAGTAACCATTGAGATGGGAAAAGAGAAAGGAAAAATTACAATTGAATTTGCAGATAGAGAGGATTTAGAACGAATTACAAAGATAATTAAATAATTGATCGATTTTCCATCTCGGTGCGAATAACACCACCTAAAGCTTTTACTCCTTCTCGAATTCGTTCGGGAGTTGGGTAGCAATACGCCAATCGCATTGACCAACTTCCAAA
Organism: Actinomycetes bacterium; assembly: GCA_043746515.1. Lineage (GTDB taxonomy): Bacteria > Actinomycetota > Actinomycetes > Nanopelagicales > Nanopelagicaceae > PALSA-747. The sequence continues at coordinate 13,932 of JAYTQV010000070.1, read as the reverse complement.
TCCATCTGCAAAAAAGGCAGTACCTGGAACATATGCCACCTTTGCGGCAATCGCTTTAGGCATAAGAGCGGTTGTATCGATCTCAGGAGGAAGTGTTACCCAGACATAGAATCCACCACTTGGTTTAGTCCAGGTTGCACCTGCTGGAAAATGCTCTTCCAAACTTTCCAACATGGCATCGCGTCGGACTTTATAAAGTTTGCAAAACGAGGCTATTTGATCTCGCCAAGGCTGATCGGCAAGATATCCACTAATAGAGAGTTGTGTGAAGTTAGACGGACAAAGAATGGAACTTTCGGCAGCAATCACTAATTTTTCTTTGAGGGCTTGGGGCACAAGAGCCCATCCAACTCGGAAGCCAGGTGCAATTGTTTTAGAGAAAGAACCTAAGTAAATAACATTTTCGGAGTCTTGAGCCCGCATGGCATTTGGTGATGGTTTATCAAAACCAAGCAATCCGTATGGATTGTCTTCAACAATAAAAATTTTCGCGTCTGAGCAAATTTCAAGAATTTCAGTGCGTCTATCCGCAGGAAGTAAAACACCAGCTGGATTTTGATAATTTGGAATTAAATATAGAAACTTAATCTCTTGCCCATTTTTTCGAACAGAATTTATGGAAGCTCTGAGGGCATCAGGAATGAGACCATATTCATCCATCTCAACATGGATCACATTCGCTTCGTATTGTTTAAAGGTACCTAGTGCCCCGACATACGATGGAGCCTCTACCAACACGACATCACCTGGATTTATAAATATTCGCGAGATGAGATCAAGGGCTTGCTGAGATCCTGTTGTAATAATGATGTCATCTGGGTGGGCACGAATTCCTTCTAGCGCCATAACATCGCAGATTTGCTCTCGCAATTTTGGATGCCCCTGACCACTTCCATATTGGAGCGCTTCTACACCATTCTTTTTGATCAATTTTTCAACCACATCAGCCATCATCTCCATTGGGAGGGCGGAAAGGTTCGGCATTCCCCCAGCTAAGGAGACAATTTCGGGGCGAGAGGCAACTGCAAAGAGAGCACGAATCTCACTGGCTTGCATCAGTTCAGCCCGGTGCGCAAAGCGTTGGGTGAGTTGTTGGTCTTCACCAGTACGAAAACGTGCTACCTCATTAGACATTAGCGAAGTCTGCCACATCCGTGTAAGTGGAAGTTGCTCCTTTTCCTGCGCCAACTTCCGTCTACAAAGCTATTTGAGCAATCCAGCTCTTCGTAAATCAGAAATTTTTAAAGTCCCAGTTTTGGCATCATTCTCAGCCGATAAATAGAGTCTTTGAATGGCGACCATAAGCGCCTCCACGACTGTTTCGCGGAAAGCGGGATCTGAAACCCGCTTCGCATCACCAGCGTTTGTCTCATAACCTAGATCTATTCGAACAATTGGAGCTTTTACCAGTCTAAGTAAATCCCAAGTTTTAGCGTGAGTTCGACAATTAAGAAGGTCGGTGCGAGCACAGATTTCTCGTTGGGCTAATGTTGCAAACCTTTCACCAACAATGGAATGAATTCCGTGTGATTCACTTCCATAATAGTAGGTGGCGACACCGTGTGCCTTTTGATTGTTGTAGCTATCTTGGTGCAATGAAATCACTAAATCTGCACCTTCCAAATTGGCACTTTCAATTCTCTCCAATTCGGTGGGGGTAGATGTACTTGTTCGAGTGAGGAAAATATTTACTCCTAGCGCAATTAATCGACCCTCCAATCGTTGTGAAAGATCAAAGATTTCTATTGAATTGGATGGATCTATAACAATTACCTTGCCAGATAACGCAGGACCACGTTCTGCACGAATTGTCGCATCACGCAATTGGAGTGGAGTCCCTCCTGAAACCATTTTCTTTAACCGCATCATTGACATAATTGTCGCAGGCCCACATCGACCGTCAATCTTAACTCCTACAGATTTTTGAAATTCCTTGACGGCAGATTCACTATCGATACCAAAAATTCCATCTACGCGACCACAATTAAATCCCATTTCACTGAGCTGAGATTGTAGGGCAGCTACATCGTCTCCGCGCATAAGTGGCGTAGAAAGCGTGAGAACTCGATCCCCAAGTTTCCATCTTGCTTCATCTAAAGCCCTTAAGGTGATGGAATCGACTAACCCTGTAACAGTGAGGCCTCTAGATTGTTGAAACTCTTTTACCGCGGATTGAACAATGGAATCGAATGTAGAACTCTCGAATTTTAAGAGGTTTAAACGAGTTAAATAATTAGTAACCTGTAAAACTAGATCGCCCGAATCACCTAAAGTGAGTTCGGGCGAGATGAAATTCATATTCTTCGACTACGAATTATCTAAACAATATGGATTAGTCGTTAAATATAAGCTTCGAGATCTTTAAGAAGGGCAGGTTTTGGTTTTGCGCCAACAATACTTTTCACAACCTGACCGCCGACATAAACATTAAGCGTCGGAATAGAGGTAATTCCATACTTCATAGCAATAGATGCCTCTTCATCGGTGTTAAGTTTTACGACCTTAATCTTGCCAGCATGTTCAGCGGCAATCTCTTCAAGGATTGGTCCGACAGCGCGACAAGGACCACACCATTCTGCCCAAAAGTCCACAAGGACAGGTGTTGTACTCTTTAAAACAACCTCTTCAAAAGTTGCGGCTGTGACTGGTGATGTACTACTCATTTCTCCTCCTACATTATTTGATTTAATCGTGAAATTTTGATTCTAAATGATAATCCTAGTGGCCCGCTAAGAATCTTTCAGCATCCAACGCCGCTTGACAGCCAGACCCTGCTGCAGTGATTGCTTGGCGGTAGGTATGATCAACTAAATCCCCACAAGCAAATACACCTGAGAGATTAGTCCGAGTGGAACGTCCTTCAACTTTTACATATCCCTCGTCATCGAGATCTACCTGACCGACGATCAGTTCTGATCGGGGAGTGTGCCCTATTGCTACAAAAAGGCCCGTGAAATTTCTTTCACTCTCACTATCATCTACCGTGTTTCGCAATTTAAGTCCCGTGACATTCTCTCCGCCCAAAACATCCGTAACTTCAGTGTTCCATAAGAACTCAATTTTCGGATTTGAGCGTGCTCGGTCAATCATGATCTTGGAGGCCCGAAGCGAGTTTCGCCGATGGATAACGACAACTTTTGATGCAAAACGAGTTAAGAAGTTCGCTTCTTCCATGGCTGAATCACCACCACCAACCACGGCAATCTCTTGATTGCGGAAGAAAAACCCATCGCACGTTGCACACCAAGATACTCCTCTACCCGAGAGTCGCTTTTCGTTAGCTAGTCCAATTTCTTTGTAAGCAGAGCCCGTTGCAAGAATTACTGATTTTGCTTTGATCTCCCCACCACTACCGTCTATGAGCGTTTTAATCTTATTATTAAGATTCATCTCAACGATGTCATCCCTCACTAAAGCAGCCCCAAACTTTTCAGCTTGGGCTTTGAGGCCATCCATCAAATCAGGACCAATAATTCCATCAGGGAAACCAGGAAAATTTTCAACCTCTGTCGTGTTCATGAGCGCACCACCTGCAGTTACAGAACCTTCATAAAGAACAGGGGCAAGTTGAGCTCTCGCTGCATAAATTCCAGCGGTATATCCGGCGGGACCGGATCCAACGATTACGAGTTCATGAATTACTTCTGACATAGTGCCTCCTTAACTCTTCTAGCGTCTTGGTCTCATAAAGAAAGAGAGGGCTGCACCCACTTCGGTGATTCTAAAGAATTTTGCTAGGCCGAGGTATCCCAACCCGCTAATACCTAGAACAACTAAAAGTTTGAAGGTATTCCCACCAGGGATTTGATCCTTGAGCAGATATAAAGGGATTGCACAGATGGAATAAATGAGAGCGAGTCGCAAATACAGGCTCACGATCCCTTGAATTCGGATTACGATTTTAAAGCGTCGCAATAAGCGAATCGATGACCATGCCCCCACATAATAACTAACTGAGAGAGCACCAGCTAGTCCCACAGTGACCCATTCTGCTGGCAGCGAAAGAGCCACGATAAAGGCCAAAGCGCTCGCTACGAAATTTGCAATGGCGTTACTTAACACCTGAAGTTTGACGTTTTCAAAGGCGTTGAGTCCTCGTAAGGCAATCAAATTGACACTTAATGGAAGTAATCCCAAGGAAAATGCCGAGAGAACTAACCCTAGGTAGCGAGCGTCTGCATTTGAAATCCCAAAAAACAATGTCCTTGTTATCAAAGGCCCAAACAATAAAAATGCGATAGCGCTTGGGACCGTAATAATTCCAACCAGTCGGATAGCACGAAGAAGCTCATTATGAATTTCTAAAAATTTTCTTTCAATCACATGGTTGGAGAGTAAAGGCAAAATTGCGGTCACAATAGATATGGTGATTACCGAGTGGGGAAGTAAGAGAATTAAAAATGCATTTCCATAAGGCGTATAACCCACCCCTGTTGTGATTCCTTCTTTCACTGCTCGAACAGCAGCACTGGTAGAGAGATTTACGGTAACTAAATAACTTAATTGAGAAATTGCCGCGAAGGCCAGGGTCCAACCAGCAAGATGCAAAGACTTTTTTATCTCAGGATCTCGCCAATCAAAGCGTGGACGTATTTTTATACCAGTTCTCCGAATGACAGGAATCAAAACAAGAAGTTGAATTACAAATCCAGCAGTAGTGCCAACTCCCAGCCAAATTGCTTGACTGTGTGAAATTGTTGACACTTTCCAACCTTTTGAAATCTGGAGAAAGTATCCAAATACCCCGATTACTACCAAATTATTAAGCACAGGGGCCCACATCATGGGGCCAAACTTTCCTTTGGCATTTACTACTTGCCCTAGAATCGCAAAGAGCCCCATAAAGAATATTTGAGGAAGGCAATAGCGCATAAATAAAACGGTGAGATTGAACTCGGGACGTCCAACATAGCTACTTGCAAATAGTCGTACTAGAAGGGGTGCCGCGACTATAGAGATGATGACAAGAAGCGCTAGAACTACGCATGTCGCAGTTACTAACCGCGATATAAATGCGGAGCCTCCGTCGGAATCACGGATGGCTCGAACCATTTGTGGAACAAAAACTGCCGTTAGTGCACCACCAATAATTAAATTATATAAAATATTCGGCATCGTATTAGCAACGTTGTATGTGTCACCAAGAAGAGTTGTTCCAAGTACCCCAACTAGGAGTAATCCACGAATAAGACCTGTGATTCTTGAAACAAAAGTACCTGCAGCCATAATGGCCGAGGAGCGAACAATTGATTCCTCGCTCATTTTTTCCTTCTTCGGATTCTTCTACCACTTTGAATCGTCGCAGCTAAAAAGAGCATCATGGCAGCACCTGTTGTAAACCAGGTGGCAACGGGACTAATCACGGATATTTTAAGCGGATAGAGAACCGGGTCTCCGATGAGATCTCCATGGGAAGTTGTTAATTCCACATTTAATCCAGATGTACCTGAAGTAAGTGCAGTTACCGGGACCATTACTTGCACTTTTGAGTTTGCAGGAATAAGAATGGGTTGGAGCTCACTTACTTGAACTTTTAAATTTGTGGAAAATACATATAAGTTGATTTTGACATTTGTTGGGAAGCCATTTGTGAGTGTGATGGGGAGGTTTTGATGAGTTGCTGTTATTGTAAATTTTCCAGGACTTAGGTGAACTAAGTGGATCTGCGCGTAAGCGACACTTGTGTAATCTCGAATGAGATACTCGCGGCGATCAGATGAGAGATTTGGGTTAAGAATTTTAATTAATGCCAAGCGATATTTATCAATTGTTGTTGGATCAATATACGAAGCAGTCTGAGAAAAATAAGTAGAATCGCTTTTGAGAGTTAGTAGATCTGAAGCTGAGATTGTAAATCTGTTGTTAGCTCGATAGGTGAGTGCCGCACCAACGGGGCGTGCAAGGAGTTTAGCAAGCCGAATTCCAGAGATTGTTAAAATATAATTAATTTCATGTGGGGAGATTCGACTAATCCAATAAGAGGATGGATTGCCATAAGCTAACGCCTTAACTTTATCTGACTTACTTATTAGTTCCAGTTGAGCCAACCATGATTTTGCAATTAGCTCCCCGCTACTTGTAGACCCAGAAATTAATGTATAGCCATTAGCCATCGCAGTAACATCTTCAATCAACGCAGGGTCAATGAGCCAGGTTCTCCCCCCAGAGGGGGGGTCGAATACTAAGTGACCCAGCCGACCAGTTACGGCTAATGAGATTGCCAACTCGTCATCAATGAATACCCCATCAATTTGACGATGCGATGGTTCAGTTAACAAAATAGTTGTGCTTGCACTCGCCATTGGAAGTGATAGAAAAGTGATAAAGATGGTGATGATGGCTACCAAGATTCGTTTCATCGTGTTAATTCACCGGATTTTGCAATTAACTTCTTTTCATCAGGGTAGGCGAGTAAGGAGATAATTTCCTCTAAAGGAAACCACCCGACATCATCAACTTCGCTAATTTGCGGCGCTAGAGTCCCACCAACTTCTCGAAAGAGATAGTGATGAACTGTTTTGTGAATTCTTTTACCTCCGGCCATGAACCAGAAATCAATGACCCCCAATTCGCGAGAAATTTCACTTTGGATTCCGGTTTCCTCAGCTACCTCTCTTACGGCCGCTTGTTCTGGAGTTTCCCCTGCTTCAATATGGCCTTTCGGCAGTGACCAGAGTAATTTTTCACGAGAAGTATCTTTAAGATCGCGCCTTCCAATAAGCAATCCCCTTGTGCCAGAACCGTCAATGACAAGTCCACCTGCACTTACTTCATCAACTCGTTTGGTATAGGTTGGGCGTTTTTTAGATGGCATCTTTTTGGTGGGAGAGTTGACGTTACCTTTGACAGCAAGGTGTGCAACTTCGGTTTTTGCCGTAGGTGAACTGTTGGAAGGTGTTTGGGGGCTCGCAGGGCGCCGTCTTCGACGTTTTTTGCGTTTCGCTTCGCCACCCGCACCTGGTGCCGGGGTCATAAGAGAAGGGTACTGCTCTAGCCTTACTCATTGTGAGTACTCAGTTACCTAATCCCCATGAGATTGCCGCCGGTCTAGCACTGGGTGCCTTAGACCTCCACGGAGCGATGATCACATCATTATCGCAAGCCTACAAAGATGCAGGTTTCGCCTTGGCGTTAGTCGGAGGTCCAGTTCGTGACGCGATTCTGGGAAGGCTGGGAAACGATTTAGATTTTACGACTAATGCGCGTCCTCCAGAATCCATCGCGATACTTAAAAAATGGGGTGATGCATATTGGGAAACTGGTGCCACATTCGGCACTATTGCTGCCAAACGTGGTGATGTAACGGTAGAAGTCACAACATATAGAAGCGAAAGTTACGATCCGGCTTCACGGAAACCTGAAGTACATTTTGGGGAGAGCATCGAAGGGGATTTAGCAAGACGAGATTTCACTGTGAATGCTATGGCGCTGGAATTAACGAGTGAGCAACCAATTTTCATAGATCTATTTAACGGCGCCTTTGATTTGGCTAGGAAAGTTTTGAAAACGCCAATGAGTGCAGAAAGTTCATTCTCGGATGATCCCTTGCGAATGATGAGAGCTGCTCGATTTGTTTCACAACTAGAATTTTCAGTTGACTCCGAAGTCCTCGATGCAATGACCCGTATGTCTGATCGCTTATCTATCATCTCTGCAGAGAGAATTCGAGATGAATTTGTAAAGATACTCATGTCAAGGAATCCAAAAGTAGGACTTCAACTACTTGTGGATTCCGGACTTGCGAAGATATTTCTTCCAGAACTTCCGAAATTAAAGTTAGAAATTGATGAACACCATCATCACAAAGATGTCTATGAACATTCCCTTACGGTTCTAGATCAAGCTATAGCTCATGAAGATCGACTCGGTGGACCCAATCTAACAATCCGACTAGCTGCGCTCTTGCACGATATTGGAAAACCAAGGACGCGTGAACTTATTCCTGGCGGAGGAGTTTCTTTTCACCATCATGAAGTTGTCGGTGCAAAGATGACAAAAAAACTTTTAAAGGAATTGCGATTTGATAGTAAGACCATCGAGGAAGTTTCAACACTCGTCTTTTTACACCTACGATTTCATGGATATGGAAATGGTGAGTGGACCGATTCTGCAGTGCGTAGATATATCCGTGACGGTGGTGGGTTATTAACTCACCTTCATGTGTTAACTCGAGCTGATTGCACTACTCGAAATAAAAGGAAGGCGGAAAAGTTGGCTGCAACTTACGATTCTTTGGAAATCCGAATTGAGCAATTAAGGGCTCAGGAAGAACTTGATAAAATTCGACCAGACCTGAATGGTCAACAAATAATGGAACTCTTGGGAATAAAACCTTCCAAATTAGTTGGTCAAGCTTATGAATATCTACTAGAACTAAGAATGGAACGAGGTCCATTAGGCGTTGAAGAGGCCACCAAAGAGTTATTCAATTGGGCGAGTGATAAAGAACTTGGAAGGTTTCAGTAAAAAAAGAGAAGTTGTGAGAAAAGTTGCCGTTGTCAGTAAAGGAAGAGCTGAAGATTTTCCGCTAACAGGAAGGATTAGCGCTGAAATAATTGCTCCCAACACAATAATTGCATTTACCGCTATGTCGTAAAAGGCAAAGACTCTCCCACGAAACTCATCTTTAATCTGCGATTGAACTAAGGCATCATTTGTAACTTTTACCGCTTGGCCACATGTTGATATGAAGAAAGCGGTAGTGATGAGTAACCATTCTTGAGGTAGAAAAGCAAAAGAGATTAAGAATATAGACGGTAAAACCATCATTAAACGAATCCAACGATGTCTTCCATAGAAATTTACAAAAAAGGGTGTAATAAACGATCCCACCCCAAATCCCACTCCAGCCACCGCCAGTGCGTAAGCGAATCCCGCGAGTCCCGCATCAGGATTGCTTGGAGGATTGAATGTGTTTCGCTCGAGTAATAAACCCATCAAAGTAAGCGCAGTTAACCCTCCCCTTTGAATCGCGGTTGCAAAAATTCCACGCATTGCATCTGGGTGGTTACGTAAAATTCTTAGCCCTTCCTGTAACTCACCTAAACCGCGTATCTTCGTAGCAATTTCATGTTCTGCTGGACCAATATCTGAGCGGGATAAACGTCGAGTGAATAGTGAACTCAAAATATAACAAGTCATTGCAATCAAAATTACCTTTGCATCTGATAAATCACTTTTTCCATGTACATCGAATATTTTTTTTATACCGATGCCAATTCCACCTCCAATTACGACACCAATACTTCCTCCTGTAACAGCCAAGGCATTGGCTGAAATTAATTCATCACTTTTGACGACAAGAGGGAGTCCTGCGGAAAGGCCAGAGAGGATTAATCGATTAATGCCAAAAGCCACAAGAACTAAAAGGGTCAGTGGGATTCCAGTTGCGCTGGACTTGATCAATATTGTGATGAGAAGCAAGTCACCAGCTCTGATCAAGTTAGATAACGCAACGATCCGTTGCCGAGAGATGCGATCTAAAAAGACACCTGCATAAGGACCAACTAAAGAATATGGAAGCAGTACTACGGCGAATGCTGTTGCAGCACTCACCGCGTTAGGTTGCCGTTGTGGTGAAAAGAGGACAAACGAGGCGAGCGCGGATTGAAATATTCCGTCCCCAATTTGCCCCAACCAGCGCACGGTCAAAATTGCTGGGAGTTTGCTACCGTGGTGGAATGGCCAATTTTTGGTCATTCCAAGTTTCCGCCTACGGTGCATATGAAGAAGCGTAGTTTGTAATATAGGTTTATTCTTTGAAACTATGTTGGCACTATTGTGGAGTCGTCGTGACGTTATTGATTATTCTCTTAATCGTCGGGCGACCTTAATAGCGCTATTTAAGGGTCTCTCATCAGGGTTAGATGCCTGTGATGCCGATCCGTATCTTAAGATCGCAGCAAAGTATCATGGTGAGCCGGTAGAGAGACTTTGTCCCGTCTGTCGCAAGGCGGAAATGGTAGAGCTTCGATACACCTTTGGTGATCAACTTGGGCAGTATTCAGGTCGTATTAAGAATTCCAGTGAAATTTCTGAGATGCAGTGCCTTTATGGAGAATTTCGAGTCTATGTTGTTGAAATTTGTCGGAGATGCGGCTGGCACCACCTTATTTACTCATTTAAATTGGGGGATGGTAAATACCGCAAGCCTCCTCGAAAAGTCCGCACCTTAGAGGACGAGGATTACACTCGAAGCGTTGGGCGGTAACCTTTCCACATGGAAAGACCAACCCGCGAAAACCTTCGGACCTGGTTCATCCGCGGAACAATTTTTACAATTGGCAGTGGCTTTGTTGTCGCGACTTACTTATTTGCTTATGCATATTTTTCGGTCAAAATTCCCGACCCTAATCAATATATAAATAGCCAAGCGACTATTATTCAATATGCCGATGGAAGTGAAATTGGCCGCGTGGGGATGCAAGATCGAACTAGTGTGCAGTTGGCGAGTATCCCAATTCGGGTTCGGCATGCAATATTGGCTGCCGAGGATCGGAATTTTTATAACGAACATGCCTTTAGCCCGACTGGAATATTACGTGCGCTTTGGCATGACGTTCGCGGTGGGTCTCTTCAGGGCGGATCAACGATCACACAGCAATACGCCAAAACGGCTTTTCTCTCTCCCCAGCGGAGCATTCGGAGAAAAATTAAAGAGATTGTTATTGCGGTCAAGCTTGAGCAGCAATTATCCAAAGATCAGATCTTTGAAAGTTATTTAAACACCATTTACTTTGGTCGGGGTGCATATGGGGTTCAGACTGGTTCGCAAGTTTTCTTTGGTCGCTCTGTCAATCAATTGAATATTTCTCAGTCTGCGGTTCTCGCTAGTATTTTAAATGCACCTGGTTATTACGATCCAGCTAACGGACCGAGTTATCAGGCACGGCTGGTAGCGCGCTGGAATTATGTGTTGGATCAAATGGTAAAGGCTAAGTGGATCACAAAGGCGCAACGAGCCATACAGGTATTTCCTTTTATCCAACCCCGAGTCTCCCCCGGTTCTCTTGCAGGTCCAAAAGGATATGTAATTTCATGGATAGAAAATCAATTGCAGCAATTTGGTTTTACGCAAGATCAATTACTTCAAGGTGGGCTGGTTGTAAAAACTACATTGGTTAAGCGTGACCAACAAGCCGCGGTGGATGCTGTCGCAAAACGCACACCTAAGTCCCCTTTTAGCAATTTGAGAGTGGCGCTCGTCTCTATTCAACCCGGTACGGGAGCCGTGCTCGCGATGTACGGGGGTCAGGACTATCTTAAAAATCAATACAACAACGCTACTCAAGCGACCGCCCAAGCAGGATCATCATTTAAACCATTTACTCTAACTGCTGCTTTAGAAGCGGGAATCAGCCTACAATCCGTATGGAATGGCCGCTCACCCCAAGTATTTTATGACCCTGGATCACAAGGTCCCTACCCTGTGTTCAATTACGGGAATGAGCAATATTCGAATATTAATTTAATTGATGCGATTGCAAATTCTGTAAATACAGTCTTTGTCCCGCTTGGAATAAAAGTGGGCCCAGACAAAGTTGTTGATGTAGCCAGGCGTGCGGGAATTCCCACATCGGTACCCTTGATTGCGGGACCCTCAGTAACTCTTGGAGTCGCAAGTGTTCATGTGATTGATCTCGCCTCAGCATTTGCCACCTTTGCAGCTCAAGGAATTTACGCCAAACCATACATCGTGTCACAAGTGGTTGGAGCTAACGGCGGCATTTTGTATCAAACACATCCCCAAACAAATCAAGTTTTTGCAAGTGATGTAATGGCTGATTTAACAACAGCCTTGCAAGCAGTTACTCAATATGGAACCGCTTCGGGGGCGGTCGCCAATTTGGGTCGCCCTAGCGCTGGTAAAACAGGTACTACAACAGGTAATGCGAGTGCTTGGTTCACGGGTTATGTGCCACAGATGGCCACCAGCGTTGCACTCTTTAGAGATAACGCGTCCCAATCCTTGAATGGAATTGGTGGCTTAAATGCCGTGACTGGAGGAACGTTCCCGGCAAACATCTGGGACCAATATATGCGGCAAGCGTTGGCACATGTACCGATCATTGATTTTCCTCCTGCCGCAAATATTGGCGGGACCGATCCAGTTCCAATGCAGAGCGCGGTCCCAACCTTGAATCCTGCCTTGGCTCGCAGTGCAGCACCAACTCCAAGACCGGCTCCATCTCCTAAAAGGAAAAAGTAAAAATCAAAGGGAGAAAGAAGCTTTCCCTACTTTCAAAAGCCGTCATTGCATTAGCAATTTTTGCCGCGCTTCTATCTTTCGCAAAGTTTGATCATTGTTACAATTCCAATTGGACTGGAATTGGCGTTGACGTTCATGAGTGTTACAGCGACCTTCCGGCGCTATTTGATGCTCGTGGTTTGGTAGATCACCTCTGGCCATACTCGAGTGCAACAAATTCAGTCGAATACCCTCCCCTTACTGGATTGGTGATGTGGGCAACTGCAGCCATTACTCCAGGGGGATATGCCTCTGATAAAACTTATTTTCTGATAAATATTTTTCTTATCGCATTACTCTTTATTGCAACTGCACTCTTGGTCTCGAAATTGAATCCTAAAAAATGGTATCTGTTTCCTATCCTTCCAGCCGTTATTGCTTCGCTTTATATCAATTGGGATATGTGGGCTGTCCTAACTTCTATTGCTGCCATCCATTGGTTTGACCGTAAAAAATACATTTTAAGTTCTTTTGCCTTGGCTATCTCTATTGCAACAAAATTTTTCCCCGTGGTACTGCTCATTCCAATTGCGATTATCTTTTTAAAGCAGAGGCAGATCCGAAGTGGAGTCAGATACCTATTTAATACCAGCGCGATTTGGATAATTATTAATCTTCCATTTGCATTAACTACCCCAACTGGATGGTGGCGCTTTTTCAAAATGAATAGCAAGCGACCAGCAGATTTAGGTTCGCTGTGGCAGGCTCTCAATGTATTTAATCTAAATCCCGCACATATTAATTTTTACTGGATCATTATTTTTCTCCTCTCCTCCCTTGCTGTTGGCCGGCATCTTCTAACTCGAACTTTCACTCCTTCGTTGGCCCAGATTGCATTCATATTCGTCGCCCTCTTCACTGTGGTGAACAAGGTGTACTCACCTCAATATATTCTCTGGCTTGCCCCACTTGGGGTAATCGGCTTGCTCAACGAGAAGGACCGTTTTGCTTTCTGGATATGGCAGGGCAGTGAGGCTCTCTATCACTTTGCCATTTGGGAGTATTTGGGGGGTTTGGCCGGCGCAAATTTTGCACTTCCGCCAAAATGGTATGCCGCGATTATCCTAATTAGGATCAGCGCGACGCTCTTTTTCGCCCTAAAACTCCTCTTTTCAACATTTTCCACAGAACAGCACCATCCTCAGGAGGAAGAATTTCTCCTATCTGGCGTGGGGAGTTAGGCTTACCCTTCCAACACGTTCAAGGCAACCGTCTTTTCCAGTGTAGGAGCAGTAACCCTCCTGTCGTGGAAATACCACGGCCGCTTTAGTCCAGAGGAGGTGGGGTTAACGCATGCGTCATTATGAAATCATGGTCATTCTCGATCCAGAGTTAGAGGAACGCACAGTCGCACCAAGTCTTGAGACATATCTCAAGATCATCAAAGACAGTGGTGGAACGGTCGACAAGCTAGATATTTGGGGTCGCCGCCGTATGACCTTTGAAATCAACAAGAAAGCCGAAGGCATCTACGCTGTTGCAGATTTGCATTGCGGCCCAGATGCGATCAAAGAACTTGATCGCCAACTTAATTTGAACGAGGCCGTGCTACGCACCAAGGTCGTTCGTCCAGATCAACTCAATTCATAATCACATACATAGTTAATTAAGCGAGAGAAAAATGGCAGCTGGCGATACAACAATCACAATGATCGGTAATTTAACTAGCGATCCTGAACTGCGCT
>JAYTQV010000069.1:0-2781 GCA_043746515.1 Actinomycetes bacterium | reverse complement strand
GGTAAATGGCTCTATCAGATCATGAACGCAAACTTCTTGCGGAGATGGAGGCGGCCTTCGAGCAGGAGGACCCTCGACTAGTCTCCACGCTTACGGGTAACGCGCGTACAAAGCAGGGAAGTTTTATTCTCTATGGTGCGCTCGCACTTCTTGCTGGGCTAGGAATCCTCTTTGGCGGTCTTATTGCTAAGTCCACTCTCATTGGATTAGGTGGATTCATCATTGCATTGATTGGTGCCTTTTTTATCTTTACTAATTTTTCTGTCGGTAAGTCAAGCAAAGGCCAACCAAAGAGTAAAAAACCAAAGTGGAACGACCGACTAGAACATCGTTGGGACCGACGAAACTTCGACAACTAAAACGAAAAACACCTGCGTTCGTTATCGCAAAAAAAGTTTAGTTAATCGTCTCGTAGTAGCGGTAACCCCAATACCGACCATGACCGAAAAATAGAGTACGTGCCACAAAATTCCCCAACTCACCATACCCAAAGTTAAATCACGCACCATGGCAATGGCTTGCCACAACGGTAGGGCTTTGAGGATTCCTTGTAGATAGCCTGGGTAGACGGTCAATGGATAAAAGGATCCCGAGAATAGAAACATCGGTAGCATCGCAATATTTACTAGGTCCATCTGCTGAAAAGTTGTGAAGTATGAGGTAATCGCCATACCAACGGATGCAAAACCAAAGGCGATTAATACAGCTGCTGGTATTGCCAAGATCGCCCACCAACTTGTAATCAATCCGACAGGAACCACGACGCACATAAAGCCAACGGCATAAGCAAATCCGCGAAGGAGTGCCCAACTAATCTCTCCGAGCGCTACATCTAGTGACCCCAGTGAAGTTTGAAGCATTCCTTGATATATACGATCGAACTTAAGTTTAAAAAATACATTCCAGGTCGAATCGTAAATCGCACCATTCATGGCGCTAGTGGCTAATAAACCAGGTGCGATGTAGGCAGCGTAAGTAACGGCATGCCCATTTTGAAGTGGGATTTTCCCTATCAAGTGTCCCAGCCCGTAACCAAAGGAGAGAAGATAGAGCACCGGTTCGAAGAAACCAGAGAGCACTGCCAGCCAAGCAGAGTTTCTAAATGCAAGCAGACTACGTTCTAGCAATACATGAACTCGCCCAGAGTAACTTTCTTCTGCAAAGTGGTTCTTTCTGGATTGAGCGATTGCGACGGCGTTATCTAAAATCATTTAGAGAGCCGCCTTTCAAATTGTCGATGCGCAAAGGTAATTCCAAAAGTAAACATAGCGATCAAAAATCCGCAATGAACAAAGAACATCACAACTGAGATGTGGTGCCCATATGTGAGAAAGCGACCGAGTTCTGTTGTGTGCCAGAGGGGAGATAACCACCCGATCCAACGCAAGTAGATAGGAATTGAAGATAATTGATAGAAAGTTCCTGAAAAAAGAAAGAGTGGCATCATGATGAAGCGATTGAGGACCATAAAGAAATTGTCATCATTCTTAGTCCATGCCGTAATTCCCATGATAAAAGCGCCAAAAGCAGCTCCTGCTACTAGCGCGGTAGGTATTGCAAACCAGGCACGCGCTGAGGAAAATCCCCCGAAGAGAAAAATGATGGTCCCATAAACAACCACGGAAAAGAGAACCCGAGACATCGCAGCAAGTAAAACGCCGTTAGCAATTTGTTTGCCCGAGATCGGAGTGGCGTTCATTGCGAAGAAACTCTTATTCCATTTAAAACCTTCAAGCGTCGGGAAAACTACCTCGTCCATGGCATTTTGGATTGCAGCGGTTGATAAGAGAGCAGGAGCTAGGAAAGTTAAATATTTAACGCCATCAACTCCGCCAGAATGTGCGTTTATTAATTTCCCGACTCCGATACCTACAGCGACCAAATAGAGAAAGGGATTGGCCACTGCGGTGGAGATCAGGGCAGGTATGTATTTCAAGAAAATCAATACGCGAGACTCCACAACTGCAAGCGCGCCTCGTGATTTGACGCGTTCAATATTTACAAGGGATAAGGATCCAATTCGTTTATCCACAAGGAATTAACCTCCTTACTCAATCAAAGTCCGACCGGTTAGACGCAGAAAGACATCTTCTAGCGAACTACGACGCACCAAAGAAGTGAGTGGATGCAATCCTTTTTGATTGAGCTGATGTAGCAGATCTTCGCCATCATCCGCATACATCAAAATTCTGTCAGGGAGTACTTCGGTTCGCTCCACCATCTGGCTGAGTTCTGGAGCTACTGCTGCATTTCGGTCAGAGCCGAATCGAACTTCGAGAACTTCTTTGGTGGAGAATTTTTTAATTAAACCGGCAGGGGAGTCTTCCGCCATTATTGAACCCTTATCCATCACTATTAAACGATCGCAAAGCTGCTCTGCCTCATCCATGTAGTGAGTAGTTATGAGCAGGGTGACACCTTGTTCTTTAAGTCGGAAGAGGCGATCCCACAGAATATGCCGGGCCTGAGGATCTAGTCCAGTTGTCGGTTCATCAAGCATCAAAATTTCTGGTTCACTTACCAACGCTCGGGCAATGGTCAGGCGGCGCTTCATTCCACCACTCAGCGCTTCAACTTTGGCTGAGCGCTTATCGACTAACTGCGCAAAGTCGAGTAACTCCTCAATCTTGTTTCGAATGAAATTCTTGGAGAGGCCAAAGTAGCGACCGTAGATATACAGGTTCTCTTCGACGGTGAGCGCTTGGTCAAGATTGTCGGCTTGAGGGACCACTCCAAGATGGGCCTTGATCTCTGGACCAAATTTCTCAGGATCTTTACCCA
>JAYTQV010000068.1:0-12465 GCA_043746515.1 Actinomycetes bacterium | reverse complement strand
TTTGTTGGGGGCACTTGCTCTTCTTTCTTCATTTAACTTTCACAAGAAGCCCCACCCATATCTTCTCTTTGAAATTATCATCGCTGGTATTGGAGGGGTAATCCTCCTAGTCGCTGCAAAAAATTTGAAGCCCTCCCTGAAAATATCTCCGATCCCCCGGGAAAATGCACCGCTTATCTCGGTCGGTATATATAAATACGTGCGTCACCCTATGTATTTATCCGTGATTTTGATTGGGCTTAGCATGGCCGGTTACGCGAATTCGCTGCTGGGATGGGTCTTTGAACTTCTCCTGATTCTTACTCTCAATGTGAAAGCAAGTTTCGAAGATGCTCTCATGCTTGAGGCGCACCCAGAGGCGTTGCACTTTCAGTTGCACACATCCAAGTTTATTCCATGCATGAGCAACACGTGTCGAAGTAACTGCGCCTTATCTACAAACCCCGAAGAGAGAGCTGGCAGCGGTTCTTCTAATTGAGTTTTGCATCCAAGAAGCTATTCACGACTCGCTTAAATCGCGCAGGTTCTTCGATATGGGGCATATGTGAAGATTCTGGAAATAGCTCCCACACCACATCGGGAATGCGGCGGTGGATCTCCGCGACCATTGCAGGCGTCGCTTCATCGTATGCACCGCTAACCAGAAGAGTTGGCACGTTAATATTGTGAAGTTGATCGTGAATATCCCAAGTCTTTAGCGATCCAATGACGTGGAACTCCGATGGTCCATTCATGGTGTGATAGACGGTTGGTTCTGCTGCCATTTTGGCGAAAGAAGACAATACGTTCGGAGGCATGGGAACTCTGCACAAGTGTCGAGAGTAAAAAACATCTACCGCTGCCACGTACTCTGAATCTTCGGTCGTACCGGCTGCTTCATGTCGCTTTAAGGTCGCCTCAACATCGGGAGGTAACTGTTGGCGGAGAATATTTGCTTCGGAGACCCAGATAGCCATTCCAGCTGGTGAATCTGCGACAACTAGCGCCTTAAGTCCAATTGGACGCGTTGCTGCAAATTGCATCCCCAACATCCCTCCCCATGATTGACCGACTATTGCGTAATCATTTGCAATACCTAAATACTTGATCAGGAGTGTGAGTTCTTTCATGAACAATTCGGGTGTCCAGAACTCCTTGGGTTTTTCCTGCAGATGAGTTGAATTGCCGCACCCGATTTGATCATACAAAACTGCAGCTCGGCCCGATTGCGCAATGATCTCCGCAATCGGGATCGTGTAGTCATGACATGCCCCTGGACCACCATGCAAAACCATAATCGGCGTTAGACCGTTCTTAAGTTCACCAACGACTCGATACCAAGTTTCTCCGTGTTGCCATTTCATTGTTTCACCGAGGGCAGATGAGGTTGTCATCTCTTAATTATGAAAGGGTTTGGGGCAAGCCGCAATCTTTAGAAAGCTCATCTTCCGGCAGCGTCATTGCAAAGATACGCCTTCTAAAACATCGAGCCAACCCAAGGTCATGATTGTCTGCAATTGTTCTACCTGAGATCCACGAATTATACCAGCTTCGCTTAAGCCTTTATATCAAGGGAAAATCCCAAATACTGCGCCACTAGTTATTTAGAGGTAGGCACGTAAATCTCTACTTTTGAAAGATGGAACTTTTTTTAATCCTTAACAAAATAACAGCTAAGAGCACTGATATTACGGTGCGTGCCATAGCTGTGAAAAAGGAATCAAAACACTCTAACGCCCACTTTGCCATCGGCAACGACAGATAGAATAGGAAGACGCCTAAAAGTGCCCAGAGAAGTCCGGATACCTGTATCTTTGATAATCCGCGAAACATTCAGGTATTGTAATGAAGGATTCACCACTTCTTACTTCAAGGACGACTAGGGACGATACAGTAAGCCACCTGATCACGTTTGCGAAGTATTAGGTTGGTAGGTATTCATTTGGTTTTACTTAAGGTTAGGGCAGGAAGTATTTTCCATACTTCAACACGATTGCAACTCCTAGAAAACAGTAGATAAAGGTGTAAGCAACTCGCCCCCAGCCACGGTCAAGAGAGCGTATAAATTTCTCGTGTAAATTGCCTTTTAGACTCCACGTGTTTTCCATAATATTTATTCTCGACATTGTCGAGAATACTGTAATTGTTGAAGCGGTTACCAGTAAGCACCAAGGGCAGAACGCCTTTATCACAAAAAAAGATTGCGAAAGTAACCAGAACGCAAATAAAAGTCCTGCTGCATAAACAAGGTGAGCTGCACGTAGGAACCACCGTGGGAAGGTGACTAAACCGAGCCCAGCAACTGCGATTGCGATAACAACAGGTTCGGACATAAGACCCAAAAAGGCGTTGGGAAATCCCAGGAGATGTGACTGCCAGGATCTTGCAACTTTGCCACAAGAAACTATTGCGTTAACATCGCAAGATAGTTTGCCTGATGGATTTTCAGCAATTTTAATAGCGTCATACGAGAGAACGAGGGAAGCAATCAGGCTCAATATGGAGGAAACCAGCATTGCAATATAGGTCTTCCGGTAGCTTCGAAGTCTCTCTAAGGACCCTGTTTCACTCATAACGTGAGTTTACTGACTTTTTGTTGAATCGGCTCGAACAAAAAACCATCGGACTTCCTACATTTTGATTGGATATAAGACTAATCTCATGAATGTGAAAACAATTCTTGATGCAATTGGGAACACGCCTTTGATCAACATCGAGGGAATCCACGTAAAGATGGAGTACCTCAACCCTTCTGGGTCGGTAAAAGCGCGGATCGCAAAGTACATGATCGAGCGAGCTGAGCAAGAAGGCCTGCTGCAGCCCGGAGACACGATTGTGGAAGCCAGTAGCGGCAATACCGGTAATGCTATGTCGATGGTGGCTGCTGTTAAGGGCTACAAGATGTTGGTGGTTATGCCCGAGGGTTTGAGTCAAGAACGCACGGCAATATCTCAGGCATTTGGAGCGACAGTACGCACTCTGGGCGATTTTCATGTGAATAAGGCGCTAGAAGAGGTGCGCCGAATTGCCTCTCAACCGGGCTTTTATGCCCCACAACAATTTGATAGTGAGTGGAATGTAATTGAAAATCAAGAGTGGCTCGGTCAAGAAATTTTGGCCCAACTTCCAGATCAGCCGGATTTGTTAATATCGGGAGTAGGTACAGGTGGAACATTGATTGGGGTGGGTCGAGCATTCAAAGCTGTGAACCCAAGCGCCCAGAGTTATGCGCTTGAACCTTCAGAATCTTGCACAATCGCCTGCAGTGAAATTGCCAAGCATCTTATCGAAGGGATATCTGATGGGTTTGTTCCAGGAATAATCGAAAGGCATTCGAATGAGATAGATGGATTTGTTCATATCCATTCTCATGATGCGGTAAATGAGACAAGGCGGCTCGCTAAAACTCATGGAATATTCGTCGGTCCCTCCTCTGGAGCACACATGCTCGCTGCCAAGAAATTAAAAGAGGAATTAGGTGCCGAGACTGTAGTAACTATTTTCTGTGACGAGGGTGAAAAGTACATAGCTGACTACTGGCTAAATATTTAATCCTCCTATTAGGTCAGAACTGCTCGCACTCAAATGCAATGAACCCTGACCGAAATTTGTCAGGGTTCATTGTGAAAAGAGTTACTTTGCAGCGATGGCTGAAATCTCGAACTCAAGTTTTACATTTTCGGAAACCAGCAATCCACCTGTTTCCAGAGCTGCGTTCCAGGTTAACCCAAATTCCTTGCGATTGATCTCAGCGGTGCCCTCAAATCCAAAACGCGCATTGCCATATGGGTCAGTTGCAGTTCCCGTATATTCGAAATCTATAGCGATTGGCTTGGTCACATCTTTGACAGTGAGATTGCCTTCAACCACAACTTTCTCATCCGCAACATCCTTGATGGAGGTCGAAATAAACGTGATCTTTGGGAATGCCGCTACATCAAAGAAATCAGGGGATTGCAGGTGACCATCGCGGTCTGAGTTACGGGTATCAATTGAGGCGACGGTGATCTCAATAGAGAGGGAGGCGGAACCATTGGCGACGGATCCGGATCCAGAGTATTCATTGAACGATCCTCGGACTTTGGTGACCATGGCATGACGTGCGCTAAAGCCAACGCGGCTGTGAGTTGGATCGATGGTGAATGTTCCTGAAGGTAGTGCTGAGAGTACGGACATAAATTTCCTTCGTTTGGTTGTTGGTTGTAAACGTCACTGTAGGTGATCAGAGACAAGTGTAGGTCAATTTAGTTGAAACTTCAACAAAATTGCCAAATCGCCCAATCCCCACTTTGTATAGGATTTCCAACCTCCCCTTAATTTTGGCCGCTGGAACCAATCCAGGTTTCATAACTCCATAAATCTATTGAATCTAGACTTAACGCGCTGAATCCACGTGATTCAACAGCATCCATTAGTTGTGCTCGGTGTTCGGTGGCGTGAAGGACAGCCTCGGAAAGTAACATCGAACGAGTAACCTCTATTTGCCGATTTTCTTCATTAAAAGTGATTAGTTCATCATCTAAAAGGTAAGCAGAATAAATTTGTGCATCGAATTTAGCCAGACTTTTAGTCAATTCAGAGATCTCAGAGACAGATATCGGTAGTGGAATGTCATGCCAAGGGGCGATCCCGAGACAGTACACATACCAGTCGGCACCAGAAACAATGTGCTGAAGAATTTTGGCGGCAGTCCATTCTGGATTGACTATAAAGCTGCCCAGCGCCTCCTCGGGAAGGTGCTCGCAGGCCTGATAAAGCTTCTGATTGGCCCAAGCCATATGAGCAAGAGATTTTTCTATTGTTATTGGCATGGTGAATGCTCCCAAAGTCGATTGTGGTGGTCAACCCGACTGCTTATACGGTTAATCGAGAAGGCCAATCGAACGTGCAGATAAAGTGAGTTCTGCTCGCGCATTTGGATGTGCTGCACATTCAATAAGGTTTTCGGCCTGCTCTCGTTCAGACATACCAAAACACTGTGCAATTCCATTTTCGGTCACCACATGGGAATGTTGGAAACTTGTTACAGCACCATCGATTAGGGGAATAATGGTCGAGGAATTAGATTTTGTATGCCAAGACGGTAATGCCATAAATGACTGACCGCCAGTTGAATGGAGTGCTCCAGTTATAAAGTCGGTGGAGCCACCAAATCCAGAGTAAATCTTTCCTCGGACTCGAGAAGCATTTGCTTGGTCGTATAGGTCTACCTGTAGCGCAGCATTGATTGAAGTCATGCGAGCCTGTCGTCCGATCTGTGACGGGTCATTTGTTTTTTCGGTTCGGAACATGCGAATTCTACGGTTCAGATGCAACCATTCGTAAAGCCGTTTAGAACCAAAGACGAAAGATGCCGTAATCGGCACACCTTGGTCTAATGCGCCAGCCTCTTCTAAATTTAAGACGCCGTCACTAAAAGTTTCAGTCCAAATGCGCATGCCATTTCGAGACTTTAATAGTTGTAGCGTCGCATCTGGAACGGCTCCAATTCCCATTTGAAGGGTCGAGTTATCTTTAATCATGGGAGCGATACGCTCTCCAATAGAACGCCCAATAGGAGTGAGTTGACCCGTGCGATGCTCCACCAAAGGTTCATCGGACTCAAGTAAGAAATCAATTTCGTGTTCATAAATTTGAGCATCGCCATACGTGTAAGGCATATGAGAGTTGGCTTGAGCAATTACGATACCTCCGTTGGCACGTACTGACTCAATCGCGGCAGGTAAAATATTTACCTCAGTTCCTAGAGAGACGGTGTCAAAACGGGGAAGGGAGGTATGCAGGAGAACAACATCCGGTATTAAGTGGCTGTTGATCAGAACTGGAAGAAGTGAAAGCCGGCTAGGAATATAAGTCAGTTGCTTTGAATTGCGCATGCCCGGTCCAATGAAGGCGGACTCATAAGAAACGCCTTCGCGACGTGGTATTCCCATTTGAGCATTGAGCATATGTAGTCTGTACTGCGGCACTTGGCTATCAAATGCACTCATAAGCGCCTTTGGCATTGCAAAATTTCCGGAGACTACAACTCTCGGGTTTTCCGGAAGATCTTTGAGGACGATCTTTAATTGATCAAGTGAAATTCTTCGCATTGGCTAATGGTAAGAGTTAATCGCTCTTTACATTACACAATACTATTTACTGGTTTGGTGCCAGCCCTCAAAATGTGAAGAATTTACCCCACTTTGTCATTCTGCTCACAGAAAGAAATTCCCTGTTTAGACTTTTGAATACAAATCACTTCGATGGTAGAACTTGAAAAATAATAGAGATACTCTTACCCGTATGACAATGGGGTCACCTTTAGCAACAGCGCTCTCTCAATTACGAGGCACAATCGATCTACTAGGCCTATCCGAGAATGATTGGCAAACTCTTTCAACTCCACGACGAGTATTGCAGGTCGCTGTACCTTTACGCCGAGATAGTGGTTCGGTTGAGATGTATAACGGTTACCGGGTCCAGTATTCAACAACTCGTGGACCATCAAAAGGTGGAGTGAGATATCACCCTGACATTGATTTAGAGGAAACTATTGCGCTCGCGATGCTTATGACGTGGAAATGCGCATTAACTCACCTTCCTTATGGGGGAGCAAAAGGTGGAATAGCGATTGATCCAGCAACGCTTTCACTGGCTGAAAACGAACGTTTGACAAGACGCTATACTTCAGAGATCTTGCCCATCATTGGTCCCGAGCGAGATATTCCGGCTCCAGATGTTGGAACTGATGAACGAAATATGGCTTGGATGATGGACACTTACTCTGTCAATGCTGGATTTTCGGTCCCGGGTGTTGTCACTGGTAAACCGATCGTGCTTGGTGGATCTTTGGGACGAACTTCAGCCACAGGTGATGGAGTCGGTATCGCTGCCAGAGAGGCGCTGCGCGTGAAGGGAATGTCGATTGAAGGCGCGCGAGTTGCTATTCAAGGATTTGGAAAAGTGGGATATTGGGCGGCCCGAGCTGTTGAGAGCATGGGAATGCAAGTCGTCGCCGTGAGTGATGTACATGGCGGGGTTACTGGCTTTAAAAATACCTCAACCCTCTGGAACCATTTTCAGAGTCACAATAACTTCGATCTTCCAGGTGTAGACCGGATCACAAATGAAGAGTTGCTCCATTTAGATGTAGATGTACTTATTCCAGCAGCTCTTGCCGATGCGATCACTGAATCGACAGCGAGTGGAGTAAAGGCAAAGATCGTAGTCGAGGGAGCAAATGGCCCAACCACCCCTCAAGGTGATGCGATTTTGCAGGATAAGGGTGTCTTAGTCGTTCCTGATATCTTGGCTAATTCTGGCGGCGTGATAGTCTCTTATTTCGAATGGGTGCAAGATAAACAGAATTACTTCTGGAGCGCCGAGGAAGTTAAAACCAACTTATCTGCAATTCTAATGAAGGCTTTTGAAGAAGTTGAATCCACTGCAACGGAACACGCTGTGACTTGGCGTGAAGCTGCACTAATGTTAGGTGTGGGCAGAGTGGCGCAGGCACACAAATTACGTGGACTTTATCCGTGACCGATCGTGCTCCCCGCTTATCGCGCTCACCATCGGAGGACTAGCGATCACCGCTGTTCCCCTCGACCCGATACCTTTCTCCTATGAGCGATTTATATAGCGATCCACTTGGAACTGCCGCCGCCGCAGCACTGGTGCTAGCCAAAATTACGGGTAAAGAGCGCCATGATGTCGCCCTTGTCATGGGCTCAGGGTGGGTCAGTGCCGCGGAAGCCTTGGGTGTACCGACACATGAATTTGATGCGACCGAACTACCTGGCTTTCCTGTTCCAACCGTACTTGGTCACGGTGGAAAGATTCGCTCGTACGACTTACAAGGCGCTAAAGGAACTATTAAGGCACTAGTTTTTCTAGGACGAACCCATCTGTATGAAGGTAAGGGAGTAGAGCCGGTTGTGCATGGTGTTCGCACCGCTGTTAAGGCAGGATGCAAAGTAATTGTTCTAACCAATGCGTGTGGAGGTATCAATCGTGAATATTGCGTTGGACAACCGGTATTGATTCGAGACCATATCTCCCTTACGGCAGTTAGCCCTTTGATCGGTGCAGATTTTGTAGATCTCACTGATTTATATAGCAAGCGAATTAGAACTATCTTGCGCGAGGAAGATCCAAGTTTGGCAGAAGGCGTATACGCTCATTGGCGTGGCCCATCCTATGAAACTCCCGCTGAAATTAATATGATTCGAGTTATTGGGGGAGATCTGGTCGGTATGTCTACCGTGCCAGAGGCTATCGCTGCACACGCTTTAGGCGCAGAGGTTGTTGCAATTTCTCTGGTATCAAATGCTGCGGCTGGTATTACGGGAGAAAAATTGAGTCATGAAGAGGTAATGGCGGCTGGTAAAGCAGCCGCAGGAAAAATGGGTGAACTTTTGAGTAGAGTCTTGCATAAAATATGATCTCCAGTGAGTTGCGTGCTGAAGTCGAGGAGTGGATCGGATTAGATCCAGATCCTTCTACGGCAGAGGTTCTGCAAAGATGGCTGGATACCAACAACGAGAGTGATTTAAAATCCGCCTTTTCGGGGTTTTTACAATTTGGTACAGCAGGTTTGCGAGGATCGATTGGTCCCGGCCCTTCGCGCATGAATCGAGCCGTCGTTTCAAGAGCAGCGGCTGGAATAGCGGCCTATATGAAGGAGAGAGGTCTCGACTCAGTTGTAATCGGTCGTGATGCCCGTCATGGCTCTGAAGATTTTACCTTTGAGAGTGCGGCCATTTTTAGCGGAGCAGGAATGAAAGTATTTGTTCTTCCTAGACCATTGCCAACTCCAGTTTTGGCATATGCAGTTCGAGATCTCAACGTAGATTGTGGCATCATGGTGACCGCCAGTCACAACCCACCACAGGATAATGGTTATAAAGTTTACTTAGGAGGGGTGGTTGATGGAATTAATTACAATGCCTCTCAAATTGTTTCTCCAACGGATGAGCAAATATCTGCACTTATAGACCGGCAAAATCATTCACTTGTTCGAGGGTCCGAGTGGATCGTTTTAAATGACGATGTTCTCAATCGTTATGTGGCACGAACGGCAAATATCGCTCCCACGGTCTTTCCGGTTAAGGCTGTTTATACCGCAATGCATGGAGTTGGCACTGAGACGATTGAGAAAGTTTTCTCCGTTGCACGATATGACAATCCAATCCTTGTAAAGGCCCAAACTGACCCTGATCCAGATTTTCCGACTGTGGATTTCCCTAATCCAGAAGAACCAGGTGCTATCGATATGTCACTCGACGTAGCACGAGTTTGTGATGGTGATGTTGTTATAGCGAATGATCCTGACGCAGATAGATGTGCGGCTGCAATCAATGATGGTGGCACATGGCGAATGTTGACAGGTGATGAATTAGGTGCGCTCTTTGGTGAGTATCTAGCCACTTCTGAACCTGAGAATTATCGAGATCGCTGCTTTGCCAATTCCATTGTCTCATCTTCATTGCTCTCCAAAATAGCGTTGCATCATGGAATTGAATTTCATGAGACCCTTACGGGATTTAAATGGTTAGCTAAATTGAAGAATTTAGGATTTGGCTACGAAGAGGCGATTGGTTATAGCGTTGATCCACAGACGGTCAATGATAAAGATGGAGTCTCGGCAGCGATTATGCTCGCTCGAATTGCAGGGGAGTTGAAATCTCAAGGAAGTAGTATCTCTGAATTTCTAGCAAAGATAAATGAGAAGTATGGCTTTCACAAGACCGTCCAGATTTCGATAAGAGTTTCAGATCTATCAAATATCGCGCGAGTACTGAACTCGATCCGTGGATCCAAGCCGGATGAAATTGCAGGTTTCAAAGTGCAACGATTTGATGATCTTCTCATTCCAAACGGAACTTTGCCTCCCACCGATGGACTTCGCTTCTATCTTGAAAAGGGAATTCGCATCATTATTCGACCTAGTGGAACTGAGCCAAAGGTAAAGTGCTATATCGAAGTTGTGTGCGAGAGTGGATCGGTAGACGATAGAGCACGCGCGGAGGCTATCGTCGCCCAGCTCAGCCCAGTGCTCTCGGGGCTCTTTTCGTGATCGTTGAATCTTCGGAGAGTTCCCTCAAGGGTTTTCTCAAGACTCTACCCGCGGTAGATGAAGTTGGAGTCCAACAGCGGGCAGCGATGCTGGCTACGCGCAGCATTAAAACCACCAGCAAAGAGTGGGCGATAGATATGGCCATCTCGATGGTGGATCTCACAACACTTGAAGGAGCTGACACTCCCAAAAAAATTCGTGCTTTGTGTGCCAAAGCGGTGCGTCCAGATGCTACCGATTTGACCGTACCCTCTGTTGGTGCTGTGTGCGTGTATAACGACATGGTGCACATCGCTCGTACCACTCTTGATGAGATAGGTGGTAAAGCAATTCCGGTTGCGGCCGTTGCTACGGCTTTTCCTTCAGGAAGAGCTTCCTTCGCGGTGAAAGCTCAAGATACGACAGATGCGATCAACGCTGGTGCTGCTGAAATTGATATGGTGATTGATAGAGGAGCATTTCTCTCTGGTCGATACGGAGAAGTGTTCGAGGAGATTGCAAAGATCAAAGAATTGTGTGGTGAAAAGGCTCATCTCAAAGTAATTCTAGAGACAGGAGAATTAGTTACCCTCGATAATGTACGAAAAGCTTCCTATCTGGCCATGCTAGCTGGTGCAGACTTTATCAAAACGAGTACCGGAAAGATCACTCCTGCAGCTACGGCACCGGTAGTTCTCGTCATGCTCGAAGCTGTTCGCGATTATTTCAATGCGGCAAAGGTGCGAATTGGAGTTAAGCCAGCGGGTGGGATTCGAACGACCAAAGATGCGATTAAACAACTAGTACTTGTAAATGAAATCGCAGGGCCGGAATGGCTTAATCCACAACTATTTAGAATTGGGGCGAGTGCGCTCCTTAATGATTTGCTGCTGCAACGGATGAAAATGAGGGATGGCTACTATGCCAGCCCTTCATATGTGACCCTGGATTGAGGAGCGAATAATAACTATGAATGCATTTGAATATGCCCCAGCCTTAGAGTCAACATCCTTGGTTCACATCTCTGATACCAATAAATTATTTATCAACGGCAAATTTGTCGCACCTAAATCTGGAAAGTACTTTCCCACTATCAACCCTGCGACGGGAAAAGTACTAGCGAAAATTGCAGATGCAAATGCGACTGACGTTGATCTAGCAGTGAAAGCCGCCCGCGCCTCATATTCTAAAGTATGGGGCAAAATGCCAGCGGCCGAACGAGGGAAATATCTCTTCCGAATTGCTCGGATATTGCAAGAGCGCTCTCGCGAATTTGCGGTATTGGAGACTCTTGACAATGGAAAACCGATACGAGAATCTCGCGATATAGATATTCCTTTAGTCGCTGCTCATTTTTTTTATCACGCGGGTTGGGCGGACAAACTAGCATTTGCCGGGGTTGGGAATTTACCTAAACCCTATGGAGTTGTGGGACAGATAATCCCCTGGAATTTCCCCATGTTAATGCTGGCATGGAAAGTAGCGCCTGCTTTGGCCACGGGAAATACAGTCGTTTTGAAGCCAGCAGAGACAACTTCGCTCAGCGCGTTGTTATTTGCAGAAGTTTGCCAACAAGCTGGACTTCCTGATGGAGTGGTTAACATAGTGACGGGGGCTGGGAATACTGGAGCAGCGCTTGTGAACCATCCCGGTATCGACAAGATAGCCTTTACTGGTTCTACTGAGGTTGGAAAATCGATTGCTACCTCGGTTGCAGGTACCAAAAAATCTGTGACTCTAGAACTTGGCGGTAAGGCTGCGAACATTGTCTTTGACGATGCAGCGATAGATGAAGCAGTTGAAGGAATCGTAAATGGAATATTTTTTAATCAGGGACATGTGTGCTGTGCAGGTTCGAGATTGCTCGTACAGGAGAGTGTTCACGATGAAGTGCTCGCCAAACTAAAAGTTCGAATGGCAAGGATCAGACTTGGAAATCCTTTGGATAAGAACACTGATATTGGAGCGATTAATAGTGAAGCACAACTAGCCAAGATTAAAGAATTAACCAAAGCTGGCCAATCAGAAGGGGCAGAACTGTGGAGTCCTGAATGCATATTGCCAACCAATGGCTTTTGGTTTGCTCCAACTATTTTCACTGGCGTCTCTCAAACTCATAGAATTGCACGTGAAGAAATATTTGGCCCGGTGCTCTCCATTCTAACTTTCAGAACTCCACAAGAGGCAATCGAAAA
Source organism: Actinomycetes bacterium (assembly GCA_043746515.1). Lineage (GTDB taxonomy): Bacteria > Actinomycetota > Actinomycetes > Nanopelagicales > Nanopelagicaceae > PALSA-747. Next base: position 252 of record JAYTQV010000068.1, on the reverse strand, counting down.
AGCTAACAACACTCCGTTTGGACTTTCAGCAGGTGTGTGGAGTGAGAAAGGGTCGAAAATTCTCTGGACCGCATCAAAGTTACGGGCAGGAGTGATTTGGGCTAATACGTTTAACAAATTTGATCCCGCTAGCCCATTTGGGGGTTATAAGGAGTCCGGGTGGGGACGTGAAGGTGGCCGACATGGCCTCTCCGCTTATCTAAAGGTAGGTAATTAAGATGGTTACGCGTTCTACTCCAGCTACTCCAGCTA
>JAYTQV010000067.1:0-5652 GCA_043746515.1 Actinomycetes bacterium | reverse complement strand
TGCAATAGACGATGATGCAGGATTTGATGACACCCGTGCGATGAACCATGTTTTGACCAGAAGAATGAAGAGATATTTGGCTGAACGTGAAGTCGATATTAATGAAGTAAAGTTGCAGGGGGGAGCCCGTCCTAAATTTGCATATCCACCACAATTAATTGTTGTCGACGGGGGAGCCCCACAAGTTAACGCTGCTTATCAGGCGCTTTTAGCCCTGGATTTGCAGCACATTCCACTTGTTGGTTTAGCAAAGCGCTTAGAAGAAGTATGGCAAGCAAATAACTCTGATCCCATTATTTTGCCGCGCCATAGTGAGGGTCTTTATTTGTTGCAGCGGGTTCGAGATGAAGCTCATCGCTTTGCCATTAATTTCCATCGTTCCAAGCGCTCGGGAGTTATGTTGGAATCACTCCTCGATGAGATTCCTCTGCTCGGAGAGGTTCGTCGGCGTTCCTTACTTCAGCGCTTTGGATCGGTGAGTGCTATCAAGAAAGCAAGCATTAATGAGATTGCAGCGGTGCCCGGAATAGGTGAGAAAATTGCGCTACTGATAACGAATTCACTCCATGCCGAACGTGGAGAGCAACCCCCAATAGATATGGGAACCGGGGAGATCCGCGGATAGACTCACTGGTATGAGCGTTATGAACGGGAAAGTAGTCGTTATAACCGGGATGAGTGGTGCTGGCCGGTCAACCGTGGCACATGCTTTGGAGGACATTGGTTGGTATGTTGTTGACAACCTGCCGCCCGTTTTATTGGCAAATCTCTGCCAACTTGCTGCAAACACAACCTCGAAAATTGCCGTGGTGATTGATGTCCGCGGGCGAGAGTTTTTTGGAAATTTGAATAGTGCTCTGGCCGAGATTTCAGAGCAAGGCGTAGAAAGACAGGTTCTTTTTGTCGATGCTAGCGATGAAGTTCTCGTACGTAGATTTGAATCCACCCGTAGACCTCATCCACTTCAAGATGGAGACCGCATCGTTGATGGAATCGCAAAGGAACGTGATCGACTTGGTGAGGTGAGATCACTTGCGGATGTTGTCATCGACTCATCGGCACTCAACATTCATCAACTCGAACAGAAAATTGCGGAGAGATTTGCAAACTCTGGAACAGCAGATTTACGTGTAAACATTCTCTCTTTTGGTTATAAATATGGAATCCCCATTGATGCTGATTTAGTAATGGATTGTCGGTTTATTGCAAATCCGCATTGGGATCCCACGCTTCGCCCCCTTACCGGTTTGGATTCGCAAGTGTCAGATCGAGTTTTGGGGACTGAGAACGTTCAAGATTTCTTGGCCAAGTATCAATCCCTCTTTGAAACGATGGCGGCAGGTTTCTTCCAAGAGGGCAGGAGATATCTGACACTGGCAATCGGATGCACCGGAGGGAAACATAGAAGTGTCGCGATTGCAGAGGAACTTGCCCGTCGATTTAATGCTCGGGGGGCAATAGGTGCTAAGCGAGTTGAGGCAACTCCGATTCATCGTGATCTCGGACGTGAAATCTAAGGTGATGAGTTCCCAGAAAGTCGTATCACTTGGAGGTGGGCACGGACTCGCTGCAACTCTTACGGCGATGCGTGCAATCACCTCAGAGATAACAGCGGTGGTAACGGTTGCGGATAATGGGGGATCTAGCGGTCGACTCCGCAGGGATTTCGGTTCTCTACCTCCTGGAGATTTGCGGATGGCCCTGGCGGCCTTATGCAGTGACGATGAATGGGGAAGAGGATGGGCTGAAGTGATGCAATATCGCTTTGGTGGAGAGGGTGACCTCAGAGGTCATGCTTTAGGGAATTTACTCTTGCTCGCCTTGTGGGATATGGATGGTGATTCTGTTAGGGGAATCCGTCAAGTTGGCAATTTACTCCGTATTATCGGCGAAGTTTTGCCCATGTCCCTAGATCCACTTGATATTGAAGGAACATTTCAAACGGCGTATGGTCGAAAAATTGTGCGTGGTCAAGTTCAGGTAGCCACTGCTAAAGGTCGAATAGAGTCACTTCGCCTCATCCCTGAAAATCCGCGTGTCACCCCACAGGTTTTGCAAGCGCTGCATGTAGCTGATGTGATCACGATTGGTCCGGGCTCTTGGTTTTCAAGCGTTATGCCACATCTACTTCTTCCGGAATTGGCTCAAGCGGTTGTTAACTCACCTGCTCGCAGAATCATGGTTTTGAATCTTCCAGAGCCCGAGTCGATTGACGAATTTGCCGGTTCATCTGCAGCCGATCATTTGAAATTTGCACTTCACCATATTCCACACCTTCGCATCGATTATGCGGTAGTGGACCCTTCTGCTATCGATAGCAACTCTAAACTTCAAGAGATGGTTGAGGGTTTAGGGGGAGAGGTAGTGATAGCTCCGCTATCGCATTCTCCTGGAAGCTATCATCATGATATTAAAAAACTTCGATCAGTTTTTGCACACATTATGGAGCGAACCCTGCTTAGATAGCCGCATGGCAATGACAGCATCAGTGAAAGATGAACTCAGCCGCCTTAATATTTCTAAACCCTGCTGTCGTAAATCTGAAGTATCAGCGCTCCTTCGTTTTGCTGGAGGATTACATATAGCTTCCGGAAGGATAGTTATTGAAGTTGAATTAGACACCGCTCAATCCGCCCGCAGACTGCGCAAAGATATTGCAGAGATTTATGGTCATGAGAGCGAGTTATCAGTTCTCTCCCCGAGCGGGTTGCGAAAAGGGAGTAGATATGTAGTTCGAGTCGTCTCTGAAGGTGACGCGCTAGCTCGTCAAGCAGGACTTATAGATGCACATGCCAGACCGGTACGTGGCCTACCGCCTCAAGTTGTTTCAGCGGGAATCTGCGATGCAGAGGCGGCATGGCGCGGAGCGTTTCTTGCTCATGGCTCATTAACTGAACCGGGTCGATCTTCCGCATTAGAAATCACATGTCCGGGGCCGGAAGCGGCTCTCGCGTTGGTGGGAGCTGCAAGGCGACTTGGGATCACAGCTAAGGCCCGAGAAGTTCGAAGCGTTGATCGAGTGGTAATTCGAGATGGAGATGCAATTGGCGCGCTCTTAACTCGCTTGGGGGCTCATGAGAGCGTCTTGGCTTGGGAGGAGCGAAGAATGCGTCGAGAGGTGAGGGCTACCGCTAATCGTTTGGCAAATTTTGATGATGCAAATTTACGTCGATCCGCGCGGGCGGCAGTTGCCGCAGCCGCGCGGGTAGCACGTGCACTTGAAATTTTGGAAGGTGAAATCCCGAGCCATTTGAAGGAAGCGGGCGAATTACGCATAAATTACGGCCAAGCGAGTTTAGAAGAGCTGGGTTCACTTGCAACGCCTCCTATGACGAAGGATGCTATTGCAGGTCGGATTCGCCGACTTCTTGCTATGGCGGATAAACGCGCTCATGATTTAGGGATTGCTGACACTGAGGCGGGCTTGAGCCATGATTTATTGAGTGAATAGTTAGCCTGATAGGCTTTTGGCATCACAGTGTTGTGACATTATCTAATTTTTAGAGTGCTAATTTTTTTTAGAAGGTGGGAAAAAAGTGATTCGTGTTGGAATTAATGGGTTTGGTCGTATTGGACGTAATTTTTTTAGAGCAGCGCTTCTTTCAGGGGCAGATTTCGAAATAGTAGGAATCAACGATCTCACTGATAATCTCACTCTGGCTCACCTTCTGAAGTACGACTCAATTTTGGGTCGACTGGGACTACCCGTTACGTATTCCGAAGATTCCATCACCGTCGGAGGCAAGGCCATCAAGGTCTTTGCCGAGCGTGATCCCGCAAATCTTCCATGGGCTGCGTTGAATGCAGATGTAGTGATCGAATCGACTGGATTTTTCACCAAAGCAGCCGATGCTAGGAAGCACCTCGCGGCCGGAGCTAAGAAAGTCATTATCTCCGCTCCAGCGACCGATGAAGACATCACAATCGTAATAGGTGCCAATGAAGAGAAGTACGATCCAGCAATCCACCATGTTATTTCCAACGCTTCATGTACGACTAACTGCTTGGCCCCAATGGCTAAGGTTCTGGATGAACAGTTTGGAATCGTCCGTGGTCTTATGACGACCGTTCACGCATATACAAATGACCAACCGCTGCATGATCAACCCCACAAAGATCTTCGACGTGCTCGCGCCGGTGCTCTATCCATTATTCCTACTTCAACCGGCGCAGCTAAGGCAATTAGTTTGGTACTGCCAAGCCTTAAGGGGAAGTTAGATGGGTATGCACTTCGCGTACCAGTCCCAACTGGCTCAGCCACTGATCTCACAGTCGAACTCGCTCGCGAAACTACCGCCGCAGAGATCAATGCTGCCATGAAAAAGGCAGCAGACGGACCCCTTAAAGGAATCTTGCAATACACCGAAGATCCCATTGTTTCTGCAGATATTGTTACCGATCCAAGTTCATGTATTTTTGATGCAGGACTCACAAAGGTATTGGGCACAACCGTGAAAGTCTTGGGTTGGTATGACAATGAGTGGGGTTACTCCAATCGTCTCGTAGATCTCGTGACTCTTGTAGGCAAATCTCTCTAATGAGTTTTACATCGCTCTCATCACTTGATGTGGCGGGCAAGAAGGTCCTACTCAGGTGCGACCTTAATGTTCCGATCAAAGACGGCGTAATTCGTGATGACGGTCGCATCAAGGCTTCGCTTCCGACTATTAAGTATTTGGTCGGCCATGGAGCGAGCGTTGTAATCATGGCTCACTTAGGACGGCCAAAAGGTGAACGAAATCCCGACTTTACTCTCGCTCCAGTGGCGCATCGCTTGAGCGAACTCTTGGATATAGGCGTTGAATTTTCAACAGAGATTGTTGGGGATATGGTTGACGTTAAAAAGTCTGAGTTGAAACCTGGTCAGATTTTATTGCTGGAAAATATTCGCTACGAAGTCTTTGAAACGTCTAAAGATGAGAATGATCGGCAACAATTAGCCGCTCAACTGGTATCCGGAATGGATCTCTTTGTCAGCGACGGGTTTGGGGCTCTCCATCGTAAACATGCCTCTGTCTACGAAGTTGCGCAGCTCTTGCCTAACGCGGCTGGTTTCTTGGTTGCCGCAGAGATTGAGGTCCTTAAAAAGTTAACGCAAAACCCAGTTCGACCATACGGTGTTGTTCTGGGGGGTGCAAAAGTATCCGACAAAATTGGAGTGATAAAAAATTTGCTGGGTAAAGTAAATGTCATGGCAATTGGTGGAGGAATGCTCTTTACCTTTCTCGCTGCTCAAGGGCATGAGATCGGAACTTCACTTGTAGAACCTGATTTGATCAATGATGTAAAGAAGTTACTTCAAGAAGCCCAAGATCTCGGGGTCGAACTTCTGCTTCCCAGTGACATCATTATTGCCCCAGCTTTCTCTGCAGATGCCATACCGACTCTTGTTTCAGCTACCAATATTCCTGCAGATCAAATGGGGTTAGATATTGGACCAAAGAGCGCTGCCGAATTTGCGCAGGCTATTGAAAAGTGTCAGACCGTCTTCTGGAATGGCCCTATGGGAGTCTTTGAGTTTCCTAATTTCGCTGAAGGTACGAAAGTTGTTGCGCAAAGTCTTACAAAAGTTGCTGGCATTTCAATTGTCGGTGGCGGAGACTCGGCAGCAGCGGTACGCGTCTTAGGATTTAATGATGATCAATTTGGATA
>JAYTQV010000066.1:0-2720 GCA_043746515.1 Actinomycetes bacterium | reverse complement strand
TGCAGGGCAGGAGGGACTTGAACCCCCAACCGCCGGTTTTGGAGACCGGAACTCTGGCCAGTTGAGCTACTGCCCTTCGAGCGTTGTTAAGACATGAGTCATCATGACCTATTGCAAGCGCCAGAACGAGAAGTCTAAGGCCCTGCGGGGGTAGGAGTAAAACTGAGGAACCAGACCTGGACCCAGTAGTGGAATAGATTTGGCATACTTCCACGTATGAGCCTGGAAAAAAAAGTTAAACCAAGGATATCCACCCGAATTGCCGCCATTGCCGAGTCGGCAACCCTCGCCGTTGATGCCAAGGCCAAGGCGCTCAAAGCTGCTGGAAAGCCAGTCATTGGATTTGGTGCCGGTGAGCCGGACTTTCCAACGCCTGATTACATCGTGCAAGCCGCAATCGAGGCAGCTTCCAAACCCGCAAATCATCGATATACACCCACACCTGGTCTGCCAGCACTGAGAGATGCGATTGTCGCCAAAACCCTCCGCGATTCTGAGTATGTAATTACTTCTGATCAAGTACTCGTGACAAATGGCGGCAAGCAGGCGGTTTATCAGGCATTCGCAACCATTATTAATCCTGGCGATGAGATAATTTTGCCCGCCCCGTATTGGACGACCTATCCCGAGTGCATCAAATTAGCTGGCGGGAAATCTGTTGAGGTCTTCGCAGATGAGACGCAAAATTACCTCGTCACCATAGAGCAACTAGAATCTGCTCGTACTGATAAGACCAAGGCTCTCTTGTTCTGCTCTCCCTCCAACCCCACGGGGTCGGTCTACTCCTACGAACAGGTAAAAGCGATAGGGCAGTGGGCTCTTAAGCACGGTATTTGGATCATCGCAGATGAAATCTACGAACACCTACTTTACGATGGTGCCATCGCGCCAAGTATCCCCGTTGTAGTACCCGAGATGGCCGATCACACAATCATTCTCAATGGTGTTGCTAAAACTTATGCGATGACAGGATGGCGAGTAGGTTGGATGATCGGACCCAAAGATGTCATTAAGGCCGCAACAAATCTTCAGTCACACCTCTCCTCCAACGTTTCAAATATCTCTCAATGCGCAGCGATCGCAGCACTGACGGGTGATCTCGCGACCGTACACGAAATGGGAGTTGCCTTTGATCGTCGTCGCAAACTCATCGTTGGCTTACTCAATGAAATTCCGGGAGTCGAATGTCCAACCCCGACCGGTGCTTTCTATGTCTATCCATCGGTCAAGGGAGTGCTGGGCAAAGAAATTCGAGGCAAACGTCCAACGACATCAGCAGAACTGGCAACGCTGATTTTGGAAGAGGTAGAGGTGGCTGCGGTACCGGGTGAGGCTTTTGGGCCTTCAGGTTATCTTCGCTTCTCTTATGCCTTAAGTGATGCCGATATTGTCGAAGGAATTGCTCGCGTCAAAAAATTATTATCTGAAGCGGTTTAAATCTCTAGACCAACTAATCGAACCTCGGGAACTAAGGTAATTCCAAATTTGGCTTGAACTCTCCGGCGTGCGCTTCGCGCAAGTTCAAGAATCTCAGATGCGCTAGCAGTACCACTATTGGTGATAGCCAGTACATGGCGTGCTGAGATTGAAGCGCCTCCTAGGGTCTCCCCCTTCACCACCCCAGCATGTTCCATCAACCAAGCGGCTGGAATTTTTACGCTGCCATCCGATTGCACCCAACGCGGAGTTTCGGCGGGGAGCTGCAACACTTCACTAGCCGAAATAACTGGGTTGACGAAAAAAGAACCGGCGGACCAATTTTTATCCTGCTCCTTATAAAGCATTCCTTTTTTTTCTCTCAATTCAAGAACTACCCTACGCACATCCAAGATTGGGACACGATCCCCGATATTAACTCCTAAACGCGTCGCTAACTCTTGATAGGAAATCGGGAGCGAATGTTCGCCGCGTCGAAGTTGAAAAGTTACATCCAAAATAACGTACCGATCGCGGTCTCGTTTAAAGATGGAATCGCGATAACTGAATCCGCATTGATCCGCAGTAAAAGTTTTTACAGATTTTTCTAGACGGTCATAAGTACGTAGCCTTGCAATAACTTCTGCTACATCGTGACCGTAGGCCCCAATATTCTGAATCGGCGTCGCCCCTACGGTTCCTGGGATACCGCTCAACGATTCTAAATTTGCCAAGTGCTTCGTTAACGTAAATTCTACAAATTCATCCCAGTTCTCCCCCGCTGCAACCTGCAGCATTCCTCCGCTACATGCATCTATCTCGTAGGAGTTTCCGCGAGTTGAAACTACGATCAAAGTGCCATTAAATCCAACATCGGACACAAGTAAGTTTGAACCACCACCGATAATTAATAGGGGTGTTTCCGACTCATCCGCTTCCCGAACGTAGGAAATTAACTCCTCTTCGCTCCGAGCGTGAATGACTCTCTGAACAGGCCCACCCACGTGTAACGTGGAAAGTTCGGAGAAATTGGTCATGGGTAAAGGCTAGCGGCGCTCCACCAAGATCTCATTCTTTCCCCTAAATCGCTCCAGAATTCGATCATATGTTTTCTTTGATTGCTCATCGCGATAAAGGGGATCGGTATCGTAATAACCATGGTGTCTAGATTGATGAAGCGGAAGATCTATTTGAAGCAGCTTTCCATGGGCTTGTAGGAGTCGAAGTGAGAATTCAATATCTGCATTACGGTAGTAAACGGCGCGATTATTAAAACCGCCACATTCAATTGCACTCTCTCTATT
>JAYTQV010000065.1:0-9585 GCA_043746515.1 Actinomycetes bacterium | reverse complement strand
CTCATTTAGGGACGCTGAAATACGGCGCCCTGTGAGGCATTAGTAGCTCTGACATTAACAGGCGAGCCTTGCCATAGTTTCAGATTAGGAAATAAAGATTATCCAGAACTAATTAGGAGATTAACAGCCTTTAAGGAAATAGTCAATTCGTTCCCGCTAAAACAGTCATTTTGAAAACCGTTCCTGACTATTCCGGTGAGTAAGTCCAGGAACTTCTCATGAATCAATGAGTTGTCTGATCGGCAGGTGCAGGTAAAGGAATATATCCGTCGCCAGCTGGGTTCCTCACCTCTCAAACCACGATCCATTGCCGATTGCAACTTTTTCGGCATGAGCTGGTTACCTTGCAAGGTCTCCACAGTGAACCGATTAGAAAAGATTTCACGGTTGAAGAGTTCGGGGAAGCAGGGATACCCATCGGTCATGCGAAAAATGAGAGAAAATATGGGTTCTTCGTTCGCATGGAAAGGATCCAAGCACTTAACTATCAGTCGGAATTCCTGATCTCCATGATCAACCCTACCTAGCCGCAGTGAAGGGTCTCCGCTTCTGAAAGCTAGGTGAGCGAACTCGGAGCCTCGGACCAAGAAGGGTGCTCTGTCGAATTCATTAAAGAATGGCGTCGTCACGCGTTCGCACGCTTTGATAGTTTTCTAGCGATTTCCATATCTCTTCCATCTGCCACATGCTGATAGCGCATCGCAGCTCCAGCGCTTGAATGTCCCAGCCTTCCCATCAGCTCGGCCAGAGTTGCACCTGCAAGAGCGGCATACACCGCCCCGGTGTGCCGTAAATCATGCCACCTAAGATCATCCCTCCCCGCTGCATTTCGTGCCTTGTAGAACCCCCAAGCGGGGTGCACGCGACCTCTCTCGTCGGTGTATTCAATTTCTCCATAGAGTGTGGAAGGTTGAAGGGTCTTACCGCCGGCACCGGGGAAGAGTAGGGAATCTGGACTTTCATCTACGAATCTATCGAGGTGATCTTGCAACATCTGCAAGATGTGCGGAGGGATTGCCACATCCCTGATACTCGCCTGCGTCTTTGGAGCCCCAAGAACTATCTTCCCCGTAGTGCGAGCGGCACCTCTTCGTATTCTGACCACTCCGTAATCTGCCTCAAGGTTTATTTCGAGATCTTTACGCCGTAACTCGACTAATTCACCGAATCTCATCGCGCACCATGTTGCAAGGCAGACCATCGCCTGAAGGCGCTCTGGCATTTCTCGGATAATGACCTTCAGCTCTTCAAGTGAGGCCCCGCGAATCATCTTCTTACGCTTAGCGCTACCGGCACCGCGAATATGGCAAGGATTTGCAGGTAGGACTCCATCTTCCACCGCTGAGTTAAGAATCGTTCTCAATAAACCATAGGTGTGCGCTCTAAGCGTCGGGGTCGAAACGCCGAAGGATGAGTACCATTCTTTGATTAAGTCGCTCGAGATTGAAGATAGGCGCTCGCTACCAAAAACAGGCAGCAAGTGCTTATCTAGAATCTTCCCGTAATGCTCAAAGGTGCGAGGCTTAAGATCTCTTTGAATGAGCCACACTTGAGCGAATTCTCCGAAAGTTGCTTTCGTGAATTTTGAAGAAGGATTCCATTTATTTTCAATGATGGCCGATTGCGTCATGGCGAGGAATTTTCTAGCCGTACCCAAAGTCTCAAAGGTGGTGGATGCGGATACCTGCTTGCCATTAGGAGCGGTGTAGCGGGCTTGATATTTTCCCGAAGGTAATTTCCTAATAGTGCCGAACCCATTCGATTTGATTCCTGAACTCTTAGCCATTTTTGCACCTCCTAGGGTCGTGCCTAATTCGTGCCTAATTTACATCAAATTAGTTCATAAGTGCTCGGATTAGATCCTATCTAGAATTCATGTTTTACGCTCAAATGTCGCAAATTTTCAGTTTTCACGCGGGGATTGAAAGGTCTAGATACGGGTTCGATCCCAGTATCCTCCACCATTTTTGGAATTCTTTTCCTTGCTAATTTTTACGAGAAGACCTCTTTTCTGAGCGACCAAATACCTAACATCGTTATGGGAAGTGCCGAGAAAGCACATAACCACCCGTAACCGAGAGTCCCGATGACTACACCGCTTATGGCTCCCCCGAAAGCCCCAGTTAGGTTCATGACCAGATCGCTTGCTCCTTGTGAGGATGGTTTCATTTCGACGCTCACTGATTCAGAGAGATACGTGGAACCGGCGATCAAAGTGCAAGACCAACCCAATCCCAATAAAAATAACCCAATCCCCAGGCGAAGTGCATTCTTTGCATCGGCCGTTCCTGAAACCACGGCCGCCAGCAAAAGTAGAAGGACGCCAATCTGAATTACTTTAATTCGACCGATTCGATCTGTTAACCATCCCACTATCGGCGAAAAGGCATACATGCCCAAAACATGAACACTTATCACTAAGCCGATGATAGATAACTGCACATCCACATGGGCCATATGAACAGGCGTCATGGCCATGATTGAAACCATGGCAAAGTGCCCTATTGCAATAGTTGCTATTGCGAATAAGGATTTAGGGTTCTCTGTGATATGTCTAAGCGCGGTTTTAGTAGATTCGTGCTTCTTTTGCGTGGAACCATCACTGGACAGATTTGCCACCAAATAAGGATCCGGCTTTAAGAAAGCTCGAATAACGGCTGCCGCAAAAGATAAGGTGACCGCGGTAATCAGATATGGTCCAACAAGTTTAGGTAATCCTAGAGCCGTTGCAATATGACCAGATGGAGCCATCAGATTTGGGCCAGCAACGGCTCCGACCGTCGATGCCCACACAACAAAGGAAAGATTCTTGGAGCGACTATCATTCGTTGCCAAATCAATGGCAGCAAATCTAGCTTGGTATGCGGAAGCTGAGGCCGCACCAACTAAGAAGGTTCCGATTAGCATAGTAAAAAGATTTTTCTGAGTTCCTCCTGTGATCGCAAAGATCGCACCTATGGCCCCGATGCCGTAGCCGACACTTAGAGATAAGCGTCGACCTCCTCGTTGGGTAAATTTCGCCAGAGGAAGAGCCATTGCAGCAGCACCAAATACCGCCGTTGTTTGTGCCAAACCAGCAAGAGTTTCTGATTTAGAAATCTGCGAAACTAGTAAAGATCCAGCGGCCGCAGAACCACCGACGCCAACACCACTAAGGATTTGCGCAATGCTCAATATTTTGAGCACCTTACGTTGCTGAAGGGGAACTCTGGCCACCTCTTTACTATTTGGATTCATTTTCTGAAACTCAAATCTAATTTATTCATTTCTCTTATTAGAATCCGAATCGCATTTGGACTCATACCATGCAAATCTTTAAGTACGGCTAACGAAACTTTTCGCAAATCTGCGAGCTGATACAAACCATCATCAACTAAAGCCCGACGCTCCGCGACGGCCAATCCAATCTTCCGCCATTCACCGTCGAGCACTTCGCAGCGTTCCAAAACTAGATCACGCACAATTATATCCTTTTCTTCTTCTAATAACTTCTTGGATTCTCGACTAAGAATTGCGCTGCGTTTAGCTTCGGCTGCCATTTTTTTAACCTTCGCTGGAGATTTCTTTGCCACTATTTTTGACCTAAATTCAATTTCGCCATGATCAAATCTCCCGGCTCTACGTTTAGAGATTCTCGCACCACATTTTTTAAAGGCAGTAAATACAGACCTCTTTTTGGAAAGAGGGAGGTTTCCCATTTTACTTTCTTGGAGATTGCAACTACTGGAATCACTCCCCAACCATAAGTCAGTTCTTTTGAAACAGATTTAATACTGTCACTTTGCGCGGCTGGAATTTCTACAAAATAGTAAGGGGACGGTCCGCGCCAATATATGACTACTCCAGAAAACCGCAATTCCATGTCCATCAGTTAGATAAATATAACGCAGGCTGCCAGCCACCATTGCATCAATTGGACATAGGATCTAACTTGACTCGAATGAGCGTATGACTAAAAACTTCCACTGAGTTGGTGGCTGCAAATACTCGAGTGATATGCGCTATCAGAATCCGACAAATGCTTGAGAACTTTACAGTCGAGGTCACAAAGGCTTCCAAATACCGATCCTGTATCCTTAAAATACTCTCAATGCCAATAGTTGAAAATTCAACTTGTAATGGTGCGCGCTGCAATCTAGCATTCTCTGGGTGATAACCACGAGGGTTACTTTTATAGCACTTGTATTCTGCGGATTGTTATTGCCTAGCGCTGCAGCCCAAAACACATCCACTTCATCTCGAAACACACCTTTTCAACACCAAACAATAACTTGCGTGAAAGGCAACGCCACCAAAAAAATAGAGGGTCCTAAACCAATATGCCCAACAGGATTCCAGAAAAAATATCCTCAAAGGAATCGGATCACTCTCTCGCTCCTCTCCTCCTATCCCCTGGGCAGCACTGTGATCGATTTGCCTCACACTTCCAGCGCTGCCTTGGTAGTGCGCTATAAGTCAAATAGCCCGATGATCTGTTCCATTTCTCGATATCAAATTCGTCTCAACAACCCTGGTCATTGCGAAATAACTGCATCACAGACGGGATCTCAATTTGTTGAAAAAGCACTACTCAAGAATTTTTCTTTTGATGTCATCGGTGAGAATGTCATTTCAATTTCTACACCGATGAACGATGCCAAGATTAGTGACCAACCATTCACGTACCTTGTCACTGCATCTTCTGGGTTAGAGGTCAAAAGTGAAGTTCTGACTCCAGGCATTTGTAGTTTAGAAGGGGATAAAATTCGTTACACCCACATCGGCCTCTGCCAAATTCGTTGGAGCCAACCCGGAAATATTTACTATTCCACGGCAGACCCGGTTCTCACTTCATTCAAGATAAATCAAACAAATCAGATCAATTTTGCGATGGACCCTTCGTACAAGATTTCGCTAAAGGCGATCAACTTGACCGGGACTTCTACTTCACTCTTGCCAGTAAGTTATCAATCACTAACCCCTCTCATCTGCGGAGTCTCCCAAGAACAAGTTGAACTTCTTAACCCTGGCCAATGCACAATCTCAGCAACTCAAGATGGTACTGATTTTGTTGATATGGCGCTTCCGCTGGTCATTTCATTTAACGTCATCGGCGCAAACGACATAACTTTTTATTTACCAAATACGTTGCTTTTAGGGCTGAACAATTACCCGCTCACTGGCACCAGTTCCGCAGGAGTTGCAGTCAATTATTTTTCCCTCACACCAGAAATATGTTCCATCAACAACAACACGCTGGTGCTTAATAAACTGGGAGCTTGCACGGTTGATGCGTCACAGAGTGGTTCCAATTATTACGAAGCCGCTAAGTCTGTTGAGTTGTCAACTAATATCGTTTCCAGTCGGGTGACCGCTGATCAGCCGGACATTGCAACAGGCTTCCAAGTAAAGGCCATTTATGTGGTTCCAGCAGATGGAACAGATAATTCTTACGATACAAATGGCTATATTGGGAACATCCTTGATGAGGCAAATTCCTACCTCAACGAACAACTTGGTCTGCAACTCCCAATAGATAAGACAAAACAGGGTTACGACATTCAATTTTTGAGGAGTAAAATAACAAGCGCAGAATTTATGCACTCAACTAATTTATTAGAACGCCTGCTTGGCGAACTAGGCGCGATGGATAACCCAGGAATTAACCGTAAAAACTACATTTTTTTTGTTGACGTTCCTACACTGGTCGATGGGATGGCGTGCGGATACAGCCATCAACCCGGAATGGTCTCACTAATAGCAATTGGAACGACATGTACTTTGCCCAAACAAACTTTTCAGAATTTCGCCAGTAAATCTCTTGTTCATGAAATTTTTCATAATTTTGGAGTTGGGCATTTCAACGATGGATGCGATTTGATGAATAATCCACTTAACTGCGGGTTAAACCAACGGCCTACGATCGACAAGGAAAGACAAAGATATGTAGGAGCCTCTGCATTTGGAGTCGGAGACTCCGTCTTAAGTCCAGACATTCTTAAACTCAATGTCTGGCAGGGTCACACAAATCAAGTAGGAGTACCATCTAATTGTATTTTAGATCCTGGCGCACGATCAGATGGTTTCCACTACGCGTACTGTCCAATCGGTTCTCAAAGTATTGGCGCTTTGTCTTATTGTTACTCATCCGTGACCTCTAGTTCGCTAGAGGAGTTGATAGGCGCCAACTGGATATCCCTCGGTGCTGGAAGTAGTTCGAACCAACCGTGGGGCATAAGTATTAAATGGAAATGTGACAACTCCTCAGTGGCTCCATGGAAGCAGGTCACAGTAAGCGCTCCAGGAGTGCACCACTATCGTTGGATCGTGAATGGAACTCCATTTGAAGAATTCAATATTATTTGGGCACAATAGTTTCATAGGTTGAATGCATAGGCTCAAACTTCGGAATCAATGCATCTTTGATTTTTTTGTTCAAACCCAGCACTTAAGGGTCTTCAAAAGTTTGATGGGACACGCCAAAGACGTGGCATCATCCGTTCACCGCAACTCCATATCCATCAGGCAGATGAAACCATCTCAGACTCTCTTTACTCATTGCATAAGTAGAACATTACGACTAACTTAATTGAAATGCGAGCTCTAGTAAAAACTTCCGCTGAACCCGGATTGAACTTCATCGAAGTTCCGATGCCAGATTTTGGAATCAATGATGTTTTAATCAAGATTTTAAAGACAGGAATTTGCGGTACCGATCTACACATAGACTCATGGGACAAGTGGGCGCAGAGTCATATACGACCTGGATTAATACTCGGTCATGAATTTGTAGGGGAAGTTGTCGATGTTGGAAGCAATGTGATTGATTTTCATCCCGGACAAATTGTGAGTGGCGAGGGACACCTTGTCTGCGGGCGTTGTCGAAACTGCATGGCGGGTCGTCGTCATCTTTGTGCAAACACTGCAGGTGTTGGAGTTGATAGAGCGGGTGCATTTGCGGAGTACATCTGCTTGCCAATGACCAACATATGGGTCCACCATCAAGGTATCGACCTGGAAACTGCTACCATATTTGATCCATTCGGCAACGCAACTCACTCTGCCTTGGCTTTTAAAACTTTTGGAGAAGACGTTCTTATCACGGGGGCAGGGCCGATAGGTTGCATGGCTGCAGCTATAGCCAAACATGCAGGAGCTAGAAACGTAGTTGTCACTGATTTCAATCCTTATCGCCTTGATCTCGCCAGAGCTATGGGAGCGACGCTCGCGATTGATACGCGTTCTATGCCATTGAGCGACATCCAACGACGATTGGGCATGGCGGAGGGATTTGATGTTGGATTAGAAATGTCAGGTAATCCCGGTGCTCTCAGAGAGATTCTCTCTAATCTCGCACATGGCGGGAAAATTGCCCTTCTCGGATTATTCAAAGAGGAGATGACGATTGACTGGAATGCCGTCATCCTTGATGCGATTACGTTACGCGGTATATACGGCCGCGAGATGTATGAATCGTGGTACGAAATGTCCGTGATGATTCAATCTGGGTTAGACATCTCCGCAGTGATCACCCATCGATTTGATGTCTCTGATCATCACGAGGCTTTTACCACTGCCAAATCAGGCGAAAGTGGGAAAGTTATTATGGATTGGAGTTCTCTGTGACCTCTAATAGTTGGCTCCCCTCTTTGCGTGAAGAATTAAGAGATATAGACCAACAAGGTCTCACCAAGATTGAACGAGAGCTTACCTCCGCGCAAGGAGCACACATCGAAGTAAATGGCCGAAAACTTATCAATATGTGTGCCAATAATTACTTGGGTCTAGCCGATGACCCGAAGCTCGTTGACGCTGCTAAAAGAGCTTTGGATGAATACGGATTTGGAACCGCTTCTGTGCGCTTCATCTGCGGTACTCAAGATATTCATCCTCGCCTTGAAGAGGAATTGAGCGAATTTCTAAGGTATGAAAGCACAATTCTCTTTGGATCCTGTTTCGATGCCAACGGTGGCGTCTTTGATGTTTTGCTGAATGAAGAGGACTCGGTTATCTCCGACTCGCTCAACCATGCTTCCATCATCGATGGGATCCGTTTATCCAAATCTCAACGTCTGCGATACATGAATGGAGATATGCAGAACTTAGAGGAACAATTAATTGCCTCACACTCTTCACGTCGCCGCCTGATAGTTACGGACGGCGTCTTCTCCATGGACGGCTACGTTGCCAATTTGCAAGCTATCTGCGATTTAGCGGATCGATACGACGCACTCGTGATGGTCGATGACTCTCACGCTGTTGGACATTTAGGCAAACACGGAAGGGGCACTCCCGAGCTCACGGGAGTTGAATCGAGAGTGGATTTAGTGAGTGGAACTCTTGGAAAGGCACTCGGTGGTGCAAGTGGCGGTTACATCAGTGGCAAAAGGGAGATCATTGACCTGCTTCGGCAAAGATCTAGGCCGTATCTTTTTTCAAACAGCGTCCCTCCTTCGGTCGTAGGTGCCACCAGAGCCGTCCTCAAATCAATAAAAGAATCGGACTCCCTTCGCCGAAAGCTGCTCGAGAACACCACACTTTTTCGTCACCTGATGATTGAAGCAGGCTTTGATTTGCTCGACGGCCAAACCCCAATAGTTCCCATCATGTTCGGCGACGCGATTTTAGCGAGTGAATTCGCCACACGGCTTTTCGAAAACGGGGTGTATGCAGTGGCATTTAGTTACCCCGTTGTTCCCATGGGTAAAGCACGTATTCGTACTCAAATATCAGCCGCCCACTCCATCCAAGACATAGAAATGGCAGCCCAGGCCTTCATTGACTCCAAGTCCGAGTAAGGGCCGAACAACCAACTTCTGGCTTTTTTTTGGATTTTTAGCCAGAAATTCTTCCAAATTGCCTTTGTTGGAAGTACTATTTTACTAATTCGCAGAACCTCCGGGTGCCAGAGGCTAAATGGTGCCATTTCTATCGCTCAGCACAAGCGACTGAAGTTGTTCCGCTCGTGATTCCTGAAAACAGGTGGAGCAACTTCAGGTGCTTGGCCCAATGTGCGATGCTTCTAACATGAAGATCAGCAATGACGTTACAACGCTAGTTGCCCTCTTTGCCATCGTCAGCCCAATTACCTCAATTCCTGTTTTTTTAAGCCTCACTGCGGGCTCAACGACTAAAGAGCGAAGAAAAACCGCAGTGCTTACTGCCGCAGTCTCAGGGGCAACATTGCTTATCGCATATTTTGTAGGCGATATTATTTTAAAACTTCTGAGTATTCAGATCGAAGCTTTCCGAATAGCAGGGGCATTCGTCATTGGTGCCATCGGTTGGAGCATGGTCATGGGCAAAAAAAGCAGCATCTTTGAAACTCATTCATCTGGCGCGATGGTGGTCCCCCTCGCAATACCACTTATGGCAGGACCAGGTGCCATCGCTACCGTCATCGCGATCGGAAACACCGACCGCGGGAGCTTGCGGATTGCAGACCTAGTTATCATTCTCATTCTTTCGGCCCTTACGGGGATACTCTTGCTTGCCGCTGTTCCAGTTGAGGCAGCGTTGGGTGACCAAGGCTTAATGGTACTTACTAGAATATTTGGATTACTTTTACTCTCCATCGCCGTGTCGACAGTCATGTCATCTTTAACC
>JAYTQV010000064.1:0-46108 GCA_043746515.1 Actinomycetes bacterium | reverse complement strand
AGGTATGGGCTTATTCGATATCCCAATCAGAAGTGCGGGAAGTTGAACTAAGCCTCCACCACCTGCAACTGCATCTACGAATCCAGCGAATCCCGCTGCCACGGCCAAAAATAGAAAATTTACGAGAGACATTTATGAATTAATTGCGTTGAGAATCTCTGCGGTTGCGCCTTCGGAGTTATATTCGACTTTGCTCCCAACATTGCGAACGCGAAACTCAATCTTCCCTTCAGCGAGTGATCTACCCACAATGACAATGTAAGGAATTCCTATGAGTTCAGCATCTTTGAATTTCACGCCTGGGCTCGCATCTCGACGATCATCGATCAGCACACTCAGTCCTGCTGATTCCAGTTCACTTGCCAGCGCCTCTGCATAGTAATAAATAGAGTCATCTTTCCCGGCAGCAACAATATGAACCTCGGCTGGTGCGATCTCTCGTGACCAATTCAGTCCGATCTCATCATGGCTCTGTTCCGCGACAGCAGCGACTGCTCGTGACACTCCAATTCCGTAGGAACCCATGGTGACAACTTGAGATTTACCGTTTTGATCAAGCACGGTAAGACCTAGCGCTTGCGCATATTTGCGGCCTAGCTGAAAAATATGACCAATCTCAATTGCCCGATCAATCACAACTGGAGTGTCACATTGAGGACACAGATCCCCAACTTTTACCTCCGCCGCTTCAACAAAACCAGCAACTGTGAAATCACGTCCATGTACAACAAATCGCGCATGCTTATCCCGCTGGTTGGCACCAGTGATCCAATGCGATCCAATAACGATCCGCGGATCAGCATAAACCGTAATGCCAAGCAATGCGGCATCTTGAGGTCCAACGTAGCCTTTAACCAGTCCAGGAAATTTAGCAAAATCATCTTCTTCGAAGAGTCGAAGTTCTTGAACTCCTGGGAGATTTGCTCCGACTCTCTTGAGATCAACTTCACGGTCACCTGGGACTAGTATCGAAATCGGCTCTCCATCCTTCATAAGAAGTACATTCTTTAAAGTATCGGCGCCAGTAATAGATTGGCCAAATTTTTGATTTACAAGTTCTACGAGTGAATTAATGGTTGGAGTATTTGGTGAATCGAACTCCTCCAAAGCTGGTGGGATTTCTCCCTGATACGTAGCAACTTTGGTGATCATAGCCTCGACATTGGCAGCGTATCCACATTTTTCACAGAGCACGTAGGTATCCTCGCCAGTCGGGCAGGGAGCTAGAAACTCCTCCGATTTGGAACCTCCCATCGCACCCGACATGGCCGAGACGATATTGAATTGAAGTCCCAAGCGAGTAAAAGTCTTTATGTAGGCCTCGCGGTGACGCTGATATGAAGCCTCAAGTCCAGCATCATCAATGTCGAAGGAGTAAGAATCTTTCATGACAAATTCGCGTCCACGGATGATTCCACTACGCGGACGCGGTTCATCACGGTACTTGGTTTGGATCTGATAAATCGAAAGTGGCAAATCCTTGTACGAGGAGAATTCACCTTTAACCATCAGAGTGAAGAGCTCTTCGTGCGTTGGGCCTAAAAGATAATCGTTTCCCTTGCGATCCTTCAGGCGAAAAAGGTCTGGGCCGTATTCAGTCCAGCGGTTGGTCTGCTCGTAGGGCTCGCGAGGCAGGAGCGCAGGAAAATGAACCTCTTGAAACCCTGCAGCATCCATCTCTTCTCGAATAATCTTTTCAATATTCCTATAAGTGCGATAACCCAAAGGTAACCAAGAATAGATACCAGCAGCAACACGCCTGACATATCCTGCTCGCACCAAAAGACGATGGCTCGGAACCTCGGCGTCGGAGGGGTCATCTCGCAAAGTGCGTAAAAGTAGGGTCGACATTCGCAACATGCGAGAACCCTATCTAACGTTGAAAGTCTTATAGACCGTTAACTGTTGGTGCTCCACTCGCAACTCCAGCCGCCGCCATCTCATCCGCTAAACGGTTGGCTTCAAAGATCAAGGTCTCAACAATCTCGGCTTCCGGAACGGTTTTGATGACTTCCCCTCTGACAAAGATTTGACCTTTTCCATTTCCCGATGCCACACCTAAATCCGCTTCGCGCGCTTCACCTGGACCATTTACTACGCAACCCATTACTGCCACTCGTAGCGGGACTGTCATACCTTGTAACCCAGCTTGAACTTTTTCAGCAAGGCTATACACATCTACTTGGGCTCTCCCGCACGATGGACAAGAAACTATCTCGAGTTTGCGTTGACGTAAGTTAAGAGATTCCAGAATAGAGATTCCAACTTTTACCTCTTCAACTGGAGGGGCTGAGAGTGAGACACGAATTGTGTCACCTATACCCTCTGCAAGAAGTACGGCGAATGCAGTTGCAGATTTGATAGTTCCCTGAAAGATCGGACCCGCCTCTGTCACACCGAGGTGCAACGGATAATCACATTGCGCAGCCAATAGTCGGTAGGCCTTCACCATCGTTACTGGATCATGGTGTTTAACAGAAATTTTAATATCTGAAAACCCGTGTTCCTCAAAGAGGGAAGCTTCCCAAAGCGCGGACTCCGCTAAAGCTTCAGGGGTGGCCTTGCCATATTTAGCTAAAAGGCGAGGATCCAAAGAACCAGCATTGACTCCAATACGGATCGGAATACCAGCATCCCCTGCAGCCTTCGCGACTTCCTTGACCTTGTCATCAAACTGTTTAATATTTCCGGGATTCACGCGAACTGCCGCACAGCCAGCATCGATCGCAGCGAAGATGTACTTAGGTTGAAAGTGAATATCTGCAATGACGGGAATCTGAGATTTCTTAGCGATCGCCTTCAGCGCATCGGCATCATCTTGACTGGGAACAGCCACGCGCACGATCTGACAACCAGAAGCGGTCAACTCAGCAATCTGCTGCAGAGTTGCGTTTACATCAGAAGTGAGAGTGGTGCACATTGATTGCACGCTAACTGGCGCATCTCCCCCGACCAAAACACTGCCAACTTTTAGTTGTTTGCTCTTACGGCGCGGAGAGAGAACAGGAGGCGGGGCTGATGGAATACCGAGATCGACCATGCCTTTATTCTGCCTCAAATCAGAGATTGAAGTGAACTGGATTGAAAATATCCGCCGCAAGGAGCATCACAGAAAGCCCAACTAGCAAAATAAAGACAACAGCCGTGATGGGCATCAACTTTTCTAGATCAAGAGGGGTTGGCTTAGGGCGACCAGATCTCTTTGCTCTGGTTCGACGCCAGCCATCTGCAAGGGCTATAGCCATGTGTCCACCATCGAGAGGTAAAATTGGCAATAAATTGAAGATCCCAACAAATATATTTAGGCTAGCAATAATTAGTAGAAATGTTTCTAACTTGTCACCAAAAGTTAACCTAGTATCACTTGCTGCTGCCGCAGAGGCTTGTGCGACCCCCACAACGCCAACTAATCCACTTGCATCGCGCTTTTGGCCTAAAAATGTTTGGCGAAAGAGTGCGGGTACTTTGGCTGGAAGTGACACTAAAGATTTGACACTGGTTGAGAAGAAATTTGAACCTAAACTCCAGGAGTCCTTGAGCGAAGCTCCAATACCTTCTCGGACTAGGCCGATTTTACTTGTGATCCCCAACATGCCATAACTCTTACCTCCAACGCTCACCTGTATAGGGGTTGCAACTATTGTGAGCAATTGGCCGGCACGATCGATTGTGAGCGTCAAAGGTTTTCCCGCAAAAGAGCGGATCACTTCAACATCTTGGGCCCAATTCGTAACTGCCTTACCGTTGACTGACGTGATCCGATCACCTGATTTGAGCCCAGCGCTAAGAGCTGGGGAAGCCTTTGAACCACTTGGGCAGGCGCCTGCAGTATTACTCGTGTTAATGCATGGCAAGACTTGATTGATTATTGGAAGCGCAGAACTTGTCCCAATTCCAAAAAATATTAAAAAGATAAGAATAAATCCCAAAATAAAGTGGCTGACTGAACCAGCACCGAGAACGATTAACCGTCGAGGGGTAGATGATTTTACAAACGCTCGATCAGCTTCATCGTCAGTAAGCTCTTCGTGAATCGACATTCCGATTATTCGGCAGTACCCGCCTGCAGGGATCGCCTTAATGCCAAATTCGGTCTCACCTTTAGTGAATGACCAGATTCGTTTTCCAAATCCCAAGAAAAATTCAGTTACCTTCATTCCAAATTTCTTGGCAAAGATAAAATGGCCAAACTCATGAATCATCACCGATAAAAGGAGTGCAATAACGAAGGCTAGGACTCCCAGGGTTTTCGACATTACTTACTCTCCAGAACTAGTGATTGTGCAACCTGACGAGCATCGTTCTCTATAGCACTGACATCATCCAAATCCCGCAATTGATTCTCGCCAAGTGAATCTAAAAAATCGGTGGTCTCAGTGACGATTCTAACGATATCGACAAATGAAATTAAACCGCTCATAAATGCAGCCACAGCCACTTCATTGGCAGCGTTAAAAACAGCCGGTAAGCCTCCCCCGCGCTCTCCGCAATGTCTCGCTAAATTCACGGCTGGAAAACGGTTATGGTCAATCGGTGAGAAGTTCCAATTGTGAGAAACACTCCAGTCTACCGCTTGAGTGGCTTCTGAAAGCCGATGGGGTGCTCCTAAAGCGTATGCGATGGGGCCTTTCATATTTGGAGGACTCAGTTGAGCAATTGTAGCTCCATCGACAAATTCCACCATTGAATGTATTACCGATTGCGGATGAATTACTGCCTCAATTTTCTCGTACGGTAAATCAAAGAGATAGTGAGCCTCAATGATCTCTAACCCTTTGTTAACCAACGTTGCAGAATTAATCGTTACTACCGGACCCATCAACCACGTGGGATGAGAAAGCGCCTGCTCTAAAGTGACATGCGATAGATCCTCTATGTCACGAAATGCCCCACCACTTGCAGTCAAAATAGCACGTTTGATCTCACTCTTGGTTCCACTCAAAAAACATTGGTAGAGAGCACTATGTTCAGAGTCCACTGGGACCAAGCGATCTAAACCAAAGGAAGTTACCAACGTCCCACCAGCAACAAGTGATTCTTTATTCGCTAAAGCAACTTTATTTCCTGCTGTAAGAGCTGCCAAAGTAGGAGCTAAACCAATTGAACCTGTTATGCCATTTAAAACTATGTCGCATGGAATTGCTGCAATTTCACTCGATGCTTGAGGTCCGTCAATGACGACAACGCCACCACTTAACTCGCGGGCTATCTCACCGTTATGGCTCACACCAACTACTCCAACGTGGAACTTCTTTGCTTGTTCCATGAGAGTAGCGACATTGGCTCCGCCGGCGGATAAGCCCACGACTTCAAACATTTGGGGATTAGAGGCAATCAATTCCAGAGCTTGCACCCCAATGGAGCCGGTTGAACCCAAAATTACGACTCTAAACACGGTACAACCCTTCCTTACTTTCCTGAGGGCGCGCTGTTAAGTTCAGCCGCAGCGAGTTGGCCGCATGCCCCATCTATTTCACGACCACGTGTGTCTCGAACTGTTACCGGAACACCATACCCCTCTAGAATTGAAACAAAGGTTGCCTCATCAGCTGGTCGCGATGCAGTCCACTTTGATCCAGGGGTGGGATTGAGTGGAATCAAATTAACATGAGCATTCCGATTTTTAAGCAGGCGACCTAATAGATCCGACCGCCAAGCCTGATCATTTATATCTCGAATAAGTGCATACTCGATCGAATAGCGTCGGCCAGTTTTGTCAGCATATTTATCCGCTGCCGCCAGAACTTCCTTAACTTTCCAACGTGAATTGATCGGTACTAAAGAGTCACGGAGTTCATCATCCGGTGTATGCAGAGATACGGCGAGTGTTACAGGAATATCCTCCTGCATAAGCCTTTCGATCCCATGTACGAGTCCGACAGTTGAAACCGTTACTGAGCGTGCACCAATACCTAATCCATCAGGCTGCGGTGCGGTGATATTTCTAACGGTTCGGATAACTGCGTTGTAATTGGCAAGGGGTTCACCCATTCCCATAAAGACAACATTTGAAAGTCGAGTCGGACCCCCGGGAAGTTCACCAGCTGCGCACACTCTTGCCGCAGCAACTACTTGTGCCGTAATTTCACCTGCGGTTAAATTTCTCGTCAACCCTGCCTGTCCTGTTGCGCAAAATGGGCAGTTCATTCCGCATCCTGCTTGAGATGAGATACAGACGGTCGTTCTATCGCTGTAACGCATCAATACACTCTCAACCAAAACCCCATCATGTAAGCGCCACAAATCTTTGCGAGTGGTACCGCCATCGCATTCGATAGAGCGCACCAAAGTTATAAGTTTCGGCGTGAATTTTTCTGCCATCATCGCCCGCATTTCTTTAGGAATATCACTCCACGACTCGGTCTCATCATTGTGATGGGTAAAAAAATGCGTGGAAACCTGATTGGCGCGAAAAGTTGGAATTCCAAGCTCAAGAGCGAGAGCCTTTCTTCCCTCAAGATCTAAGTCAGCAAAATGTGCAGGAGGCTTTACCCGCTGCTTTGGCTCCTCAAATACTAATTTGAGGGGATCATCATTGTTCATTTTTAATAAGCCACCTTATAACTTGAAGTGTTGGATGAGTTCGAATGTGAACCAGACAGCTGGTGCTGTGAATAATATGGAATCGATGCGATCCAAGATACCGCCATGCCCAGGAAGCATCGTTCCCATATCTTTTATCTGCAAATCTCTTTTCACTGCCGATTCAATAAGGTCTCCGCACGTTGCAGTGATTACACCTAGCACTCCAACTATAACTCCCAACCACCAATGGTCTTTAAGAACATAGATAAAGAGCAAAGTTGCTCCAATAGTCGTAGCTAGCATTGCTCCTACGAGGCCTTCCCACGTTTTCTTGGGACTGATTTGTGGCACAAGAGCATGCTTTCCAAATAAAAGGCCAGAGAAATAAGCAAAGGTGTCATTAAAACTCACAAGAACGATCAAGGTCGCGATCCTTTTGATCGGATCCTGAGAGTGTGCGAGTAAGAGAATGAAGCCCGATAAAAAAGGCAGATAGAAAATTGTAAAGACAGCAGCTGAAGATCGTCTTACAAAATCTTTTGGAGAGACAAATAGCAGATAGACCACAACATTTGGCAAAGCCACTGCTAGTGAGACGGAGAGTCCATCAACATGTTTGTACCAGGTGGCTCCGAGAATGCCTGTGGTTGCAATAAAAAGTGGAGTGAGTGAGATGTGAATTTCACTACTTCTAAAGGCACGAATAATTTCGAATATGGCTAATAAAATCATTGCCCAGACTAGGTAAGCGAAAATAATAGGATTGATTATTAATGATCCAAAAATCAGAGCTAGCATTAAAACCGAGACGAGAACAGAGGGGAGAAGTTGTCGTCCCGCCCGCTTATTTATCGCTTCGTTTATTGAATACAGATCATCCATATCAGGGTTAGCTCAATGAGGCGATTACACCTCTAAGAGTTCGGTCTCCTTATGCTTAAGCAGTTCATCGATCCGTGTCACGTGATCAGTCGTTACCTTCTCCAACTCTTTTTCGGAGCGAGCAAGATCGTCCTTGCCAATCTCGCCATCCTTTTCTAATTTCTCCATAGACTCTTTAGCGCTACGACGAATGTTACGAATTGAAACTCGTGACTCCTCTGCCTTGGTTCGAGCGACTTTGATGAAATCCTTGCGGCGCTCCTCAGTCAATTGCGGAAATCCCACTCGTATAACCGCACCATCATTTGCTGGATTTACACCAAGGTCTGAATCACGAATCGCCTTTTCAATTGAGGCCATAGCGCTCTTATCAAATGGAGAGATGATCGCCATTCGCGCTTCAGGCACTTGGAACGTGGCGAGTTGAGCAAGAGGAGTGTAGGTCCCGTAATAATCGACCATGATTTTTTGGAACATCGCTGGATGAGCACGACCAGTTCGAATAGCGCCAAAGTCCTCTTTGGCCACCTCAACGGCTTTACTCATCTTGGCGCTGGCATCGGCCAACGCAGTTGCTAAATCAGACATCTCGCTCCTTTGAAGTGAGGCTACTGGTGAACTTCTCGCGGATCACCCCGAGTCCAGTTTCATCGGGGTCTTTTAGGAAACTAGGGTACCAATTGCCTCCCCGCGCACAGCGCGAGCAATATTTCCCTTATTTTTCAGGTCAAAGACAATAATGGGGAGTTTATTTTCACGACATAGGCTAAATGCTGCCGCATCCGCAACCGCCAACGATTTGGCAATAACGTCGTCAAAACTGATGGATTCATACTTAGTCGCACCGTGGTCTTTTTTGGGATCTGCCGTGTACACCCCATCGACCCCACTCTTGGCTAATAGCAGCGCTTGCGAGCCGATCTCAAGTGCTCGTTGAGCTGCCACGGTATCAGTCGTAAAAAATGGCATCCCTGCACCCGCCCCAAAGATCACTACTCGACCCTTTTGGAGATGGCGAATGGCTCGCCGCGGAATATAAGGCTCAGCTACTTGACCCATGGTGATGGCGGTCTGGACTCTAGTCTCAATCCCCTCTTTCTCGAGGAAATCCTGAAGAGCGAGACAATTCATTACGGTGCCAAGCATGCCCATATAGTCAGCGCGAGCGCGATCCATTCCGCGTTGTTGCAACTCAGCTCCTCGGAAGTAGTTTCCACCGCCGACAACGATGGCAATCTCAGTTCCGCTGCGCACAACCTCGCCGATCTGCTGCGCTATATCGTGAACGACATCGGGATCAACTCCGATGCCTTTTTCACCCCCAAATACTTCACCGGAAAGTTTAAGGAGCACTCTCTTGTAACCTGAACGGTTCATAGCGAGTGCTCCTTACTTTAAGTCTTAAACTTCTGCGCGGATGTTTGCCCTGTGCTTAAGGTTACTGTCCGACTCTAAAGCGGTGGAATGCCGACACGGCAGTCTTTGCCTCATCTAATATCTGCTGAACCGTCTTCTTTGCATCTTTTGCAAAGGCTTGTTCTAGAAGACTAACTTCTTTCACAAATCCCGTCACGCGGCCGGCCACAATCTTCTCAATAGAAGCTTCTGGCTTGCCCTCGTTGCGAGCGGTCTCCTCTGCAATACGACGCTCACTCTCGATCGCTTCAGCCGGGACTGATTCGCGATTGAGATATTGGGGAGCAAATGCAGCGATATGTTGGGCTACATCCTTACCTGCCTCAAGGGCATCAGTGGTGAGTTGAACCAAGACGCCGAGTTGAGGTGGTAGATCTGGATTTGTGCGGTGCATATAGAGAGAGATCGGAGATCCCTCAAGTACTGCTATGCGGCGGAGCTCAATCTTCTCTCCCAGTGTTGCATTTCCCTCATCGATGCGCGCTTGCACGGTAGCACCAGTTGGTAGAGATGAAGCTAAGAACTCACCCAACGTGGAGATCTTGGAGGAAAATAAGTGCACGAGAAGCTCTTCGGCTAACTCGATGAAGCGTTCACCCTTAGCGACGAAGTCAGTCTCACAATTGAGTTCCAACATCACACCTAGACTACCTTCGGCCTTGGCCAAAACCACTCCGTTAGAGGTTGTACGTCCTTCACGCTTGGTTACGCCTTTAAGACCTTTTACGCGAATTATCTCTACTGCCTTTTCGTAATTGCCATCAGCCTCATCAAGGGCCTTCTTGCAATCAAGCATGCCGGCAGCAGTTGCCTCACGCAAGCGTTTTACATCTTCAGCTGTATATGAAGCCACGAAATTACTCTCCTTTTACTTCTTCTACTGCAGCAGGTGTTTCGACTGCAGCTGGTGTTTCGACAGCGCTCTCAACTGCAGCCACCTCAGTCATAGTTTCGACGGCTGGCACATCTGTGGTTGCGGCAAGTGCAGACTCAACCTCAGCGAAAGTTTCATCAACTGGCGCAACTTTGTCTGCAACAGCGAGCGCAGCAGCAGAGCGTGCAGCTAATCCAGCAACTGCAGCATCTGCAATTACGCGGGTCAAAAGTCCGATTGAACGAATAGCATCATCGTTACCGGGAATCTTGTAATCAACTTCATCGGGATCGCAGTTTGTATCCAAGATTGCTACGACTGGAATACCAAGCTTCTTAGCTTCGGCAACGGCGAGATGCTCTTTCTTGGTATCGACTACCCAGATCGCACTTGGCAACTTGGTCATATTGCGGATTCCTTCAAGGTTTTTGGTCAGCTTCTCGCGCTCGCGACGAAGTACCAAGAGCTCTTTCTTTGTTAAAACCTGATCGTTCTTCTGCTCAAGTTGCTCTAACTCTTTGAGGCGTTGAATACGCTTGTACACGGTTGGGAAGTTGGTCAACATTCCACCTAGCCAACGCTCGGTTACATACGGCATCCCAACGCGGGCGGATTGTTCAATAATTGGTTGATGAGCTTGCTTTTTGGTACCCACAAAGAGGATATGCCCACCCTTTGCAACTGTGTCCTTAATGAAGTCATACGCTGAATCAATAAGACCTAGTGACTGCTGAATATCGATAATGTAAATACCGTTACGTTCAGCAAAAATGAAACGCTTCATCTTTGGATTCCAACGACGAGTCTGGTGTCCGAAGTGGACTCCACTGTCGAGGAGTTCTCTCATTGTTACAACCGCCATGGCGGCACTCTCCTTTTTTGCATGCAGTAGCGCATGCACTCGGTTGACGAAGCGGCTATTTGCCGATTCCCTAGCATCTAGGCACCGACTCACTCAAAGAGTGAGACCGAATTGGTTTCCAGCCTGGGTTAAATAGACCGGATAGATGCGTGAAGTCAGATCTTGCGACCTGCTGGGCATAATTCTATAGGGCGGAGGCGGCTAACCTAAAATCAGGCCCGCGGATGAGCGTTATCGAAGGCCCTCTGGAGGCGATCTGGGGATACATGGGTATAAATCTGAGTTGTCGCTAATGAGGAATGTCCCAATATTTCCTGAACCGTGCGTAGATCCGCCCCTCCCTCGAGAAGGTGAGTTGCGGCAGTATGACGAAGCCCGTGGGGTCCCATTTTGGAGCCAACTGCGCTCATCGCCTGATACACGACCTCACGAACTGTCCGTTGATCTATCCGACTCCCACGTGACCCGAGAAAGACTGCGTTTGCCGATTTTTCATTTGCGAGAGTTGGTCTGGCGCTCTCCACATAATTACGAAGTGCTTGTACAGCTGGTATCCCCATGGGGACAACTCGCTCCTTGCCCCCTTTACCTAAAACCTGAAGGGTATTTCGGGACTCATCGATAGAACGCAGGTCAAGTCCACAAATCTCCGAAACTCGAATTCCGGTCGCATATAAAACTTCGATCAACGCTAGATCGCGGATAGTTATTGGATTTGGATCTTCACTCGCTCTGGCGATTGCACTTGCCAGGACTACTCGAGTATCTGCAATATCTAAAACTTCGGGCAGAGTGCGGTGCGGTTTGGGAATTGCAAGTTCTGCCCCAAGATCACTCGCAATCCATCCCTGGCTAGCCGCCCAATATGTAAATGCCCGAAGCGAGACTATCCGCCTCGCCATGGTCGCCCGAGCGGCTCCCGAACTTTGAAGTGTTGCTAACCAAGAACGAATATGTGAAAGTTCCAACTGCGAAAACTCTTCAACACCTAACTTTTCAATATGGCCTAGAAAAGACTCGAGATCACTGACGTAGCCTTTAATGGAGTTCGCCGCCAAATTGCGTACGAGAACTAAGTGCTCTTCGTACTGTGCAATTAGCTCTAGCTCGGCGCTCATAACTGGTAAGGCTACTCGGGTATACGACCTTGACGCAGCAAGCCGTAGGTAACAGCATCTTCAAGTGCCATCGCCGAAGCCGCTATCACATTTTCGTGAACGCCAACCGTGGTCCAGGAACCATCGCCATCACTCGTTTCTACCAAAACACGAGTGATTGCGCCTGTTCCTAATCGACCTTCGAGAATTCGAACTTTGTAGTCGGTGAGCTCTAAGCGTTCGAGTTCTGGATAAAACTTCTTCAGGCCCGAACGCAATGCGGTGTCAATTGCATTGACAGGACCATTCCCTGAACCAGTCGTAACAACGCTCTCACCTTGCGCACTCAAAGTGACCGCTGCGGTAGAGGTGACTTCTCCACCTGCGCCTCCATCAACTGTGGTCTGCCAATCTTCAATCGTAAAAAATTTAGCACGCTTTCCTGCAATCTCCTCGCGCAGCAACAATTCGAATGATGCATCAGCCGCTTCGAAGGTGAACCCTTGTGACTCCATCTTCTTAACGCGTTCAACTACACGAGCAACAACTTCTTTATCTCCACCAAGGTCAATTCCGAGCTCTTTGGATTTGAGTTCGATCGATGCTCGACCTGCCATTTCAGATACCAGCATTCTCATATCATTTCCAACACTTGAGGGATCCTCATGCTGATACATTGCGGGATCTACCTTGATTGCGCTCGCATGTAGCCCTGCTTTATGCGCAAAAGCTGAAACACCGACGTATGGCTGCCTGGCACTAGGAGAAACATTTGTTACTTCTGCAACAGCGTGAGAGATTCTAAATGATTCACCGAGTGCACCTTCAGGGAGAACAGGACGCTTCATTTTCAACTCTAAATTGGCGATGATACTGACCAGGTCTGCATTACCGGTACGTTCTCCATACCCGTTGAGAGTCCCTTGCACATGAGTTACTCCAGCATCAATTGCAGCCAATGAGTTTGCGATAGCGCAGCCGGTGTCGTTATGACAGTGGATACCAAGTCGGGCAGAAGATGCTTGCACAATATTATGAACTACATCGCTTAACTCTGCTGGCAGCATTCCGCCATTGGTATCACAGAGCGCAATTACATCTGCCCCAGATTCGGCTGCGACTCTTACGACCTCAAGTGCATATTTTCTATTGGATCGATAGCCATCAAAAAAATGTTCTGCATCAAGAAATACGCGCTGCCCACTAGCGCGCAAAAATTGAATGGAGCTACGAATCATCTCTAAGTTCTCATCCAGAGTCGTGCGCAGGGCCAACTCAACATGACGATCATGACTCTTGGCAACCAGAGTCACGGCCGATGCACCTGATTCCGCGAGAGCGCGCAGCAACACATCATCAGCTGCTGCCACTCCAGGCCTGCGAGTGGCACCAAATGCTACAAACGTTGCATTTTTAAGATGAAGTTCAGTCTGGGCTAACTTAAAAAACTCGGTATCTTTGGGATTCGCACCGGGCCATCCACCTTCAATAAAACCAACGCCGAGATCATCTAAATGACGAGCGATGGCGAGTTTGTCATGTACCGAGAGATTTAAACCCTCTTGCTGCGCCCCGTCACGCAATGTGGTGTCATAGATATGAAACGCATCAGAGACTGCCATCAATTAACTCGTTTGTTCCAGCCGTGCTTATCTTCGATCGTTCCATGTTGAATTCCAAGCAGCGTTTCTCGAATCTGCTGAGTAATCGGCCCAGGATTACCATCTCCTGTTTGCCACATCCCTTTCGTACTTTTAGCGGCGCCTACTGGAGAAACTACCGCTGCGGTACCGCATGCAAATATTTCAGTTATCTCACCAGAAGTAACTCCATCGTGCCAATCCTGCGTTGAGATCATTCCTTCTTCAACCATATAACCCAAATCATTAGCAACGGTCAAAATTGAATCACGTGTGATACCTGCCAGTAACGTTCCCGTGAGTTTGGGGGTAAAGATTGTGGCACTAGGACCGTAACCTTTAACAAAGTAAAGGTTCATTCCGCCCATCTCTTCAACCCATTTACGCTCGATCGCATCAAGCCACACGACTTGATCACATCCTTCTTCAGCTGCCTGTTTTTGGGCGAGCAAAGAACCTGCATAATTCCCACCTGTTTTTGCAGCACCCGTTCCCCCGGGAGCAGCCCGCACATACTCAGTCGAAATCCATACAGTTACTGCTTTTGAAGGATTGAAATATGCGGCGGCAGGGGTAGTGATAACCATGTAGGTCGCGTGATTACTTGGACGAACTCCGAGACCAACTTCAGATGCAAACATAAATGGTCGGATGTACAGGGACTCACCAACGGTTTGTGGGACCCACGCCTTATCTTGGCGAACCAGCGCTTCAACAGTCGCAACAAAATCTTCGACAGGTAATTCTGGCAGCGCCAAACGCGCAGCGCTACGACAAAAGCGCAGCGCATTAGCATCAGGTCTAAATAGGCTCACTCCGCCATCAGGTTGGCAGTAAGCCTTTAAGCCCTCGAAAATCTCTTGACCGTAGTGCAGAACTGATGTTGCCGGATCTATAGAGAGTGGTCCATATGCTTTGAGCTCGGCATCACCCCAACCTGAACCTTCACTCCACTCGGCTAACACCATATTGTCGGTGTAATACTTACCGAAGCCGCCGGCAGCAATTTTCTGGGCACGGTCACTATCAGTGGCTGGATTCGAATTTGGGTTGAGACTAATTTTCATCTAAATACCTCCTGCCAAAGCGTCACCAATGTCTACCGTACTGCGTTTCAAACCTGCACGGACCAAGAGATCGGCGCTCACTGATCGTTCAATATCAGCGGCAGCGTCTAGTTCACCCAGGTGTTCCAGCATCATCGCAATGGACATTACAGTTGCTGTTGGATCAGCGAGTGACGTACCGGCGATATCGGGAGCGGAGCCATGAACCGGTTCAAACATTGAAGGGAAGGCACCAGTCGGATTGATATTTCCAGAGGCGCTAAGTCCAATCCCTCCGCAGATGGCTGCTGCAATATCAGTCAAGATATCCCCAAAAAGATTATCGGTAACCACGACATCAAATCGTTCTGGATTCGTCACGAAAAACATGGATGCAGCATCAACATGGAGGTAATCAGTCGTAATGTCCGGGAACTCTTTTGCTACCTCATTGAATGTACGCGTCCAAAGACCACCTGCATGGGTCAGAACATTGTTCTTGTGAACCAGAGTTAACTTCTTGCGTGGCCGAGCTGATGCGCTGTTAAAGGCATAACGAATAACGCGCTCTGCTCCACGCCTGGTGTTGACAGACTCCTCCGTAGCGATCTCGGCGCTGGTGCCTATTGCAAGGTTTCCGCCAGCACCAACATACGGGCCTTCGGTTCCTTCACGAACAACAATGAAATCAATTGGCGCTTGAGTTGAGAGAGGAGATGCCACACCAGCACGCAATTTAGCGGGACGAAGGTTCACGTACTGATCAAAGGCAAAACGCAACTTGAGCAGAAGCCCTCTCTCTAAAACTCCACTTGGAACAGTGGGATCTCCTACGGCCCCGAGCAGAATTACATCGTTCGCAGCAATTTCCGCCATCGTCTCATCACTCAATACCTCACCCGTTGCGTGCCAATGGGCCGCTCCAAGTGGGTAGTGAATTGTGGTGAAGGAGAGGGAATATTTAGCGGCAACCTTGTCAAGAACTTTTAGACCTTCGGCAACAACCTCAGGTCCAATCCCATCTCCTGCAATAACAGCGAGTTTAAATTCTTTCATTATGAAACCAGGGTAACTGCACGAACGAGATCAGCCCCAGTCTCTTTGAGAACCTGGGCAACGAGCTCTGGTGAGAGGGCTGAATCAATATTAAGAGCCATGAGAGCGGACCCACCTTCTTCGCTGCGTGCCACCTGCATTCCAGCGATATTGATTCCAGCACCACCAATAATTCCACCCACAGAGCCAACGACTCCAGGACGATCTGAATAGAGCAAAAAGAGAAGATGCTCAGTCGGTGGTAGATCCAAATCAAATCCATTAATTGCAATGATCTTCTCGACACGACGAATACCCATCAAGGTTCCATCAACGACAATCGATCGACCATCCGGAAGCGCTGCACGCAAAGAGATCATGCTGCGATACTCGGGGCTCTCAGGATTTGTGGTAACCGAAGAGGTCATTCCCCGCTCCGCGGCTAAACCCGGTGCGTTTACATAGGTCACGGACTCCGCACCAACCGCAACAAGTGCGCCTTTGAGGACACTTGTACCTAGCACAGAAGAGTCATGACCCGAGATATCTCCACGAACTTCTACATCGAGGGAGGTTGGCAATTCACCGGCGATGATTGTGGCGAGTTGTGCCATCTTTTCAACAAGAGGTAGCGATGGACGAATATCTTCGTGAATCGCTCCACCTTTGACGTTGAGAGCATCAGGAACAAGTTCTCCGGATAGCGCTTTGCGAACTGAAACTGCAACAGCAATTCCTGCTCGTTCTTGTGCTTCATCCGTCGAGGCACCTAAATGCGGTGTCGCAACAACTTGATCGAGAGTGAAGAGCGGTGAATCAGTACAAGGTTCGGTGGCAAAAACATCGAGGCCAGCACCAGCCACACGACCTTCGGTGATAGCGGTATACAGAGCAGCCTCATCCAACACGCCACCTCGAGCAGCATTAATAATGCGCACAGTTGGCTTCACTTTTGTGAGTGCATCAACGCCAATGAGGTTGGCGGTCTCCTTTGTCTTCGGAAGATGGATGGTGATGAAATCACTTATCCGAAGAAGTTCATCTAAGTCCACCAAACGAACGCCCAACTGAGCAGCGCGCGCAGGCAATAGGTATGGATCGTATGCAACGACGTTCATTCCAAATGCCTGCATGCGGGCACAGACCAATTGCCCAATTTTTCCAAACCCAACGATTCCGAGAGTTTTCTCAAATAGTTCAGCACCCGTGTATTTGGAGCGTGCCCATTTCCCGTTGCGCAACGCTGCGTGCGCAGGTGAAACATAGCGAGCAGAGGCCATGAGTAATGCGATCGCAAGTTCGGCGGCGCTCACGATATTTGAAGTAGGCGCATTTACCACCATGATTCCAGCTGCTGTTGCGGCAGGGATATCAACGTTGTCTACCCCAACACCAGCACGTGCAATTACTTTAAGACCTTTAGAAGCAGCAATTGCCTCTGCATCCATCTTGGTAGCGGAGCGAATGAGTACAGCATCTGCTCCCTCGGCGAGTGCGGCGAGAAGTTCTGCGCGGTTTGCTCCGTCGCAATTCTTAACTTCAAAATCCGGACCTAACGCCTCTAACGTTGCCGGACTTAACTCTTCTGCAATAAGAACAATTGGTTTAGCCACGTGAGGCGGATCCTTCCTTGTAATCATCTTGAGATGCGCTCTTGACCCATGACATCATCTTGCGCAGTTCGCGACCAACAGCCTCGATTGGATGGGATTCACCCTTGGCGCGTAGCGCTTTAAACTCCGGAGCACCAGCTTCTTGATCATTGATAAAACGCTCTGCAAATTTTCCGTTTTGAATATCTGCAAGAACTGCCTTCATATTCTCCTTGACACTTGGATCAATCACCCGAGGACCGGATACGTAGTCGCCAAATTCAGCGGTATCTGAAACCGACCAGCGCTGTTTAGCAATTCCACCTTCATACATAAGGTCCACAATCAACTTCAACTCATGCAAGCATTCGAAGTAAGCGACTTCAGGTTGGTACCCAGCCTCTGTCAGAGTTTCAAAACCATATTGCACGAGTTGCGATGCACCACCACATAGAACAGATTGCTCACCAAATAAATCGGTTTCACACTCTTCGGTGAATGTTGTCAGGATTCCCCCAGCGCGCAATCCACCAATTGCCTTGGCGTAAGAAAGGGTGAGCGGCCAGGCGGTGCCTGTTGCATCTTGTTCTACAGCCACTAGGACTGGTACTCCGCGACCGGCTACATATTCACGGCGAACTAAATGTCCAGGACCTTTCGGCGCAACCATTGCAACGTCAATATTTGCTTCAGGCTTGATGTAGCCAAAACGAATGTTAAATCCATGTCCAAAGAAGAGTGCCGAGCCAGGCTTAAGATTTGGCTTGATTGAATCATTGTAAATATGTCGCTGCACATGATCTGGTGCCAAAAGCATGACGACATCGGCTTCTTTGACCGCATCTGCAACCGAGAGTACGCGCAATCCTTCAGACTCTGCTTTGGCACGCGAAGCGGAACCCTCTGCTAAACCAATCCGAACATCTACTCCGCTATCACGGAGTGAAAGAGCATGTGCATGACCTTGAGAGCCATAACCAATGACCGCAACTTTCTTTGATTGAATGACCGATAGATCTGCATCTTCGTCGTGATATTGGGTAGCCACTTTATGGTCTGCCTTTCCTAGTTGTGATCCGGTTGTGGTGATTTTCCTGGCTTTAAACCGCGCTCCATTGCAACGAGTCCCGATTGAACTAATTCCTTAATTCCGTACGGCTCAAGCACACGCAGGAGAGCTTGAATCTTCTCGCTATTGCCGGTCGCTTCAATGGTGACCGCATCTTGTGCGACATCAACCACCTTGGCTCGGAATAATTGAACCGTTTCAAGGACTTGTGAACGAGTCTCGGGAGTTGTGTTTACCTTTACCAGTAGCAATTCCCTCTGCACTGATGCAATGGGGTCTAATTCAACGATGCTCAGAACATTGATTAATTTGTCTGTCTGCTGGATCACTTGTGAGAGCGCATGTCCTTCGACATTCACCACAATCGTCATTCGGGAGACATTTGGATCTTCGGTTGGTCCAACAGCGAGGGAGTCAATGTTGTATCCACGGCGCGCAAAGAGTGAGGCAATTCTTGCCAGAACTCCCGGGCTATTTTCAACAAGAACAGAGAGTGTATGAGTACTCATTTATAACTCCTGTGAATCCCAGATTGGAGCCATCGACTTTGCGATAACGATGTCATCATTGGAAGTTCCAGCAGCAACCATCGGCCAGACCATGGCATCACGATGGACGCTGAAATCAACTACTACAGGACGATCATTAATTGCCATCGCTTCATTTATAACGCGATCGACATCTTCCTTAGATTCGCAGCGCAATCCAACGCAACCCATAGCCTCAGCCAATTTGGCAAAATCAGGAATCCGTTTGGAATGAAGGTCGGTGTTGGAATAGCGCTCGTTGTAGAACAGAGTCTGCCACTGGCGAACCATTCCTAGGGATTCGTTATTGATAATTGCTACCTTGATGGGAATATTATTGAGCGCGCACGTAACAAGCTCCTGATTTGTCATTTGGAAGCAGCCGTCTCCGTCAATAGCCCACACGACCGTATCGGGTGCTCCAACTTTTGCACCCATAGCAGCTGGTACCGCATAACCCATTGTTCCAAGACCGCCAGAGTTCAGCCAAGTACGTGGTTTCTCGTAATTGATAAATTGTGATGACCACATCTGGTGCTGTCCCACACCTGCTACAAAGATGGCATCTGGTCCAGCAATCGCACCGATTCGAGAGATGACATATTGTGGCGAGACCGAACCATCAGTGGGTTCATCAAAACCTAACGGATAGCGAGTGCGCCAACTGTTGCACTGCAACCACCACTCAGTGAGATCAGGCTTAGAGCTCTGAAAAACTTTCTCGAGTTGTATGAAAAGGGCACTGATGGTGGCTCTTAAGTCACCGACAATCGCTACATCTGCAATACGATTCTTGCCGATTTCGGCGGGATCAATATCCGCATGTATGACTTTAGCGTTGGGGGCGAAGGAGGAGAGCTTTCCAGTCACGCGGTCATCAAAGCGCGCTCCTAAGGTGATAAGCAGATCGGCCTTTTGTAATGCCGTCACAGCTGCAACGGTTCCATGCATTCCGGGCATGCCAAGATGTTGAGGGTGGCTATCGGGAAATGAGCCAAGCGCCATTAACGTGGTTACAACTGGAGCACCAGTAAGTTCTGCCAATTTAATCAACTCAGCCGAAGCATTGGACTTAATTGCTCCCCCGCCTACGTAAAGAACGGGGCTCTTTGATTGGGAAATCAACGCAGCCGCTTCGTGAATGGACTCCGCACTCGGATCCATTATCGGGTTGTAGCCCGGAAGGTTCAAAGTTGTTGGGTACTCGAAATCGGTCATCTTAGTGAGCGCATCTTTAGCGATATCAACGAGAACTGCGCCTGGACGGCCAGTGCCCGCAATATGAAAAGCCTCCGCAATAGCACGGGGGATATCGCTTGGATCTGTAATAAGGAAATTATGTTTGGTGACTGGCATAGTGATTCCGCGAATATCCGCCTCTTGGAATGCATCAGTTCCAATCGAAGCCGAAGCCACTTGACCTGTGATAGCAACGATAGGCACCGAATCCATCTGAGCGTCAGCTAGGGCTGTGACTAAGTTTGTTGCCCCTGGTCCAGAGGTTGCGATACAGACTCCGACTCGCCCAGTTGCCTGGGCATAACCTGTAGCCGCGTGACCCGCTCCCTGTTCATGTCTCACCAGAATGTGGCGGATCCGACTATCAAAAATTGGATCGTAGGCAGGAAGGATCGCTCCTCCGGGAATTCCGAACATGACATCTACTCCAGCCAACTCAAGGGATTTCACAAGCGACTGCGCTCCCGTGACTTTCTCTGACATATTCATCTCCTTCCCGATCTATGGAACTCTGGATTTTATAGAAACAAAATCTGCTCGTGAAATAAGAAACCCCTCAGTTTCCACTGAGGGGTAGCGCACCATCTAGTCAGACTAGATCGCGCGCTCTCGAATCACCACTGATGATGCCATGACCGAAGTCTCACTGGTCTCACCTGCCTAGTCAACCCCAAAGAAAGCTATCTCAAAATATGAGAAGTACATCTCACATAAATCATCCGCAGACCGCACCTTGTGAAGCTGAACCAACGACCTTGGCATATTTTGCCAAGACTCCCCTGCGGTACTTATGAGGCACTGGCGAGAAATGTTGGCGTCGCATTGCCAGTTCTGATTCATCAACTAGGAGATCCAAAGTTCGCTTGACAATGTCAATGCGAATCAAGTCACCGTCATTAATGAATGCGATCGGTCCGGCATCAACCGCCTCGGGAGCGACGTGGCCTACGCAAAGCCCCGTACTTCCCCCCGAAAATCGTCCATCGGTTAAGAGCAACACAGATTTGCCCAAACCTGCTCCCTTAATTGCTCCTGTAATCATCAGCATTTCGCGCATTCCGGGGCCACCCTTAGGGCCTTCATAACGGATGACTACTACATCCCCCGCCTTGATGGTTCCATTTTCAAGAGCAACCATTGCTGCTTGCTCCCGCTCAAAGACTCGGGCTGGTCCTTCAAAAAATTCGA
Source organism: Actinomycetes bacterium (assembly GCA_043746515.1). Taxonomy (GTDB): domain Bacteria; phylum Actinomycetota; class Actinomycetes; order Nanopelagicales; family Nanopelagicaceae; genus PALSA-747. The sequence continues at coordinate 25,116 of JAYTQV010000064.1, read as the reverse complement.
CTCCAACACCAGCCGTTTTGCAAACTGCACCGTCTGCGGCAAGAGTGCCGTGCAAAATCGTGATTCCTCCTCCAGCGGAGAGTGGATTAGTGATTGAATGCAATACATCTCCATCTGGATCAAGCGGAGTGATATCTGCGAGATTTTCAGCCATAGTTTTGCCGGTAACAGTAAGACATTCACCGTGTAAAAATCCTGCATCTAGAAGCGCACGCAAAACTACGGGGATCCCACCTACACGATCAATATCGGTCATTACATATTTTCCAAATGGCTTGAGATCTCCAAGCAGTGGAGTGCGCTCGCTGATTCTTTGGAAGTCAGCAAGATCAAGATCAACCTCTGCTTCATTTGCAATCGCAAGTAAATGCAACACTGCATTTGTAGACCCACCTAGTGCCATTACCACTGTGATGGCGTTCTCAAATGCCTTCTTGGTCAAAATGTTTCGAGTAGTTATTCCTTGGCGTATCAATTCAACAACCGCCGCCCCCGCTTTGACGGCATAGTCATCTCGGCGACGATCTACCGATGGAGGTGAGGCAGAACCTGGCAAAGATAAGCCAATGGCCTCACCGACTGCAGCCATGGTGTTGGCCGTATACATTCCGCCGCAAGCACCTTCACCTGGGCAGATTGCTCGCTCAATTTCATCCACCTTCTCCTGACTAATCAAGCCACGAGCGCAAGCCCCAACTGCTTCAAATGCATCAATGATGGTTACATCTTTCCCATCTACTTGCCCTGCAAGAGTCGAGCCAGCGTAGACAAAGACACTTGCTACATCAATGCGCGCCGCCGCCATCATCATTCCTGGTAAAGATTTATCGCATCCAGCAAAAGTGACCATTCCATCTAACCGTTCCGCCTGCATGACCGTCTCAACAGAATCGGCAATGACCTCTCGTGAGACGAGAGAGAAATGCATACCTTCATGGCCCATCGAGATTCCATCGGAGACGGAGATCGTTCCGAACTGCATGGGGAATCCTCCAGCAGCAATAACACCTTTACGAGAGGCCTTAGCCAAGCGATCGAGTGAGAGATTGCATGGGGTAATTTCATTCCAGGAGGAGGCGATTCCAATCTGAGGTTTAACCCAATCGTCATCGGTCATTCCAATTGCACGCAACATTCCACGTGCGGGAGCTCTTTCTAATCCGTCCGTAACCAAACCAGAACGCGGCTTCATCGGATTTTTAATTTCGCTCATTCCTTCACTCTCCTTGACCTAAATGCTTAAGCAAGAGACTGCGAACTTTGGCAGCATCTGCTTGTCCGCCTGTGGCTTTCATGACAGCACCGATAAGTGCTCCAGCCGCTGGGATATTTCCTCCGCGAACCCGCTCTGCGGTATCAGGTTGCGTTGCTATAGCTGCTTCAATCGCTGCCACCAAAGATGAAACGTCCGAGACAACTTTAAGACCACGTTTGCTCATTACCTCTGTCGGAGACCCCTCACCTGCGACGACTCCCTCAACTACTTGACGCGCCAACTTATCAGTCAGCTCACCCGCACTGATGAGAGAAATAATTTCTGCCACGTAACCGGCGCTAATCAGCGAAGTTGGATCGACCTCTTGCTCATTTGCGAGGCGTGAAATCTCTCCCAGCCACCAGGAACGTGTGCGCGAAGGTTCGGCACCTAGCGCAATGGTCTCTTCGACTACATCTAGAAGGCCAGCATTAACCAGTGATGTCATCTCTTTTTGCGGAACTGACCACTCCTCTTGCAATCGCTTTCGACGTGTGGAGGGTTTCTCCGGCAAGGTTGCGCGCAACTCTTCGACCCATGCACTATCTGGAACAACAGGGACTAAATCTGGTTCGGGAAAGTAGCGATAGTCCTCAGCCTGCTCTTTAGATCGACCGGGGCGAGTCTGGCCACTCTCCTCTAAGAAATGACGAGTCTCTTGAACAATTCGCTCTCCCGCCTCCAAGCGATTGGATTGCCGCACAACTTCACCGAGTACGGCCCGCTCGACGGAGCGTAGAGAGTTAACATTCTTTGTCTCGCTGCGAGTACCGAGTGAGCCTGAACCAACGGGAGCCAGAGATAGATTGACATCACATCGCATCGAACCTTGTTCCATCTTTACATCAGAGACGCCGAGGGAACGGAGAATGTCGCGAAGTTCGGTGACGTAGGCTCGTGCAACCTGTGGTGCGTACTTACCGGTTCCACCAACGATCTTCGTGACTATCTCAACAAGAGGGATTCCGGCACGGTTGTAGTCCAGAAGTGAATAGTCAGCTCCGTGTATGCGCCCCGTAGCACCTCCGACATGCAGAGATTTTCCGGTGTCCTCCTCCATGTGAACGCGTTCGATCTCGACACGGAATTCTTTAACTCCCTCATCAGTTTCGATCACCACATCTAAAAATCCATTGACACAAATCGGTTCGTCATATTGCGACGTTTGAAAGTTCTTTGGCATATCAGGATAGAAGTAGTTCTTGCGGGCAAAACGAGAGAAAGGAGCTATCGAACAATTGAGGGCTAATCCAATAAGTATTGTGCTTTCAATAGCCTTTCCATTTACAACTGGGAGCGCACCGGGCATTCCAAGACATACGGGACAGGTCTGCGTATTTGGTTCTGCTCCAAATGCAGTGGAACATGAGCAGAACATTTTGGAGTTAGTGTTGAGTTCGACGTGAACTTCTAAGCCAAGTGTTGGTTCGTATTTGGCCACTGCATCTTGGTAATTAAGCGCCATTATCTACCTGCCAAGACTGGAGCTCTATCAAGCAGTGGTCCGCCCCACTTTATAAGCAACGCTGCCTCTAAAGTTCCACCAACTTGATACATCAGATCATCGCGCATCGCCGGAGACATAATCTGGAATCCAACTGGTAATCCATCTTCCTCCGCTAACCCACAAGGCAATGACATTCCACCGATCCCGGCCATGTTAACCGGAATAGTTGCGATATCATTGAGATACATCGCAAGCGGATCATCAACCTGCTCCCCAATTTTAAAAGCCGTAGTTGGCGCAGTAGGAGAAACTAAAACGTCTGCTTGCGAAAATGCAGCAGAGAAATCACGCATCAAAAGCGTACGTACTCTCTGGGCTGAACCGTAATATGCATCGTAATAACCTGATGAGAGAGCATAGGTTCCCAAAATAATCCGGCGCTTTACCTCAGGACCAAATCCTTCGTGGCGCGTCAATTTCATTACTTCCTCAGCGCTGCGCTCTCCATTATCTCCCACTCGAATTCCATAACGCATCGAATCAAATCGCGCTAGGTTGGAGGAGCATTCACTAGGAGCTATCAAGTAATACGCTGCAAGGGCGTAGTCAAATGTGGGACAAGATACTTCTACGAGCTCTGCACCAGCACTCACTAATTCATCAAGCGCTTCATGAAATTTTGATAAGACCCCAGTTTGAAAACCCGCACCCTGCAACTCTTTAACGACTCCGATTTTCAGGCCAGAAACATCAAGTTTCCTGGCAGCCTTTACAACATGAGGTACGGGGGCATCGATTGATGAAGTCACGCTCATCGTGTCCAGCGATAACCTCGTGTAGGAGAGCAGCATCTAAGACGGTTCGCGCACATGGACCTGCTTGGTCGAGACTTGAAGAGAATGCGATCAACCCATAACGAGAGACTCCGCCATACGTTGGTTTTACACCTACTGTTCCTGTGACCGCGGCAGGCTGACGAATCGATCCGCCTGTATCGGTTCCGATAGCAAGAGGCGCCTCAAAGGCCGCCAGCGCAGCAGCAGAGCCTCCACCAGAACCGCCTGGTATGCGCTCCAAATCCCAAGGGTTGTGAGTTGGTCCGTACGCAGAATTCTCGGTTGATGAACCCATCGCGAATTCATCCATGTTGGTCTTTCCCAGAATGACAACTCCAGCAGCCTTCAATTTGGTGACAACAGTGGCGTCATAAGGAGGGCGCCAGCCTTCTAACATCTTGGAGCCACACGTGGTGGGGATGCCTTTTTGAACGAGAACATCTTTAAGTGCCAAGGGAATTCCGGCCAGTGGTGATTGGGATATACCTGCCTGGCGTTTCGCATCGACTGCGCTCGCTTGCTCGAGAGCTCCCACCTTGTCAAGATATAAGAATGCATGAACTTGAGGATCGACTTTTTCAATCTGGGCATAGTGCGCCTCGGTGAGCTCAACAGAAGTCACACTTCCGGCGGTAAGGGCTGCCGCCATCTCGGCTGCGCTGGATCGAATCATCGTCATTCTTCACCAAGAATCTGTGGAACCTTAAACCGTTCCTCCGCTTGAGCTGGAGCACCAGAGAGAGCCTCCGCGGAGGTCAAACTGGGACGAACAAGATCTGCTCGAACTACATTATTCACGGGGATAGGGTGAGACGTTGGAGGTACATCGCTGGTTGCAACTTCTTGGACCCTTGCCACCGCGCCAAGAATTACATCCATCTCCTGGGCAAGGTGATCAAGTTCGGAGTCACTCATTTCGATTCGAGCCAATTTGGCTAAATGTGCAACATCTTCGCGAGAAATAGCGGCCATGAAAGAACCTTATCCGATTCAGAGTAGAACAAGATCGTCACGGTGTACCAGCTCTCGCTCGTACTCAGGTCCAAACTCCTCAGCCAATTGCTTAGTGGTCTTCCCGAGCATTCCTGGGATCTCATTCGAATCAAAAGCCACAAGTCCGCGAGCAATAATTTCACCAGAAGGAGCGATAAGTTCCACCGTATCGCCCGAAATGAATTCACCCTCTACTGAATCCACTCCTGCAGCGAGCAATGAAGTCCCGCGCTCCTTGATCGCGCGTGTAGCCCCGGCATCTAATAAGAGTTTGCCATGTGGTGTTGATGCATGTGCCAACCACAATAAACGCGATGGTTTGCGATCGGTACGAGCATGGAAAATTGTCCCCAGGTCTGACCCACTGAGTGCCATTGGTAGATCCGCGAGGGTGGTGAGCAACATATTTACACCGGCACCAGTTGCGATACGTGCCGCTTCAATCTTGGTGACCATACCTCCACTGCCAACCCCTGATGAACCAACGCCCCCAATTTCAATATCTCCGAGGCGACTAACATCTGGGACATCTGAAATTCGTTTGGCGCCAAGGCGTGAAGGAGGCGCATCATAGAGTCCATTCACATCAGTAACGAGAATTAATAAATCAGCGCCAATGAGATGCGACACCAACGCCGCGAGACGATCGTTATCTCCAAATCTGATCTCGGAAACTCCAACACTGTCATTTTCATTGATGATTGGCACAACATCCATCTGAATGAGCCGGAACAAGGTACGTTGCGCATTTTGATAATGAGAGCGCCGAACCACGTCATCGATTGTGAGTAAAACTTGAGAGGCGATAATCTTCCGTAGCTCAAAAGCTTTGTTATAACTGGCAATCAATCGCCCTTGCCCCACCGAGGCTACCGCCTGCTGGGTAGCCAAATCCTTTGGTCGCACCTTTAATCCCAGTGGAGCCAATCCCGCCGCGATTGCACCAGATGAGACTAAGACAACTTCAGCGCCTCGCTCACGTAACCGAGCAACAATGGTGACTAGTGAATTAACTGCCACTTCATCGAGTTCATGACCCGCATTTCCAGTTAACGTGGAAGAACCAATTTTAATTACTACGCGTTTGGCACCCGTAACTACATCGCGTGTCATCGTTCAGTCCGAACTCCGAGGGCTCTTTGGATCAGCAACCTTGTACTCCCATTGCATGGCGATCTCATCCTCTGAGAGTTCGTCAACGTCATCTTCCATGTAGCGACCTGACCACGGTGATTCAAGACGCAGGTCAGTACCACGGGGGCTCGCAAGGAGTTCGGCTCCTGCTTCAATCGAAGGCTCCCAATCAAATATAACTGCCTTATCGCCTGCACCAATGCGAACCTCTGATTTTGGCCGAGCGCCTTTCTTAAATAGTTCTCTCTCCACTCCAATTGCCGCCAACCTGTCGGCTAGGTATCCAACTGCCTCCGCATTTCCGAAATCTGTTTGTCGCACGAAGCGCTCTGGCTTGTCACCCGTAACAGTAAATGACCCATCTTCGTTCTGTAAGACTTTGTAACCACTATCGTGGACAGCGAGAGGGCGAAGAACAATTCGCGCCTTAACTTCTTGAGCTTTTTTACGTCGCTCGACTTGGATGATGCGTGCCATCGCGTAGTTAAGTTCAGTTAAACCCAGATGTGAAGCTGCAGAGACTTGATACACCTCATACCCACGCGCCTCAAAAATTGGTTGCACCATATCTGCCATGGCTTTGCCGTCTGGCAAATCAATTTTATTAAGGGCAATAATTCGAGGACGTTCAGAGAGACCACCGTAGTGAGAAAGCTCCTCTTCAATAATGTCAAAGTCCCGAACTGGATCACGATCAGTCTCCAGCGTTCCGCAATCTAGAACGTGAACCAGCGCTGCACATCGCTCCACATGGCGGAGGAATTCCAAACCTAAACCCTTGCCTTGTGATGCACCTGGAATAAGTCCAGGGACATCGGCCACAGTGAATCGTGTATCTCCTGCTTGAACTACTCCGAGATTTGGAACTAAAGTCGTAAACGGGTAATCAGCAATTTTCGGCCTAGCAGCGGAGATTGATGCAATCAATGAGGACTTACCTGCACTAGGAAATCCAATCAAACCAATATCTGCAACGCTCTTGAGTTCCAGAATTAAAGTGCGCGCTTCGCCTTCTTCTCCCTTAAGAGCAAATCCAGGTGCTCGGCGCTTGCGTGAAGCGAGCGCCGCATTTCCCAACCCGCCTTTTCCGCCTTGAGCGGCGATGAATCTGGTCCCCGATCCCATGAGATCAGCCAATACATTTCCTTGCAAGTCCTTTACAACAGTTCCATTGGGAACTGACATGACAAGGTCTCCACCTTCGCCACCATTGTTGTAATCGCCATAGCCAGGTCGACCATTTCCAGCCCGTCGATGTGGGGAGTGATGAAAATCAAGGAGAGTCGTTACGTTCTCATCCACTACTAACGTGATGTCCCCGCCCCGGCCACCATTCCCTCCATCTGGACCACCTAAAGGAACAAATTTTTCTCGGTGAATTGAAACGCAACCATCTCCACCACTTCCAGCTGAAGCATGCAGAGTTACGCGATCTACAAATGTAGTCATCTGCACTTCCTCCTTATGAACTTATTAATAAAAGTAAAGGCGGGTCCGCTAGTCGCGGACCCGCCCAAGAAACTTTGCGCGAGTTAGGCGACAGGCACTACCGGGACAATATTTACAACCTTGCGTCCACGTGCCTTGCCAAATTCAACAGAACCACTTGCTAGTGCAAAAAGTGTGTCGTCTTTGCCAATACCAACATTCTTACCAGGATGGAAAACTGTTCCACGCTGGCGAACCAAGATCTCTCCACTCTTCACTACTTGACCACCAAAACGCTTGATACCAAGGTACTGAGCATTTGAATCGCGACCGTTTCGAGTCGAGGAGACTCCTTTTTTACTTGCCATCTCTTCTCTCCCCCTTTACTTGTTTATCGCGGTAATTTTTACCCGCGTGAGTTGTGAACGGAAACCTGAGCGACGGCGATAGCCAGTCTTATTCTTGTAACGAAGGATGTCGATCTTTGGACCTTTCGTCTCTTCAAGAATCTCACCAGTAACTTTGGTGGCCGCTAATGTTTTAGCATCAGTCGTGATATTCGCACCATCAACAAGAAGAAGCGCAGGGAAATTTACTGAAGCGCCAACAGCCGCATCAATACGATCCACTGTAATTGTGTCGCCAACAGCAACCTTCTCCTGACGCCCGCCAGCTTTAACAATCGCGTACACGGTGAACTCCTTCTAATTTATACATCGAAATAAGCCTCTTAGGGGCAGGAGACTAGGGTACGGATTGTAGGGGGCTTGGGTCAAACTGGGGTGATTATCCCCGTGCTTACTGCCCGACGACGCTTGCGCGGGATCTGGCTCTCTCGAGGATCGGATTCTGAACGCACTGCAGATGAGATTTTCACTAATTCGTCCGCAACTACATCTGGGACTTCAACGTGGGGCTCCTCGAATGTCCCATCTTCTCGCTGTGAAGATGGGACATATCTCTGATCCATATCTTTATCCAAGGCGATTTTCTTGACGGGCTCAGCGTGGATATGAAGGCCGCGACCACCGCATGACTCACACGTTGTGGAAAAGGCCTCGATAAGACCTTGTCCGACGCGCTTTCGAGTCATTTGGACTAAACCTAGGGAGGTGACTTCTGCTACCTGGTGCTTAGTACGATCACGCCCTAAACATTCGACGAGGCGACGCAGGACTTGGTCCCGATTGGATTCTAAAGACATATCAATAAAGTCAATAACGATAATCCCGCCCATGTCACGTAGGCGAAGCTGACGGGCAATCTCTTCTGCTGCTTCTATGTTGTTCTTAGTTACCGTCTCTTCAAGATTTCCACCTTTACCGATGAATTTTCCAGTGTTTACATCGATAACGATCATGGCTTCGGTGCGGTCAATAACAAGCGAACCACCAGAAGGAAGGTGAACTTTGCGATCAAATGCTTTGGCCAATTGTTCCTCGATGCGGTTCTCACCGAAGAGGTCGCGAACGCCAGTCCACTTTTCGATCTTGGTTGTGAGTTCAGGGGCAATGTGGCCAAGATAATTATTGATCTCATCCCAGGCCTCATCGCCCTGGACAATGAGGCGCCTAAAGTCCTCATTGAAAATATCGCGAATTACTCGGACGGTGAGGTCTGGTTCGCTATATAACAGTGAGGGTGCAGATGTAGAAGGATTTTCTGCCTTCTCCTGAATATCATCCCACTGTGCTTTGAGACGAATAACATCGCGTTCTAACTCTTCTTCACTCGCTCCTTCAGATGCGGTACGAACAATTACGCCCGCTTCTTCAGGGATGAGATTCTTCAAAATCGATTTCAAGCGAGTGCGCTCTTGGTCTGGAAGTCGTCGGCTAATTCCACTCATGGCTCCACCAGGAACGTAAACAAGATATCGGCCAGGAAGAGAAATTTGCGAAGTTAGGCGAGCACCCTTTTGCCCAATGGGATCTTTCGTAACCTGGACAAGAACTGATTGACCAGTCTTAAGAACGTGTTCAATCTTGCGAGTTTGACCTTCGGCAATTCCGGAAGCATCCCAGTTAACTTCTCCCGCATAGAGAACCGCATTTCGACCCTTACCGATATCAACGAATGCCGCTTCCATCGAAGGAAGAACATTTTGAACGCGGCCGAGATAAACATTGCCTACATAGGAGATATTGCTATTGCGATTCACATAATGCTCAACCATGATTTTGTCTTCAAGAACAGCAATCTGGGTGCGATCACCAGTTTGGCGCACCAGCATTTCACGATCTACATTTTCACGACGAGCCAAGAATTCTTGTTCGGTAATAATTGTTCCGCGACGACGAGTGAAATCGCGAGGCGGGCGATCATCTCTATCTCGGCGATCTCTATCACGATCTCTGTTATCACGACCATTGCGCTCACGACCATTGCGCTCACGCGTCTCTTTGGTTTCGCGATTGTTGCGGGCTGGCCGCTCCGTTCGAGTTGGAGCGCTCTCACGTGGTGGGCGAACTTTTACGACTGTGACAACACCATCTTCATCGACACTTTCGGCTGTCTCAACCGCATCTACCGCACCCTTAGCACGGCGACGACGTCTACGGCGATGAGTCGTGCCATCAGCACCAAGTGCTTCCTCCTCACCATCTAAAGATTCCGGATCAAGGGTTTCACCCACTTCGTTGGCGGTCTCTTCGACCGACTCCTCATTGGCAGTACGACGGCGTCCACGTCCTCCCCTGCGACGACGACGACGTTGAGCCTGCTCATCACTTTCAGGTGGAACATCTGCAACCACCGCAGCGGGAGCCTCACTCTCACCCGTAGGTGCTTTGACCGCTCTCACTCTCTTGGGTGCCACATCGAGTGGAGCCTCTTGAAAAAGTGGGACAGGCACAGGAGTTGTGGCCTTCTTAGCCTTAGCCGGAGCTTGCGACTCGGTCGGGACTAAGACAACTGCCTTCTTGGCTGCTCGCTTGCTCGTTGGCTTGGCTGACTCGGCGCCTACTAGCGCTTCCGGCGCTGAAGACACAGGCGGGTTCTCAATGGAACTTTCGCCTTTATTTACCGAATTGGCGGCGGCAGCGGGTTTAGCCGCGCGTTTACGCGATTTCTTTGGCTCAGGGGCCATAAAACGAATCCTCTTCTACATAAAGTTCATAAAAATCTGACACACAATACAAATCTCTTCAATTTCGGAAATTTCGCGGCGGTCGGATCGCGCTGAAATGCTGAAATCTTGTCTTAAGTATCGCAGATCACGGGCAGATCGCCAATTTGACGCTACCGTGAACGCAAATGGACGTTTTGAAGCAATCCAAATCCGATCAAGGTGGCAAACATGGATGAACCGCCATACGAAATGAATGGAAGAGGGACGCCTGTCATCGGCATGAGACCCATAGACATTCCTATATTTTCAAAGGTTTGAAGGGCAAACCAGGCGATTACCCCAACACATACCAGCCTGCCAAAGAGGTCATTAGTTCTCTGTGCGATTAAAAAGGCTCGCCAGAAGAAGAGTCCGAAAAGCAGAAGCAAAAATCCGGATCCGACAAAGCCCGTCTCCTCCCCGGCTACGGTGAAGATGAAATCGGTCTGTTGCTCGGGAACAAAACGGCCGTTGGTCTGAGGTCCTTTAAAGAGTCCTCGCCCCAAGATTCCACCTGAGCCTATTGTTATCCGAGCTTGACGAAGTTGATATCCACTTTGTTGCGGATCCGCGCTGGGATTAACAAATGATTGCAACCGTTTAATTTGATATTCGCTAACAACTCCTGCCTTCACCGCCACAAATCCTCCAAATAATGCGAGGAGGAGGAGGCCTGCAACCCATCGACTCGGGGCGCCTGAAACCGCAATTATGATGACAATAGAGGCGCTAATAATCAGTGTCGTACCCAGGTCGGGTTGCAGCATGATGAGAAAGATAGGTACAGCAGCAACTCCCAGTGCTTTCATCACATCTCTATCAGAGGGATCTGCACCAGCTCCATTCTTCTCCGCAAGAATCATGGAAATCCCAAGAATGATTGAAATTTTCGCCAACTCTGCAGGTTGGATTTGAAATCCACCTGGGAGGGCAATCCATGCCTTAGCACCATTTACAGTAGAACCTACCCCTGGTGTGATTACAGCGAGTAAGCCGAGAACGCCTAGCGCCCAAACGATTGGCGTGTAGGCACGCAATAAGCGGTAATCGATGAGAGTTGTTCCGTAAGCCATTACAAGACCTATGACAATATTTATCACGTGACGTTTTAAATAATACTGGGGGTCAAGATGTTGAGAAGCAAACCAATTCCTGGTGGCAGCCCAAACAAGCACGGTACCAAAGATCAGTAGGGCTAGCATCGCTATGGTAAGCCCTTTGTCATAATCAGAGATGCCACCCATCACCCGACGAGATCGCTGACGGTTCCGGTAAATAGTCATGACTTTTTCATCGTATTCTGTAAATCAATAGTTGGCAGGCTATTAGGAGGTGCTCCATTTGGGAAGATCGCCTTCGTTGCATTAACCGTATTCCCAGTTACGCCGAAGATTGCACTGTAAATGTCTCTTACGCCAATCCCGGATGTTCCAGCTCCATATCCACCTTGACTCACCATCATCACAACCGCATATTCTGGCTTATTCGAGGGAGCATATGAAGCGAACCAAGAGGTCGGATCTTTAGCGGTTCCGTTCGCATTGCGTCCCTGCACCTGTCCTGTACCTGTCTTACCACTCACTTGGATTGGATAATTTCCGAAGACCGCCGAAGCCGTACCTGTTGTTGCCACTGAGCGAAGTGCGGCGTGCAGGAAGTCAAGTGTGCCTTTAGAGGCTGGAATCTTGGCATTTACGGCAGGATTAAATTGAGTTATTAACGTTCCATCTGGCTTCACCACTGCTCTTGCAACTTCGGGCTTGTACAGCGTACCCCCATTAGCAATGGCCGCATAAATATCCGTAAGCTGAAGAGGGGTCACGAGCACATCGCCCTGCCCAATCGCGAAATTGATCGCATCTCCCGCCCGAACGACATATCCATCTGTGCAATCCTCTTTGGCTATTGCAATTAAGAATGGGGTGAGATCTGCTGGCCGCGCGCGTGAGGCGTAATTGCAGTAAAAATTTTTATTCGCCTTGTAGTACGCCAACTTCCACGTGCGATCGGGCAAACGACCAGAAGCCTCCGATGGGAGATCAATACCTGTTGGCTTGCCGACACCGAAGGCTGCCGCACTGTTGAAGAAATAATCCTTAGGATTCTTTACGGGCCTCAGTCCACCATCTCTCACCCACTGGTCATAACCAATTTGATACCAGATTGTGTCACAGGAGACTGCGATTGCTTTTTGAAGCGACATCACACCTTGCACCTTGGTATCGTCATTGTGGAATTTTTGATTTCCGAAAGTGATGGAATACGGGCAGTTGTAATTGGTGTTGACTTTGTATCCAGCATGAGTTGCAGCAGTTACGGAAACTACTTTAAAAGTAGACGCTGGCGCATAAGTTCCATCGAGGGCACGGGAGAGCGCTGGCACTCCATCGGTTTCACTAAATAAAGCTTGAGCCTGCGCCGTAGTTAAACCTTTCTGCCAAATATTTGGATCATACGTTGGGTAAGAAGCCATAGCGAGAATTCGACCAGTATGCACATCCATCACGATCGCAGCCCCAGAATCGCCCTTGTATCCCTGTGCACGCGCACTCAATACACTACTTGCGAGTGCTTTCTCAGTGACAGCTTGCAATTTCGCATTGATATTTGTAACGAGATTATTTCCAGCAATTGGGAGCGAAGTTATGGATGTGCTCGTGACATTTTCGGTTCGATCTACGATGACTGTTTTTATGCCTGCAATACCTTGCAAATATTGATCGTATTGATATTCAAGGCCAGTCTTGCCAATTGTCTGATTCGAGTAGTACTGCTTACTAGTGTTCGCTAAATCCTGTGCTGATACAGAACCTACATACCCAAGAATATGGGCCGCGTTCTCACCAGCTAATGAGGGGTAACTCCTGATAGGGACTGGTACTGCGGTGATACCTTTAAAAATATCAGGATTTTCTAATATTTTAAGTGCTTGCGACTCTGTCGCTTCCTTAGTGACAGGAACCGGTTGATACAAAGTTCCATTCCAGCATCCAGCACGTTTACCTATCGGCAATTCTCCACATAATCTAGTGCGAACGTATAAATCTCTGTACTTAATACCCATCAACTTTGCCACGGTAACAAGTACCGCTCGCCCTTTGTCCGGCATTTTATCCAAGACACTTCGATCAACCGTAATCACCATGCCGGGTCTATCCATAGCTAATGGCACTCCGGTGTCGTCCACGATTGCACCCCTTACTGCGGGAGTAACAACATCTCTACTTTGTATATTAAGGGCAGCGTTATGATATTTAAGTCCAGCCGAAACCTGTAAATAGAAGAGGCGACCTAGCATTGCAAGCATGAGGGAAAGTACGAGAGCTTGAACCACAATCAAATTTAGTCGAGAACGTTGGCTCATACGCGCTCTCTTTCGCTCAGTGTATATTTACGTACACGTTCTAACGCGGGCAGAAAAATCGGTGTGAATATTATTGTCCAAATCAAATTTCCAAGCACGATGAAACTATCATGGGAGAAAGTTCCGTTCTGTTCTCCCAATAATGTTCCAAATCCTAGATATACAACGAGAGCAAGTGTCACTCCCCCGGAAACAAAAATAACAAAAGTTAGAGCTGATCCTGTCAGATCTGCTATCGAATCACGGTTTACAGCGAATAGGTAACCGATCGCCGTGAGTATTAAAGCCCATTGGCCAAATGGGGCGTTTGATGTTGGAGATAAATCCAAAACTATTCCTGCTAGGAATCCTGTGATCAGTGCTCCATTGTGATCTTCAAATGCAATGAGTGATATGGCGATTGCAAGGTAGAGCGAGAATCCAGAAATTGGAAAGTGCACCAGAGAGACAGCAGACTCTTGTAGAACAAAGAGTGCGAAGAAAAAACCAAGTGTGGAGATGATGCGGATTGGACTCATAAATTACTTCTTCGGCTTTGCAGTGGGAACGATGTTCGGTGTTGCGGTAGAAGTGCTAGGTATTGCACTTGGTGAAGCAAGTGGAATCGGAACTGGAGTCACGTACACAGTAACTCTTGGATTTGGGGTGGGAAGGATTGGAACTCTTGGCGCTGAGGTAGGAGCGCTAATTACAACCGAAACGATACCCAAGTCATTTAAATTGGCAAATGAATTAACGGTAGCCGTCTGTGTTAAGGAGGCTGTGGAATTGTCCACTCCAACCACAACGCCAACTGGAACTCCAGGGATAAAAGGTCTATTGCCTTCGGAGCCATTAGTAATGAGAGTGTCACCGGTCTTTATCTCTCCAGCCGGATCCAAAAGTGTAAATGAATAATTTGTCGTTCCTTGGCCCGAGAGCACGCCAACACTTTGGCTTCGTGCAATACGAACACCCACCTTAAAACTTGGATCGCTAATGAGTAAAACAATGGCCGAACTACCCGTTGTCGACTTAACTACACCAATCAAACCATTTTGGGAGATGACGGTCATATTGGCACGAATGCCACTTGAACTTCCGGCATCGATCGTGATGGTCTGCGAGAAACTGGACGCAGAGCCATGAGCGATCACTCGAGCAGAAGCCACCTTGAAGTTTCCGCGCCTTGCCAAATCTAGTACAGCCTTCAATTGCGTGAGTTGTCCCCTGGTATCGGCACTCATCGCCAATTCACTCTTCAATAATTTATTTTGAGCGAGCTCCTGTTGCAATTCTGCGTTGGTTTTGCCGAAATTCTTTACATCGCTCAAGAGTCTTCCTACGGGAGAAAAAATTGACGATACAGTCCTTTGTACCGGAGAAAGGACCGTCTGTGTCACCGATCGAGATCCTCTGGTAAGACTAACGCCACGCAAATCCAGTGTTATAAAGAAGAGGGCAGTTACGAGCAAGATGACGAGAAGTAACCGAGAACGATTACCTCCACCACGTGCCATGAATTTCCTTTACTAATCTCAGATAGAGCGCGATAGAAAATATCGTTTAGCGACGAGGCTCTGAGATTAAGACCTTCTCAAGCGCTTCAAACTCTTCGACGCATTTTCCTGAGCCTTCGGCCACTGCCTGCAACGGACGTTCGCAGATATGGACAGGCATGCCTGTTTCAACGCGCAAACGCTCATCAAGGCCGCGAAGGAGCGCGCCGCCGCCAGTAAGAACTATGCCCCGATCCATGAGATCACTTGCAAGTTCTGGTGGAGTCTTATCTAACGTACTTTTTACTGCGTTGACTATCTGATTTACAGGCTCTTCAAGAGCTTTGCGAATCTCCTCAGCGGAGACGAAAATAGTCTTCGGTAAACCAGTGGCTAGGTCACGTCCACGAATCTCAGCATCTAACTCGCCGGGAAGCTTGTAGGCAGAGCCAATCGCCATCTTGATCTCCTCGGCAGTCCGCTCGCCCAGAAGCAGAGAGTATTCGCGCTTAACCCAATCGATAATAGCTTGATCTAACTCATCGCCACCAATACGAATTGAGAGTGAAACGACTATTCCGCCTAGGGAGATAACTGCCACCTCGGTCGTGCCGCCCCCAATATCAACCACCATATTTCCAGTTGGTTCATGAATTGGAAGTCCGGCGCCAATTGCCGCGGCCATGGGTTCTTCAATAATGTAAACCTTACGAGCGCCCGCTGCATAACCAGCATCCTTTACCGCGCGCTGTTCAACACCGGTGATTCCCGAAGGAACGCATACTACGATGCGCGGCTTCGCAAGATATCGGCGACGATGAACTTTTTGAATAAAGTAGCGCAACATGCGCTCAGTCGTGTCAAAGTCGGCGATCACTCCGTCTTTGAGTGGGCGGATTGCCACAATATTACCGGGTGTTCGACCAATCATCCTTTTCGCTTCAATTCCAACAGCAAGAATTGCGCCTGTATCCTGATTAATCGCAACGACGCTAGGCTCATTGAGTACAATTCCGCGTCCACGAACGTAGACGAGAGTATTAGCAGTACCCAGGTCAACTGCCATGTCACGACCGATAAATGACATACGGCTCGGCTTTTGTTTGCTCACAAGAGACCTTTCTTAATTACTTAAAATTCAGGGAAGAAGATGGAGATTTCACGTTCCGCAGATTCGACAGAATCTGAACCATGAACAATATTTTGCACAACCTTTGTACCTTGATCACGAGCCAAGTCACCTCGGATAGTTCCGGGATCCGCGGTGGTCGGATCAGTTACTCCTGCCAACTTTCTAAATCCTTCGATGACACGATTGCCTTCGGCAACAACTGCAACGATTGGACCAGAAGACATAAATTCAACAAGCGGTTCAAAGAAAGGTTTCCCTTCATGTTCCGCATAGTGGCGAAGTAAGAGTGGTCGATCTGCACTCATCATCTTGAGTGCAACGATTGTGTAGCCCTTCGACTCAATTCGAGAAAGAACTTCCCCAACCAGATTGCGTTTTACGCCATCAGGTTTGACCAAAATAAGGGTTCTCTCCACGAGGCAAGTGTATTAGGTAGTGAGCAAGGCAAAGAATCGGGGAAAATCTCAGGCGATTACTCAGACTTGGGTGTTACAGGCCGATTTGCTAAGAGTTCGGCTCTTATCGCCTCACCTTTTCGGCCAATAACATAGGCGCTCACCCAAAGCACAGAAAAGAGGACACCTAGGAAATACATTGCAGGCACAACAATTCCATAGGCAATGAGGGAAATTTGCCAGATGGTTCCGAGATACCACCCCGTCATTCTCTTCATCAAGCCGGCTGTGAGCAGGACAGCCAAGGCGAGGAGAGCGCCGATTGTTATGGCAAGCGCACCATGTTTCTCCCTTGCGATAAGTAAGGCAAATCCCATCACGAAAAATTCCATAGCCAGGACTGCTGAGCCTAAGACTCTCATGAGTGAGCTCCTGTAATCGAACGAATAATTGCCCTACTCTCCCCTGCTGTCACTACCGAACCGGTAACAACAACTGCTGAGACTCCATCACTCATCTGGTTAATCAATGTGCACTGCTCCATGGCAAAAGTGATTGCGTTTCGTAAGTCGTTCTCCTTATAAATTCGTCCAGCCCCAAATATAGGAAGCGCCAATTCAAAGAGTGCATCCACGGGGAGTGCGCGATCTGATGAGCTCTGAGTGAGGACTAGCCGATCAATTACTGGCTCAAGTTCCGCGAGCACTCCAACGACATCCTTATCTCCAAGAATTGCCACCACGCCAAATATGGATTCGAAATCAAATTCACTTTCTAGCGTCTGCGCCAAAGCGTGCGCTCCGTGTGGATTGTGAGCTGCATCAATAATGACTGTGGGATCACGATAAAGAATTTCAAGGCGTCCAGGGGAATCCACATTTGCGAAAGCGCTTCGTACAATTTCCTCATTTAACTTAACTCCGGCAAAGGCTTCAACTGCAGCCAAAGCCACAGAAGCGTTGATTGATTGGTGCGCCCCGTACAGGGGAAGAAAAATGTCTTCGTACAATCCGAAGACTCCACTTATTGTGAGAAGTTGACCACCAACTGCGAGGTCTCGCTTTACGACAGAAAATTCAACTCCTTCACGATAAGAAATCGCAGCCCGCTCAATAACGCGGTTCGTTAGCACCACGGCGGCTTCAATGTGTTGCGAGGCAATTACAACATGCGACTCGGGTTTGATGATTCCCGATTTAGTTTGTGCGATTTCTTTGATTGTATTTCCGAGATACTCCTGATGATCAAGTCCGATTGGGGTCAGAACTGAGACTTGGCTTTGTACGACATTTGTCGCATCCCACTCACCTCCCATTCCAGCTTCAATGACCGCCACATCAACTGGAAATTCGGCAAATGCCACGAAAGCCAGCGCAGTCATTGCTTCGAAGAAAGAGATGGGGTGACTCTGCCTGGAATCTATGAGATCAAGGTAGAGAGCAATGTCGTTATAAGTCGCGATCATTCCCTCCGGCGGAATCGGGAGGCCGTTAATTGAGATTCTCTCTAGGAAACTCTCTAGGTGTGGGCTGGTAAAACGTCCTGTCCGATATCCCAACTCACGCAACAAAGAGTCGATCATCCGAGCAGTGGTTGTCTTACCATTTGTTCCCGCAATATGGATAGTCGGGTATGAAAGTTGAGGACTTCCCAGTACATCGCAGAGCGCCGCGATTCTATCGAGGGAGGGTTCGATTCTACTTTCAGGCCAGCGCTTTAGTAGTGCTCGATAAATCAAGTCGAGAACTTCTAGATCTTCAGGTGAGGTCATGATCCCTTTATTCTGTTGGCAATCCGGCCAGCGCAACTTCGATGCGCACGATTTCCGCTGATGTCACTTCCAGGCGCTCTCGGATTTCGGTAACTACTTCAAGAGGGGCCTTCGCCATAAATCCTTCATTCTCTAATTTGACCTTTGCTGTAGCCAAATCTTTTTGAGCAATTGCCAAATCTTTGGTAAGACGAGCACGTTCAGCTTTGATATCGATTGCACCGGTCACATCAAATTCGACAATGGTTGAACCGATTTCAATCTTCGAACTATAAAGTCCATCGCCACGATCGGTGCGAACAATGAAACGAATAGCATCTTCGTAATCTGCGAGGTTACCAAGTCCTGAAAACTTGGCAATTATCTTGGTGGAGGTTTTGATACCTTGATCATTTCGGAAACGACGGATTTCGGTAATGATCTCTTGAATTTGTATAACTGCCTTAAGCGATAGATCACTCGAATGATTAACCTGAACTTTTGGCCACTGTGAAATTACCAAGGATTCATTGCCAGTTAGGTTGCACCACATCGATTCGGTGACAAACGGCATCACGGGATGTAACAGACGCATAAGTTGATCAAGAACATGACCAAGAACGCGCGCAGTGTCTGAAGAATCCTGTGTTGCAAAAGTTGATTTGCTGAGCTCTAAGTACCAATCACAGAAATCGTCCCAAGCAAAGTGATAAAGCAGCTCAAGTGCTTTAGCGAATTCAAAAGATTCTAGGAAAGAATCCACCTCGAAGATCGTTTCGTTGAGGCGAGTTAAAATCCATTGATCGATGAGATTGAGTGAATCAAATGCTGGCAGATCACCTTTTGTGTGGGCGCCGTTTATGGTGGCAAAGCGAGTCGCATTCCAAAGTTTGGTTACAAAGTTCCGGGAACCTGCAATCCACTCTTCGGCTAAGGCTTGATCTGCCCCTGGATTGGCCATACGAGCCAAGGTGAATCGGAGCGCATCTGATCCATATTTGTCCATAAATTCGATTGGATCCACGCCATTACCTCGGCTCTTGGACATCTTCTTTCCGTATTTATCGCGCACCAACCCGTGTAAAGCAATAGTTTGAAAGGGTTGGATGCCATCCATCGCATAAAGTCCCAGCATCATCATGCGAGCGACCCAGAAAAATAAGATGTCATAGCCGGTGACAAGGACAGAGGTTGGATAAAACTTCTTTAAATCTGCGCTCTGCTCTGGCCACCCCAAGGTGGAGAAAGGCCAAAGTCCTGAGGAGAACCACGTGTCTAGGACATCGGGGTCCTGAGTAAAACCAGGTGGAGGTCCTTCGCCAGGGCCACATACAAAAACTTCATCATCAGGACCGTAAAAAACAGGAATTCTGTGACCCCACCAGAGTTGGCGCGAAATACACCAATCATGCATTCCATCGACCCACTCAAAGTAACGAGGTGCAAGTTCCGGTGGCTCAATTTTGACTCGTCCATCTCGAACCGCATCACCTGCAGCTTTCGCGAGAGGTCTTACATTGACGAACCACTGCTTTGAGAGAAGTGGTTCCACGATTGTGTTGCAACGTTGACAGTGGCCAACTGAATGAAGGTAAGGACGCTTTTCTGCGACAATTCTACCTTGGCGGCGAAGTTCTTCAACAACCGCAACGCGGGCCACGAATCGGTCCATACCATCGAATTCGGTATGAGAGCCTTCCATCTCCGCATGAGTATTCATAATGATCGGCATTTCGATCCCGTGTCGAGTTGCCATTTCAAAATCGTTCGGGTCATGCGCACCCGTCACTTTTACGGCGCCAGTTCCAAATTCCGGATCTACCAGTTCATCCGCAATGATCGGTATCCAACGGTTTGCAAGTGGAAGTAGCACTTTTTTACCCACTAAGTGCGCGTATCGCGGATCTTCGGGGTGAACTGCTACGGCTCCATCTCCCAACATAGTTTCAGGACGCGTTGTAGCAACAGTGATGTATAGATCATCGTCTCCATAGCGCACAGAGACAAACTCTCCCTCAATATCAAAGTGGTCAACTTCGATATCTGAAAGTGCGGTCATGCACCGAGGACACCAATTAATAATTCTCTCAGCGCGATAAATCAGGCCTTCGTCATATAAAGATTTAAAGATTGTCTGCACCGCCGTGGATAGTCCAGCATCCATGGTGAATCGTTCGCGTGACCAGTCAACACTTGCTCCTAAACGCTTCATCTGGTCCAGGATCAATCCACCGGATTCGCTCTTCCACTCCCAAACTTTTTCCACAAATTTCTCTCGACCTAAATCATGGCGAGAACTCCCCTGCGACGCTAATTGCTTCTCGACCACATTTTGCGTTGCGATTCCAGCGTGATCCATTCCTGGGAGCCAGAGCGCTTCAAAACCCTGCATCCTTTTCATGCGAATCAATATGTCCTGCAAAGTCAGATCTAAGGCATGGCCGATATGTAAAGAGCCAGTTACATTTGGAGGTGGAATTACAATCGTAAAAGGCGGTTTTCCAGAGGAAGAGTCAGCCTTGAAATACTGAGCAGAGAGCCACTTTTCATAGAGTCTAGGCTCTATATCGGCAGGTGAGAAACTAGGAGCTAGTTCCGGACGCTCGTTCATAGGGAGAGAGTCTAGATTAAGTTACGCGCTCTTCTCTTCGGAGCGTTTTTCTGACTTGATTGCACGCTTTGGACCAGTTCCACGATTGATGTAGGCTGGGGCGGATTCCTTGAGAACGACTTCTGGGGAAATGACTACGCGCTCTACTTCTTTCCGAGAAGGAACTTCATACATAACTCCAAGCAGAGTCTCCTCCATTATCGCGCGCAGGCCTCGAGCACCTGTTCCACGCTTGATTGCGAGATCCGCTATAACTTCGAGGGCTTCTGGCGTGAACTCCAACTCAACTCCATCGATATCAAATAGGCGCTGGTACTGCTTTACTAGTGCGTTCTTTGGTTCAGTCAAGATCTGCATAAGTGCAGGACGATCTAAATTTTCCACACTGGTCAAAATGGGAAGACGACCAATGAACTCTGGAATCATTCCAAACTTGAGCAGATCTTCTGGCATTACATCGCCGAAAATATCGATTTTGTCGATATCAGCTTGTGTTTGCAAAGTGGCGTTAAATCCAACTCCAGCTTTTCCTTTACGTCCTTCAATTATTTTCTCAAGTCCGGCGAATGCTCCCCCAACAATAAAAAGAATATTAGTAGTGTCGATTTGCAGAAATTCTTGATGTGGATGCTTTCGCCCCCCTTGTGGTGGCACTGATGCCGTAGTGCCCTCTAAAATCTTAAGAAGCGCTTGTTGTACACCTTCACCTGATACATCTCGGGTGATGGATGGATTCTCTGATTTACGGGCAACCTTGTCGATCTCGTCAATGTAAATAATTCCAGTTTCTGCTTTCTTAACATCAAAGTCGGCAGCTTGAATAAGTTTGAGCAGAATATTTTCAACATCTTCGCCCACATATCCGGCTTCAGTGAGCGCTGTTGCGTCAGCTATAGCAAAAGGAACATTGAGCATTCGTGCCAAAGTTTGAGCAAGCAGAGTTTTTCCGCATCCCGTGGGTCCTAAAATTAAAATATTCGACTTCGCCAGTTCAACTGAATCTTCGCGGTGGCCCAAATCTGATTGAACTCTCTTGTAATGGTTGTAGACAGCCACTGAGAGAGATTTCTTGGCACGATCTTGACCTACAACATATTGATCAAGGAATGAGTAGATCTCTTGAGGTTTTGGGACTTCAGTGAGACCAAGTTGAGAAGTTTCGTTGAGCTCTTCGATAATGATTTCATTGCAGAGATCTATGCACTCATCACAGATGTATACGCCAGGACCTGCGATTAATTTCTTTACCTGCTTTTGAGTTTTGCCACAGAAGGAGCACTTAAGCAGATCGCTGGTCTCGCCAATTCGCGTGGTCATGAGTGAATCGTAAATGGAAAGGCAAAAGGCTGGGAAGGTTTTCCCACCCAGCCTGTTCGCTTATAGAAGAATTGGTTACGACTTGATCGCTTTACGACTGGCTAGAACTTGATCAATGATTCCATAGGTAACTGCCTCTTCGGCCGTGAGAATTTTGTCTCGTTCGATATCTTTTGATACCTCATCGACAGTCTTGTTGGAATCTTTGGCAAGCATCGTCTCTAGAAGAGTTCGCATACGCATGATTTCTGCAGCCTGGATTTCGATATCCGACCCTTGACCGCCACCTTCGGAATATGGCTGGTGTATCAAGATCCGTGCATTTTCAAGAGCCATGCGCTTTCCTTTGGCTCCGCCAGCAAGAAGCACAGCGGCGGCCGATGCGGCTTGACCAAGACAGATTGTCATCACATCCGGGCGAACAAATTGCATCGTGTCATAAATTGCAGTGAGAGCAGTGAATGATCCACCTGGTGAATTGATATACATCATGATGTCGCGGTCTGGGTCCATTGACTCCAGAGTCAAGAGCTGAGCCATCACGTCATTCGCAACAGTGTCATCAATAGCCTGTCCAACGAAAATAATGCGCTCTTCAAAGAGTTTTGTGTACGGATCTAGACGCTTGTACCCATACGAAGTTTTCTCTTCGATAGTTGGCAGAACGTAACGGCCAGTAATTTCTTGGGCTCTATTCATCTCGTTGTTCATGCTGTTCCACCGCTTCCTGAAACTTGTCCTGCGGATCGAACGACATGATCGATCAATCCGTATTGCATTGCCTCTTCGGCATCAAACCAGCGATCTCGATCCGAATCTTCCGTAATCTTTTCTACGCTCTGTCCTGAGTGAAATGAAATAAGTTCTGCCATCTTGCGCTTAGTGAATTTCATTTGATCTGCTTGAATTTTAATTTCTGTTGCCGTACCACCAATACCACCTAATGGTTGGTGCATGAGGACTCGAGCGTTGGGAAGCGCATAGCGCTTACCTGCTGCACCCGCTGTCAGCAAGAACTGACCCATCGAAGCAGCAAGCCCCATGGTGACTGTCGCAACATCATTCTTGATGTATTGCATGGTGTCGTAAATCGCCATCCCAGCAGTGACGGAACCCCCGGGGGAATTGATATACAAGAAAATATCTTTTTCTTGGTCCTCAGCGGCGAGGAGCAGCATCTGAGCTGCGATGGCGTTTGCCATATTGTCCTCGACCTGTCCGACCATAAAAATAATTCGCTCTCGAAGCAGTCGTTGATAGACCTGATCGTCTAATCCACCTGCAAATTGAGCCGCTGAACGAGCGGTGATTGGATCCACTTTTCCTCCTGACATCAACCCTGAAAGCGCAGCGTCGACTCTTGTTATGACAGTAACAATTTTTCCTGCTCCACGCTTCCCGATATAGACAACTTTCACATCGGAATTGTTCGCCCTGAGAGAAGTGCTATTCGGCTTCCACTTCAGGTGACTCAGGCTTTGGACGAAGATCCTCTAAATTCACGCTCTTACCTGAAGTTGTGACCACTTTTACTCGGCCTAGGACTGATGCCAAAGCCTTTGCGCGGGAAACCTCAGAGACCATGGTGCCAATTTGGCCGTTCATGGTTACCTCTTGGATGAACTGATCAGGAGTCATTCCATAACGTTGAGCCTGTCGAACTAAGTACTCGGTTAATTCACTTTCATTGACTGACACGTTCTCAGCGGAAACAATCGTGTCCAAAATAATTTCATACGTCAGTTGTTTAGTGGTTTGGACAGTGACTTCCTCACGGTGAGCGATATCTTCCAATCGACCCTCACCTTCTAGGTGAGTATAGACTTCATCTTCAATGAATTTCTCTGGCAGAGGGAATTTAATGGTTTCAACCAAGAGCTCTACCAGTTGATCACGAGCAGCTGCTCCTTGTTCCAAGTGTTTCACTCGTTCAATTCGCGATTGCACATCATCCTTGAGTTCAACGAGAGTATCAAACTCTGACGAGAGCTTCGCAAATGAATCATCTAGGGGTGGTAGATCACGGTGCTTGACGGCTTTAACAGTTACATCAACTTCACCCGTCTCACCTTCGGGCATCCCTACAAGACTGGTGGTGAAACGCTTGCTATCGCCAGCAGACAAACCGTGGAGAGCGTCGTCCATTCCATCGACCATGCTATTTGAACCAACTTCGTATGAAATGTCATTGGCAGTACCACCTTCGAGAGGAACGCCATTTGCAGATGCAACCAGATCAATCGTAACAAAATCACCAGATTCGATTGTTTTTTCTACCGTCGTTAACGTTCCGAAGCGAGCGCGCAAAACATCAACTTGCTCATCAACCTCTGAATCCCCTACTACGACATCTTCAACAGTCAGGGTCAACTCTGAAAAATTGGGTAAAGTGATTTTGGGACGGACATCCACTTCAACTGTAAATGACAACTTCTCCTTATCAACCAATTCCGTGATATCTACTTGTGGTCGACCTATTGCCGCTAAGGCATGCTCTTTTTTTGCAGTTGAGTAAAAATCTCCGAGCGACAAGTTGATTGCCTCGTCCAAAATTGCAGCACGACCCACCCGCTGTTCTACGAGCTGTGCTGGAACTTTGCCTTTACGAAAGCCAGGGACAGTGATCTTCTCTGAAAGTGCCTTACTGGCTTTAGCCAGGTAGGGAGCCAACTCCTCAAAGGAAACTTCTATATTCAATTTGGAACGAGTCTCGCTCATTTTTTCTATGGCGCTTTTCACGAAGGCCCTTTCGACTGTTTGGTCTTATTTCTGGTCGGGGCGGGGAGATTCGAACTCCCGGTCTCCTGCTCCCAAAGCAGGCGCGCTAGCCACTACGCTACGCCCCGTCGGCGTAAGTGAGGAGTCTA
>JAYTQV010000063.1:0-15727 GCA_043746515.1 Actinomycetes bacterium | reverse complement strand
TCCGATATCGAAGTTATCAATACTGAGTTAGCGCTCGCAGATCTACAAACTATCGAGAAAGCGCTACCTCGGCTGGAGAAAGAGGCTCGGATTCATAAGGAGAAGGCTGCGACTATTGAAGCGGTCAAGGAAGCGCAAACAATTTTGAATCAAGGGAAGTTACTCTTCGGCTCCAAAGTAGACCTTGCAGCAATCGCCGAATTGCAATTGATGACCACCAAGCCATTCTTATATGTCTTTAACGTTGATGCCGCCGAACTAGGCGATCTAGAATTACGTAAAGAGTTACAAGGTTTAGTTGCCCCCGCCCAAGCAATCTTCTTGGATGCTAAGACGGAAGCGGAGCTCGCTGAGTTAGATGAAGCAGATTTACAAGAATTTCTGCAAGAAATTGGCATGGATGAGCCGGGTCTGGTCACGCTCGCTGGGGTGGGATTTGAAACTCTTGGGCTTCAGACCTATCTCACCGCCGGTCCTAAAGAGACGCGCGCATGGACAATTCATAAAGGTGATACCGCACCCGTTGCGGCAGGTGTGATTCACACCGATTTCCAAAAAGGTTTCATCAAGGCCGAAATAGTGGCTTTTGATGATTTGATAGAAGCAGGTTCAATGACAGAGGCCCGTGCTCGCGGCAAAGTCCGCATGGAAGGCAAAGAGTACGTAATGGCTGACGGTGATGTAGTGGAGTTTAGGTTCAACGTATGACAATCAAACTAAAGTACGAGAAAAGTCCGTTCATCACTGGTGAACTCAAAAAGCGCGACGATCTGCGTAACGTAGCAATCATTGCTCACGTTGACCATGGCAAGACCACTTTGGTCGATGCGATGTTGACACAATCTGGCGCATTCGCCGAGCATCAAAAAGAGGGTGAAAACCGCGATCGTGTTATGGATTCCATGGATCTAGAACGTGAAAAGGGAATCACCATTCTGGCGAAGAACACCTCGATTCGTCGCGGCTCGCAGACTGTAAACATTATAGATACTCCAGGCCACGCCGACTTTGGTGGCGAGGTCGAGCGCGGACTTGAAATGGTGGATGGCGTTATTTTGCTCGTTGATGCATCCGAAGGACCACTGCCTCAGACTCGTTTCGTGTTGC
Organism: Actinomycetes bacterium; assembly: GCA_043746515.1. Classification (GTDB taxonomy): domain Bacteria; phylum Actinomycetota; class Actinomycetes; order Nanopelagicales; family Nanopelagicaceae; genus PALSA-747. The sequence continues at coordinate 14,620 of JAYTQV010000063.1, read as the reverse complement.
GTAAAGCCCTAGAGAAGAATCTTCCGGTGATCCTCTTAATCAACAAAGTTGATCGTCCAGATTCACGTATTGCAGAAGTTGTTGACGAGGCATACGGCCTCTTCTTGGATCTTGATGCCAATGAAGAGCAGATTGAATTCCCAATTGTTTACGCTTCTGCAAAAGCTGGACGCTCATCACTCAATCGCCCAGACAATGGTGTAATGCCCGATCAACCAAACTTGGATTCACTCTTTGAAGTTATTTTTAAGACAATTCCAGCTCCGGTTTATCATGAGGACGCTCCTTTACAAGCTCATGTCACCAACCTTGACTCATCTCCTTACCTTGGTCGTTTAGCGCTCTGTCGCATTCGCGAAGGGGTCATCAAAAAAGGTGAGACCGTCATGTGGATGAAGACCGATGGCGCTAGTGAAAGAGTGAAAATATCTGAGCTCTTGATTACTGATGGTCTGGAACGCGTATCAGCGCTAGAAGCTGGTCCGGGAGATATTGTCGCTATAGCTGGAATTCCAACAATTACCTTGGGTGAAACCCTCGCTGATCTTGAGAGGCCACATGCCTTGCCTTTGATCATTGTTGATGAGCCCTCTATCTCGATGACTATTGGAATCAATACGTCGCCTATCGCAGGACAAGAAGGAAAATTACTGACAGCTCGTCAAGTTAAGAACCGTCTTGATGCTGAGCTCGTCGGTAACGTCTCCCTTCGAGTATTAAATACTGATCGTCCGGATACATGGGAAGTTCAAGGTCGTGGAGAGCTACAGCTCGCGGTACTCGTGGAAATCATGCGCCGTGAAGGTTTCGAATTGACTGTCGGAAAACCACAAGTGGTCGTCAAAACTGTGAACGGAAAGTTGCAGGAGCCAATGGAGCGCCTGACAGTCGATATCCCAGAAGACTTCCTCGGTGTGGCTACGCAGCTCATGGCACTTCGTAAAGGTCGTATGGAGCAGATGGTTAACCACGGAACCGGATGGATACGTATGGATTACAAGGTTCCCTCACGTGGTCTTATCGGATTTAGAACTGAATTCCTTACTGAAACTCGTGGAACTGGTCTTATTCACCATGTATTCGATGGCTATGAGAACTGGCACGGTGAGATTCGCACCCGGGTAAGTGGCTCACTTGTATCCGACCGTCGCGGAGTTGTGACTGCTTATGCCGTTGATGGCGTCCAAGAGCGCGGAATTATCTTCCTCGAAGTTGGAACCGAAGTCTACGAAGGAATGATCGTTGGCGAGAATTCCCGGACCGAGGATATGGATGTCAACATAGTTCGAGAGAAGAAGTTGACCAACATGCGTTCTTCTGGCGCTGATGATGCAAACCGCATCGTTCCTCCTCGTCTCCTTAACCTTGAGCAGGCTTTGGAATTTTGCCGCGAAGATGAATGCATCGAGGTAACTCCTAAGCACGTTCGAATTCGCAAAACGGTCCTCGATCAAAATGAGCGAGCGCGTACCGTAGGACGAAATAAGAAGGTAAACCAAAACGCTGAATAGGCGGACGCGGCTAGGCGATTAGTCCTAAATTCATGGTGATGTCACCCCCAAAGGGTTAGATAGTGACATGGCAAAGGATTCACAAAAGTTGAGGTTGGTTCGGCGTATCACGCCTGAACCGACCTTTACTTTTTCCGCTTCCCAGAGCCAGGTAATTGCGCATCGAGGTTCACCTCTCGTTGTCTACGGCGGCCCAGGGACAGGCAAGACCACAACTCTCATTGGATCAGTGATTGCGCGGGTCCGAGAGGGAGTGGACCCTAACTCCATTTTGATTCTGACCTACGGGCGAGATAGCGCTTCGGAGTTGCGAGATGCAATTGCGCTACGAGCAGGTTCAACAACCTTCGAACCTTTAGCTCGAACCTTTCACTCCTTGGCGTTCTCAATTCTTAATGAGAAATTGGCACCAGATAATGCACGTTATGTACTCGTCTCAGGAGCGGAACAAGATTTAGCAATCTCGCAGATGCTGGGCAATCTTCATGTCGATATTCCCTGGCATCAAGATCTTAAGTACGCACGTGAAACTCGAGGATTTGTTCGCGAAGTTCGTGACCTGATTCTGCGTGCTACCGAGTTGGGTCTAGATGCCAAGGCTCTTCAAGAGCGTGGAAAGTTATTGCGTGAGGATTACTGGGACGGTGTCGCTCATTTTTGGGCCTCTTACTTTGGGGCCAATGAATTAAAGAGCGCAACTGTGGGGGAGCGTTTAGTTCGGATTGATCCGAGCTCGATCATTAATGAGGCGATTTACTTGCTACAAGGAGATAACGCTCGCCTCACCTATTTTCGTAAGCGATTCACAACTATCGTTGTTGATGAATTTCAGGAGAGTGATCCTTCGCAGCGAAAGTTATTAGAGTTATTGGCTCCGGAAGATCTATTGTTATTTGCGGATCCTGATTCTGCAGTCGGAAGATTTCGTGGAGCAGATCCAGATAGTCTTATCATTTACTTATCAGAGCAAACGCCTAACTATGTAACCCTCACTGAGGATTTCCGTGGCTCCCCAAAAATTAACCAGTTAGTTGGCGAGATCGCAGCAGGTTTCACCCAGAGCTCCAAGTTTCGTACCCGGATTTCTACTAAGACTGAATGTGTAGGGACCTGCGTACGTATTGCGAAGTTATCCTCGCAAGGAGAGTCTGCCCGGTTTATCGCTCATAGCCTTCGTAGCGCACACCTTAAAGATGCTCTGCCTTGGTCTCAGATGGCAGTACTGGTGAGATCTTCTGGCCCAGAAGTGGAAGCGCTACAACGCGCATGTATCCAGAGTGGAATTCCAGTAGCTATCGATGCGTTGGCAATTGCTCTCTCTGAAAATCCTGCAATTATGCCTATGCTCTTAATCGCCAAGATCGCACTCAAAACTGCGCCACTTTCGGCGCAAGATTGGCCAGCACTAGAGGAAATATTGCTCTCCGAATATGGTGGTTCTGATGCGCTAGAACTTCGCCAGATGAGATTAGCCTTTGCCGCGGTCCGCACGGATCATCGCAGTACGACCGAGATGATGATTGATGCACTGACCGAACCAATTGCTGAATTGGAATGGGAGCAGATTCCCTCAATTAAGAGGCTCAATGATCTGCTCCGAAAATCACGAAAGGCCCTCAAAGGTTCTCGTGATATCTCTGATTTATTATGGTCGATTTGGGATTCTGCAGTTAACTTTGAAGGCCGCCAAATCTCCGAGCTGTGGCGCGAACGAGCGCTAGCTGGCGGCGTTCGTGGTGCACAGGCGGATCGTGATCTTGATGCGGTTATTCAACTTTTTGAAAGCGCTCGCAGATTTACCGAGCGCAACGTTGGTGCTGCGCCTGGACTATTCATCTCGCAATTGATGGATGAGCGGATTATGAGTGACTCAATTACAGCGTCAGCGGCGCGCGAAGAAGTTGTCACTATCAAGACAGTTCATGCTGCCAAGGGGCAAGAGTGGGAGTTTGTTGTTGTCACTGGGGTACAAGAAGGGCGATGGCCCAATCTCAAAGAGCGAGGATCGCTATTAGGAAGTGAGCGTCTTGTAGAAGCTGATCGCAGTGGCTTAACAGCTCGGGCCGAAATAGCTGCTTCAGCAGCAACGGGCTTGGCCGCCGATGAACGCCGGTTGCTCTACGTGGCACTCTCCAGAGCCAAATCACGTTTGTTGGTCACTGCATATGCAGATGAAGACTCTCTTCCCTCCCGTTATTTCGAAGAGATTTACGAAGCGCTTCATCACGAATCCTCGCAGGATGTTCTTACAACTCCGGAGCGCGAGATTACATCGCAAGCCTTAGTTGCAGAGTTACGCAGAGCAACAATCAAAGGATCTGAATTCGCCGCTGGTCTCTTGAAAACACTCGCAGTATCAGGAATTAAGAGTGCTGACCCATCACAGTGGCTAGGTGTCCGTGATCTGAGTTCTGATCTCACCATTATTGATCCAGAAAAACCGGTCCATGTATCTCCGAGTTCATTAACCTCATTTGATGATTGCGGCTTGAAATGGTTCCTCGAAAAGTCTGGCGCTCAAGATGGCGATTCCACGGCGCAACTCTTAGGAGTCGCAATCCACTTCATTGCATCACAACTTCTTACTAAACCCGAACTCACTCTAGAAGAAGGTATTGCTCAGTTAACAGAAGCGTGGCCTCTGGTGGATCAAAATGTGGGTTGGGTTAAAACTCAACAACTAGATGAAGCAACTCGTATGTTGACCCGCTTTTATGAGTGGCATCAGGCAAATCCCCGCGAGCTAATTTCGACGGAATCTGATTTTGCTCTCCAAATAGGTCGGGCAAAGTTGAGCGGTACCGTGGATCGTCTGGAACGAGATCCAATAACGGGTGAATACTTTGTGGTCGATATCAAAACGGGTATTGCGGTTACAAAGGAGGAGGCCAAGAGGAATAAACAATTAGCGGCATATCAACTTGGTGTAGTTGCAGGTGGATTTGCGCATCTTCCCGCAGACGCGCAGAGTGTGGGAGCTGGCTTGCTCTTCCTAAAATCAAAATCCAACAAGAATCAAACTCTGGATCAGCCTCCAATAATTCGGAAGTCTGTCGAGCAAGAGATTCAGGAGACTGCCGAGGGTATGGCTGCGGCGACATTTCAAGCGGTCATTAATAAGCGATGCACGATCTGTGTTCTTCGAGCTATGTGCCCCTTGCAATCAGAGGGTAGGAGTGTGATCGAATAATGAGAGCACGCATCGTCAATGGATCCATTGAACTTGATAAAGAGATCTCAGCACTGGAAATAGCCAAGGCACTAGCAAAGATTAATGGAAAATTAATTGAGCCGACTGCGGAGCAGAGGGCAATTATTGAATCTAGGCATTTTGGACCAACTGTGATTATTGCTGGAGCGGGTTCTGGAAAGACTGAGACTATGTCCCAGCGCGTCCTCTGGTTGGTAGCAAATGGAGTTGTAACTCCTGATCAAATCTTGGGACTCACCTTCACTCGCAAGGCAGCGGGTGAACTGGCAACCCGTATCCGCAAACGCTTGATTCAACTTCGCAGCGCAGGATTAATACCTGATCCCAAAGGTAACGCTAAGTATCTTGATATCTCTGTTGATGTCTCGACCTATCACTCGTACGCGGGCCAGGTATTAGCCGAGCATGGAATTCGAATGGGCCTTGATACTGATGGGGATCCACTGGGAGAGGCAGCCGCCTGGCAGTTGACGTATTCGGTGGTCAATAGTTTTACCGAAGTCGACTCCCCGATTTACCACGGACCGGATTATATCGTTGAAGCAGCTATGACTCTCTCCGGAGAGTTAGGTGAGCACAGCGCCTCAATTTCAGAGCTTCGTGATTTTCTCGTTGAATTTTCCGAACGACTGGATGCTGTGACTGTCGGTGGCAACGAGGAGGTGCGCACGGCTAAAGAGGTGGTAAGTGAGCGTTTAGCCATCTTGCCCATGGTTGAAAAACTTGATGAGGACCGTAAGCTCACAGGACGACTCACCTTTAATGATCAGATGTCATACGCCGCAAAACTGGTAGAGAACTTTCCTGAACTCTCCACGATTGAACGGAGTAAATACAAAGTTGTGCTCCTAGATGAGTACCAAGACACCTCTTATTCGCAGGTGCGTTTCTTGTCATCACTCTTTGGTCAAGGACATGCTGTCACCGCAGTGGGTGATCCAAACCAAGCAATTTATGGCTGGCGTGGAGCTAGTGCAGAAACTCTCTCGAATTTTCCTGCTAATTTTGGCGGACGTTGCGAAAAGTTCCCGCTACTTACAACGTGGCGTAATGATCAACAGATCCTAGATTTCTCAAATCGCATCATCGGACTCATTAGCCATTATTCAAGCACTGAACCGAACGCACGGCGTATTCGCGAAGTTGATTCATTGCGGGCAAGACCTGATGCACCGCAAGGTCATCTCTCTTGCGGACTTTATATAACGCCTGAAGATGAAGCCGCCGCGATTGCTGATTACTTCGCAACGCTATGGAAGGATCCCAACGATTCCAGTATTCCGGAGGAAGAGAGATTAACCTTCGCAGTTTTAGTCCGAGTTAAGGCTTATATACCTCTTATCGAGTTAGCGCTGCGCGAGCGCGAGATTCCTACGGAAGTTTTGGGTCTTGGTGGACTCATCCACGTTCCGGAGATCGCTGACATCATCGCTCTACTTCGACTTTTGACTTATCCCGATGCGGGGACGGCATTGGCCAGACTTTTGGTCGGGCCGCGTTTAGCTCTTGGAGCAAAAGATATTTACGCGCTTGGTCGGTATTCCCGCGAGATTGCCCGTCGGTCTAATTCCAGGCGATCTGATCGCTTAGAGCAGATTCTGGAATTCGGAAGTGAAGAGAATTTAGATTCTAATGACTTCGCTGTCGGCTCCATTATTGAAGCTTTGGAGTTAATAGATGAGGCACTCATTTCTGATTTTTCGTTGGAAGGAATACAACGATTAAAGGAATTTTCTAGAGAGTTAAAAACCTTGCGCCGCACCATGACAGGCTCGATACCAGACAAGGTGCAATTAGCAGAACGATTCTTGCGCCTTGATGTTGAAACATTAGTTCGAGATGGTTGGCAGAACGGGCGACGACACCTAGAAAAGTTTATGGATGAGGCAGCTTCGTTCTCTAGAACCGGAGGAACTCTCTCGGCATTTCTCACGTGGCTAGAAACCGCGGACGAACGTGAGGGTGGGTTAAAGCCAACCTCAGTTACGCCAACTAAGGGAGCGGTACAAATACTTACCGTTCATGGAGCGAAGGGCTCGGAATGGGATGTGGTGTCAGTCCCTGGGTTACTTAAAGGTCTATTTCCAAATAGTGGTTCGGCTTCAAAATCGTGGACTAAATACCCGGGTTCCCTCCCGATCAAATTCCGCGGAGATAGATTGCAGTTTCACGATTTCCAATTTCCACCAGGAGATGATGCCTTTGTAGCTGCGCGAGTGTCAGGTGCCCTTGGAGCTTTTGAAGATGCCCAAAAAGCTCGACATAAAATCGAAGAGTTGAGGTTAGGTTATGTAGCTTTTACTCGCGCAAAATCACACCTGCTCTGCACCGCATCTTGGTTTAGGGATGGTAAGAAAGCCGTAGATCAGAGTGAATTATTCACATTGCTCCATGAATTTCTTATTGAAAGAGATGCTCAATCGATTCTAACTTTTTCAGAGAAGCCACTAGAAAATCCATCTCTGCCCGAACCCCGAACCGCGCAATGGCCAGTGGCCAGTGGCCGGAGAGATTTGATCCAGAAATCAGCGCAGTTGGTAGCTGCGAGTACAGTTTTGGATCTCACAGAACTCATTGCTTCTGACGGTGATCCTTCGCACCAAACAGTTCTTCACGATGCAAAGGCGCTCATTGACGAAATGCAACGTTCGCGCCACCCAGAGACTGTCTACCTACCTCAGCGCTTATCCGTATCTACGTTGATCTCCATGAAGAGCGATCCCGAAGATCTTGCACGCAATATCCGCCGCCCCATGCCACGCCACATAGATAAATATGCAAAGCAAGGTACTGAGTTTCATCTATGGGTCGAGCGGCAATGTGGGTCGCAAACCCTCTTCGATGAAGATCTCTTCGACCCAATGCCCACTGCAGATGTGCCACTACGAGAGCTTCAGGACAAATGGCTCGCGTCGAAATGGGCTCAGCGCAATCCAATTGCAGTGGAGGAGGGATTTGAAACTGTCATAAACGGTATTGTGCTTCGTGGTCGAATTGATGCCATCTACCAGGATGGCGATCACTTTGAAGTGGTCGATTGGAAGACTGGCCGCGTTAAGGAAGGTGAAGATCTGGAAGTTGCCTCTATTCAACTAGCAATGTATCGATTGGCCTACTCGATGCTTCATAACATCCCTATTGAAAATATAAGGGCTGCATTTCATTATGTAGCCGATGATCGAACTATTTATCGCGAGAATTTATCGACAGAAGAGGAAATTGCGACTCTGATCGCCACCGTGCCATTGAATGACTAAATGACTAATTGCGGCGCAGGTCAACACCGATCGGCAAGTGGTCACTCATCTGAGAACTTTCAAACTCGATAGGAATAGCAATTAATTTTCTATTTTTTTTAGCTGCCAAGATGTAGTCAAACTGCAGCGAAGGTTTGTAGGACGGGAATGTTTTTTTCTGCACCAAGGATCTCCATGTTGTAAATGTCGTTGGAATATTCCAAGGGAGATTGATATCGCCGACGATTAAAGGTTCACCTGGCAACGTGCGCATGTAACGAATTAACTTGAGCAATTGATAATAATTCCAAAATGGAACAAAGGAGAGGTGAGTTGCTGCAACGGTAAAACCATTTTCCAGCTCCGCGATGATCGCTACCCGCGGTTCATCTTTGGCATATTTCAGCCGGAAACCTTTTTCCGTTGGGTAAGCCAATGCCAGCCCAAACCAGGAAGCCGGTAAATCAAGACGGTACCAATTCTTAACTGGAATCTTGGAGGCAAGTCCTATCCCATAACCAGGAAGAGAGGAATCGGAGTAAATAATTTTCTCTTCTGCGGTGGGTTTACGCCAACCAAATCCTGGTGTCCCAATTACGGCGCGGGCATAACCCCAGTAGGGAGCTCCCATCGCCTCTGCAATTACCTCCATCTGGTGCACCGACCCCGAGCGCGCTTGTTTCTCATCCACCTCTTGGACCGCGAGCACGTCACCACCAACGGAGACGATTGTCGCTTGTAATGATTCAACAAGTGGGGGGATGGGCTGGCTGGGATTGGCCGCTTGACCGTTAAAGATATTCCATGAGATGACCTTCATGAGGTCAGGCTAGTAGGGTCGCCCCCTGATGAAAATTCTAAATCTTACCCTCTCGCGCTCCAGTGTGGATCGAATGGCCCACATTAGAAATGATGAATCTGCGCTAGAGACGACCTGGCAATCATCCCGCGTTATTCACTTTGATGGCACAGGATTTCTGATGGCTGGCGCGTCGCTCAATTTAATCATCCCCACCGAAATTGGAGGAGTTGGAGAGCGAATCTTCCTAGGCGTGGAAGGGGGAGAGAGCTACTTTCTCTGGTGTTCGCAAGAGTTGCTCGGTGCACAGGAGGATTACAAAACACTGCGAGAGGTGAGTTCGCAGCTCAGTAATCTTGAGATCGGCTTAGCGGTTCACGCCCAAGCGCTGGCACATTGGCACCACAGCAATCCATTCTGTCCCAAGTGTGGCGAGATCTCAGAGCCCGCGCTGGGAGGGTCTGTGAGGCGTTGCGCCAAAGGCCACGAGCTCTATCCTCGTACCGATCCCGCGATAATCGTCTTAGTAAAAGATAAAGAGGATCGAATTCTTTTGGGACGCCAGGCAGTTTGGCCTGAACATCGCTTTTCGACTTTCGCAGGGTTTGTTGAAGCAGGTGAATCATTCGAACAGTGCGTAGTTCGAGAAGTTTTTGAAGAGTCCGGTGTTCAGGTTTCAGATATCACCTATTTGGGTTCGCAGCCCTGGCCTTTTCCACAATCTCTCATGATCGCCTTCCAGGCAACTATTCAAGATCCAGAAAACGCTCGTCCTGATGGTGAGGAGATAGTTGAGATTCGTTGGTATGACCGCGATGGGTTATATGCAGCCATAATGGAGGGAACGCTGCTTTTGCCACCATCCATAAGTGTCGCAAGAGCAATGATTCAATCGTGGTACGGAGTAGACCGTCCAGAGTTGCCAGGCGCTGAAACTTGGCGGCCTTAGGAACTTTTATGGAATTGGAAGAGATTCTTAAAGGCTTAGACCAGGAGCAGCGCGAAGCGGTAACTACTATCCGTGGTCCACTCTGCATTATTGCGGGGGCGGGGACCGGCAAAACTCGAACCATTACCCATCGGATTGCATATGCAGTTGCGGCGGGTGTCGCCGACCCAACGAAGACTCTCGCTCTAACCTTTACTGCCCGCGCGGCTGGAGAAATGCGGGCCCGCTTGCGCGCGCTAGGGGTGCCAAATGCCGCCGCGCGTACCTTTCACTCTGCAGCGCTCCGGCAGCTTATGTATTTCTGGCCATATTCATTTGGTGGTAGCTTTCCAAAACTCCTAACGTCCAAGGGGAGTTTTATTAGTGATGCAATGGGTTTTAGCGACACCTTCTTGGTTCCAGGTGTCTCCACGTTACGTGAAATAAGCGGAGAGATCGAGTGGGCTAAATCCTTACAAACTGCGCCGAATGATTATGTCGATGAAGCGCTTGGAGTGGGCCGCACTTTGCGAATTCCCAATGGACGTTCGGATAAAGAGAATTTTGCTGAGGTCGCAAAAGTGTATCAAGCCTATGAAACTCTCAAGTATCAAGAGCGCCTTATTGACTTTGAAGATGTGCTGCTTCTGACAGTGGGCATGATGGAAGAAGATCACGATGTAAGGGATAGGGTCCGCGATCAGTATCGCTACTTTACTGTTGATGAGTATCAGGATGTTTCACCGCTGCAACAAAGACTTCTGAATTTATGGTTAGGTAATCGCGATGATATTTGTGTTGTTGGTGATGCGGCGCAAACTATTTATAGTTTTGCAGGAGCCAGCTCACAATTCTTACTTGGATTCCCACATCGATTTCCTAAAGCGCGGGTCATACATCTTACTAAGGGATATCGCTCAACCCCAGAGATTATAAAAATTGCTAACCGGATTCTTAGAGAAGGAACCTCTCACAGCGATCACGAACTATCTTCTGTCAATGAACGCGGAGAAGAATTGGAACTTAGAGGTTTTGGCTCTACTCATGCAGAGGTGAGTGCCGTGGTTGAAAAAATTGCAACTTTGGGGAAGGTGCATTCTGATATTGCAATATTGACTCGAACAAATGGGGGATTGGATCCGTTTGAATCTGCACTTAAAGCGCATGGAGTAGAAACACAACTTAAAAATAGTGAGCGCTTCTTTGACCGCGTGGATGTTCGTGATGCAATGCGAGTTATTCGAAGTGCATCTGTCTTACCCGCGGATGGCGCTGATTGGTTTACAGATTTGCAGTCCGTGCTTAGGCCATTTGGTAACGCTGACTACGTGCGCGCATTTATCTCATTGGGTGCGCATTTGCAGGCAGCGGGTGCTCAAAGCATGAGAACGTATCTGCGTGAATTGGAGGATCGGGCAGAACAGAACAATCCACCAACCCTGCCCGGTGTAGTTCTCTCGACTCTTCATGCCGCCAAAGGTTTGGAGTGGGCTCATGTCTTTCTCGTGAGCGTAAATGAAGGAATTTTGCCTATGGGATCCCTCGACTCAGAGATAGAGGAGGAGAGGCGCCTGTTTTACGTGGGCTTGACTCGAGCTAAAGAAACCGTCCACATCAGCTACTCCGGTACTCCCAGTCTTTTTTTGGCTGGGCTGATTACCTCCTAACTCCTAAACAAAATCAAATCGTTATATTGAATATTAATTAGGTTGCGAGTTTTGGTGCTGCTGCCGTAATATTATCGTTCTGCCAACGGTAACCTCGGTCGAGTTACGGATAGAATCACTAGAAGCAATACAAGAAGTAGTACTTTTATTAGAGATTTTGAAGATTAGGAGGCGGATGTGACCCTGACACTTCTAAGAGCAAGCACGTCACGTGCTTGCTCTTCTTCTGCCCTGAGATCTGCCACACCAACGACTCATACATCTCATACATATGCCCACGCCGATGCCAATGCCAATGCGGCCACATTCTGGGCAACCAAGAATTTTGCCGCCTATGGAGAGCGCGGAACCTGGAGTTCTATTCGATAACTCGAAGAGACCCACCAGGGGCCGCACATCCAATCGGATGAGCGGTCCTTTTTCTTTTACTCAGAACTACCGGAAAAACTCAAAGTCAAAACACAGAAGCAAAAATAGGAAAAGCGAGAAATTGGAGGTGAGAGCAATGGCTGTTCTCTTTAGTGAATTGTTAGTGCCGGGCTGGGCTGATGAGAAGATGATTGGTCTTGGTGATGTGACAGGAGAAATCTCACTTCCCTGCCACAACGCTGATCCTGATCTCTTTTTTGATGAGTCTTCTGCACGAGTTGCGATGGCCAAATCGCTCTGCTCCAACTGTCCAATGAGAACAGCATGTCTAGAAGGTGCACTCTCCAGGCAAGAACCGTGCGGGGTATGGGGCGGAGAACTATTCGTAGAAGGTCAACCAGTTGCTGCCAAACGGACAGTCGGTCGCCCGCGGATATCTCCAGCCATCCCATCCCTCCCTCCGGTATCATCAAATGCAGCCGATGTGGTTTCGCAAAACGAGAATGAAGCGATCGCCAGTTAAGTGATTAATTCTGGCACCCGCAGGCCGGGTGAAAGTTCCAGTGGCGGAATTCAGGCGCGTGCAATGGATTGAGTAAATCAATCCAGTAGGAGCGAGCCAATAATGGGCTCGAGCCTGTTGCAAAGAATTCTCCGACTGCAAGGGTCACGAGTCCCGAGAGGTAAGCGATGGCTGCACTGGGAAGTTCAGCAAGCACGAACTCCTGATCAACGCTCGTACCATTCTCACGCTTTATCAATGTTACGCAACGCAAACAGGGAGATACGCCGGGTACCACGAACGGCCCAACTTCGACCTCTTGGCCGATAAGTGGATTGATGTGTAGGTGAGTCGAGCCCTCACTCATCCAGCGTTGAACGTAATCCCATTCGATAGGCGTAGCCGAAATTATGAGATCAGGCCGACTCTTTGCAACGTGATCTCCTCGAGCAATTCGTGAACTTCGGGTAATCTCCTCAGTGAATTCCTTTCTCACCTTTCCAATATCGCTGGTCCGTACCGTGATCCCGCAAACATCCTCTCCCGATATTCGAGATGGCATAACTCTTCGGCTAATTAATCGGGTATGTGTGAAACCCGATGCCAAGAGAGCGGCCAATAAATTATGAGCAAATCGATTTTCACCAGAAATTATAATTGTTGCGTTGCCTCTTTCGGATAGCTCTTGAAAACCTCCGTCATGGTGACCAGCACGATGGGTAAGCAGTCTTCGCTCGGTTGATTCGCGAAGGAAAATTAACTCTGCACTAAAATCTTTATCAGTTGGCCGCTGGGTATGTATGTGTTCTTCGATGAGCCCCTCGGCTCTTAGGAGTTTTACGAATGTAAATATTTCTTCCGTTTCGCATTTGAGAGCACGAGCTATCTCTTGGGTGCTTGCTCTTCCATCTAGATTGCGAGCGATCTGTGCATGTAAACCCGATCTCAGTACGACTCCATGCGTTGGGAGCCCAAGGCGATATTCGTTCTCCCAGACTGTCTGCGTGCGAGTCAGGGATACTCCACTTTTAAGTCGAAAATATCTATGGTCAAAAAGATGTTCCGTCACCCCCGAAGAATGGCGTGGAATGTGTGAGGGGATACGGCTTCACACGGTATCTGGGGATAAAAAATCACCTCCACCGATAAGGTGGAGGTGACCTGAGACTTATACGAGACCTAAATAAATTAAGTGTTTAAGCCTTGCCCAAGATACGGTTTACCTTGGTGCCACATGTAGGGCAGATTCCTTGTGCCATTCGGCGACCAGATTCTGAGACCTTGACATGACCTTCGAAGGCACGCTTCTCTTTGCACTTAACGCAGTAGGCCTCGCCTTTGTATTCCTCAGCCATGATGAACCTCCTATCGCCACACACTCAAAGCTTCGGGAGCCTCCCGGAACGAGCGTGTGTACGAGAGCACGATACCCGCGCAATGGGCGGTGCGGGGGGATTCACGTGGAAAAGTGTGAAAGATTACGCTCAGTTCACGGAGATTTTGACAAAAAAAGCGTGCTTTAGGGTGAAATGTCGGATTTGAACTTTTGGTTGACCGCTACGACTGTTCGTGGAGAATTGCCTCGGGCGTTGCTGCTAAACCCGCCTCAAAACCTTCTAAAAAGGCTTCAGCCCGTTCTTTTTCAGGGTACCTATCCAGGTAAGCATGGAAGTCGGCTCCGTGCCCTGGAACTCGCAGGTGAATCAACTCATGAAAGAGCACACACGCAATGACATAGTCAGGGACTCCATTCAAACGGACCGAGATTCGAATCGTGCGTTCACTTGTAGTGCACGAACCCCAGCGCTCGCGCATTGTGCGCCAGGTTATGGCAGTGGGGCGTTCGTGAAAGTCGGGAAGGAACTCTGTAAGTAATTTTTCGGATAGCTCGTGCAGAAGTTGATCACTCGATCTGCTTCGAGCTTCCCGTCGTAGAACAATGTCAATCATTTCGGGAATTATGGAAAATTCGTCCTTACGGCTCATGCGATCTGGAATGTGGATCTCGATGATTCCATTTTGACGCAATGCGCTGATGCTCTTCTTGCGGCGGGTACTGCGGATTACCCGAAATTCAGGCAGGTTATCTGGAAGGGATTTCGAGTCGGACTTCGATCGAAGAAATTTCTGGCTACCTTTTCGCCCGGTGCTCACGGGGAGCAGGCTAGGGTCGAACAGTGAACCTTGGGAAAAAGTATCCACACTTTCCACACTTTCCAAAAGTTATCCCCCGTTTCTCCACAGCTTTGTTAACAACTCTCTAGGAGAATTGTGGCATTTCTTTTTGGTATTCCGGCAGAGTTAGCATAAGTTTCACTCACCAAGTCCTCGGATAACCGTTTGATGTATGCAAGGGGAAGGCAGACATCAAATCGTGCGGCCGGGGATTTGGCTTTT
>JAYTQV010000062.1:0-8294 GCA_043746515.1 Actinomycetes bacterium | reverse complement strand
CAAAGAAGTTCGATCATTCCCAGTTGGCGCTGGAACTGCTCCAGGCTTGCGCACAAGAACAAAGCGAGTAACGGCTGCCTCGTTATCGCCGATATTCTCAGCAACAATCGTTAGACCATATTTTTCTGCTGCAATCTTTGCCGCTATCGCGCCATCCCAATTTTTATCTTTTAACCCTTCGGCAGCACCAGCCGTTGAAGGGGTTGTAATAATTTCTGCATCTGGGTACTCGCGAGCAATGTAGATACGGCATTGAGATTCTGCATGAGGGTGGGTTGCAATCTTTGTTATTGGTTTTGCCGCATTTTCAGGCAAAACCATCAGCGCAAAAGTCACAGGAATTGTTGTTTCTGCCACAATTTCAAGGGCATCCCCTGCAGCTAACTCATCAAGTGTTCTCGCAACAACACCTTCGACTGAATTTTCAATCGGCACCAAGGCAAATTCAGCAGCTCCGGATCGGACTGCTTCAAGTGCGGCTGTCACATTGGCATATGGAAGCAAATGATCTTTTGATGTCGTAATACCAATAAGGGCTGCCTCGGTAAATGTGCCTGAAGGTCCAAGGTAGGCGTAAGTACTCACTCGTAAACTCTATTGGAGTGCGACGAGTACGTGTGAATCAATTAATACAAGGACGAGAATCGAGACTGTGCACTCATTGAAAGGAGTTTGAAGAGTTATGGGAAGACGAGCCATTTAAAACAATCACCCTGGCTCTCTTTTAAGAGCCAGGGTGATTGTTCGTTACCAAAGCGCTTAGAGACCGTCCGCCTTAAGGGAGGATAGACACTTCGCTGTCGTGGTGCAGTTCGTTACGTCGAAGAGGACCTTTCCTGACATTGTCTTGCCTTGAACCTCATTACCAGTCTGAGCATTTGCCACATAAGCTGCATATGGCCCAAACGCATTGTTGTACTTGTTGTAGTCGATGCTACCGCTGGCACCCTCGTAATTAATCTTCTTTCCTGCCTTTAAGAGTGCTGAGCAAGGACCGTAAGCAAAGCACGGAGTACCAGGTGGGTTAGTGACCATCACCATTGCCTTTGCTGCTTTGGTGCCATCTGTTGACTTAGCAAAGGTATCGGCTAGAGCAAGGGAGATAACGGAGTCATAAGCGTAATTTGCACCTGAGAGAATGCCAGCCTTTACAACTGCAGGAGCCAACTTATTAAACCCGGCAACAAACGCGTTGTTAGCTGCACTGTTAACAGAAGATCCATAAACCGAAGTAAAGAGCGAGTGGGCTTGAGCAAGTCCAAAAGCCTTCAGATAGTCGGCGCTCGCAGTTACATCGGTGCCAATCCAGGGCGTCTTTGATCCAAGTTGTTTGAATTCAGTGGATAAGACCCCTACCGTCGGCGCATCAGTCTGAGTAAAAATAACTTCTGGCTTATCAGCAATTATCTGACTCACAGTGTTGGTGTACGAAGACAATCCAGCTTGAATCGTGTAACTGTGAATCACAATACCGCCAAGTTTCTTGTATGTATCTGATACTGGCTTTACGATAGTCTGAGCTGCTGCATCCGAATAGAAAAGCAAATCGGCTTTTTTGTAGCCCTTCATATGCGCGTAAGTGGCCATTGCAACACCAAGTTGACTGTCAGATGGACTCGAGCGGAAAAGATAAGGATCCGTTTGGGTGTCGCGACTAGTGTCACCGCCTTGGAACTCATCAATGATCTTGTTCGATTGCAAGACTGGTTCAACTGCATTGATTTCCTGCGTTGTTGGTCCAATAATGCCTGCAATGCCGCCACCTGCAATTAAATGCAAGAGCGCGGTCTTGCCTTCGACAGGGTCACAGCCAGTATCACCTTGCGGAATAAGGAGCTTCTTGCCCAACACTCCGCCTGCAGCATTTACTTGTGCTTGAGCTATCTGAGCACCTTGATAGATCCCTTGACCTAAGCTGGCCAACGGTCCAGTGAAACATGACAAAACGCCATAAGACACTGTTCCTGAAGTGGCTTCGGCTGCGGGAATTGTACCTAGTACTGAACCAACAGCCAGGGCACTCACGAACGCGGTCGCGCTCGCTAGAACTCGCAACGAACTTTTTTGCCTACCGATTCCCATCATTGTTTTCCTCTCGTTGGGTACTTCTCTGTAACGGAAAATTCTAATCTGATCTAAGACATTCGACCGACGTAAAGATCGATCACTTCTTCATCGTGTAGGAGTGCGGAGGCCGGCCCGTCTAATCGATTTTTCCCCAAGACCAAAACATAGCCCCAATCGGCATGTCGGAGTGATTTACGAGTGTTCTGCTCGACCACACAAATCCCCACCCCAGTTGCCGCAACTTTTTCGATCTGCTGCCAAAGCGCATCTTGAAATAGAGGTGAAAGTCCTGCGCTCGGTTCGTCAAGCAACATAACGACAGGATCAAGCATCAAGCCACGAGCCATGGCCAGCATGTTCCGTTGCCCGCCACTAAGCTCTCCAGCCTTACGGCGCAACGACTTTTGTAAATCAGGGAAGAGCTCGCAGATTTCATTAATTCGTTCAGCGGTACCAGATTTGCGGGTATACCCACCCATCTCCATGTTCTCACGCACGGTGAGATCGGGAAAGGTGTTGGCTACCTGGGGAACATAGGCAAGTTTGCGTTTGACCATTTTCTCTGGTGCCAAATTTGTAGAATCTTCTTCGAGCACGTAAACATTCCCACTAGATGTCTTAATGACTCCGCAGATTGCTTTTAATAACGTCGATTTACCAGCACCGTTAGGTCCAATGATCGCTGTGATCTTCCCCTTATAAACTTCTAACGAGACGTTTTCAATTATTGGTGCGCCTCCGTAACCGGCAGTGATCGAATCAATTTTGAGTACAACTGGCGCCTCAAATTTAGGCGTGCTCATCTTCACCTCCCAAATAGGCATCAACAACACGCTTATTGTCGCGTAACCCGCTAAATGAACCTTGAGCAATCACTGAACCCAGATCCATAACAACAACTTCATCGCAAGTCTTTTCAATAAATGGAAGATTGTGTTCAACAACAATAACTGTGCTGCCTGCCGCTTTGAGATCAAGAATCGCCCTACCGATTCGTTCACCTAATACAGGGTTCACACCGCCCATTGGTTCGTCTAAAATTGTGAGTCGAGGTTTTGCTGCTGAAATACGAGCAAATTCCAGTAACCGCTTTTGACCTCCGCTAAGTCCAACCGCTCGATCATTGCGAATTTCATCTAGGCGATACTGCCTCATAAGCTCACGTATCTCTTCATTTTCTGCCTCATCTTGGCGACGAAATCGTCCCGCATAGAGCAGCGAATTCCAGAGCTTTTCACGTTCAAGATTGGAATATGCCACACGAACGTTGTCTATAACGGAAAGATCTTTCCACTCCCGAGGAGTCTGAAAGGTTCGAATCATTCCAAGACGTGAAATTACATCTTGGCGTTTCCCCATAATTTCATGACCGTCGAAACGGATGCTACCTGAGTCAGGCTGTTCAAATCCCGAAACAAGATCAATAACACTGCTTTTGCCCGCACCGTTGGGGCCAATCAGCCCAACGATACTTCCCTCTTTGATTGTCATCGAACAATCATTTACAGCCAGAACCCCGCCGAATGATTTCGTGAGATTACTGATTTCTAGAAGAGGCGACGCAGTCAAGTTCACACCCCTTCTGATTTCGATTTATCAGTTCCTAGTCGTTCAGGAATCAAACCGCTTGGTCGAAAGCGCAACATCAAAATAATTAATAAGCCAATAAGAATTTGCCGAAGGGCTGGTCCCAATTCTGGTCGAGACGAGGGTGATGGAATGTATCGAGTCATTTCAACAAAACCTACATACACAATAAATGAACCAAGGACTACACCTTTTGGATTACCACGACCACCAACAAGAATGGCCGCATAGAGAACGAATATTTCAGTGGGTTTCCAATCCAGTGGATTGAATGCACCGATGTAAGCGGCAAAAAGGCCCCCACCTAAACCTGCCAGACCAGCTCCAAACATATATGTTCGGTACTTCGTCCAAAATATATTTCTCCCGAATACTGCTGCGGCCTTCTCATCGTCTCGTACTGCACGAACCATTCGACCAAATGGACTTTTTGAAAGACGCATCACGAGTAGATAAACCAACCCAAGGACCAGTAAACAGAAACCGAAAAAGAGGAAGTGATAGGTCCGGTACGAAAGAGTTCCACCCATAGGGTCATTAAGACCTGAAAGACCGTTATAGCCATTGAAGAGCGGGGTATAGTTTTCAACAAAATAGTAGATCGCCCATACCGCACCCAAAGTGGTTATCGAGAAATAAACCTCTCGCAAACTCCGCAGCGCAATTGACCCAATAATTGCTGCAAAGGCAACCACCACAATGACTGCAAGCGGTACAGCCAATAAATAAGGTATATGCCAGCCAAGAATGTAAGTGACCGGTGGCCTTGGTTTGCCAATTGTAAGAATCATCGTTATGTAAATGCCGAGGGCGAAATACGCATAGGCGGAGAGATCAAAATCCCCAGCCCAACCCCAAATCATGTCAACACCGAGCGCGAGAACACTAAAAATAGAGGCTTCAGTGAGAATTGCTGTCCAATATTGAAGCATCAGGCACGCACCTTTTGGGCTCGACCTCGTACGAAGACTCCATTTGGTTTGAGCAATAGCATGACACTGAGGAAGGCAAAAGCGATTACGAGTTGGTATGCGGAACTTGTATACGTTCCGGCAACTGCCATTACTAAGCCAAGCACTATGGCACCACCGAGGGTTGCATATGCACGTCCTAATCCACCGCCTACCGCGGCGGTGATTGAAAGCAAAAGAAATCCATTGCCTATGGATGGTGTAATCGTGCCAATGGTTTCACCATAAAGAAATCCAGCAAAGCCTGAAATAGCACCTGAAACTGCCCACGTTTGCATCACAATACTGCGGGCGGGGATACCACTGATTTGAGCTAGTTCGCGATTTTGAGAAACTGCTCGAAGAGCTTTACCAAGTCGAGTGCGCTGCAGAAGAAAATAAATTAGAACCGCTACCAAAACCGCGGCAATAATTACTTTGATTGTGAGTGTAGTCCAGAGGAATGGTCCAACGTGAAGAAGATTCCCCTGATCGAATCCGTACGAGACGCTGGCGCCTCCAAATGCTATGAGCAGAATGTTCTGAAGAATTAAAGAGGCACCTAGTGTCGCGATTAGAGTAGAAATAACTTTCTGTTTTCTAAATCGTTCAATCAAGAAAAAGTTAAGCCCCATTCCCGTAATTGCTCCCATAATAGTTGCGAGGAGAGCACAGATATAAATATTTTGATGGAAAGTCGTTTCTGCAACATATGCGGTGTAAGCGCCAACAGTGAGCACCTCACCGTGAGCAAGATTCACAACTCGGCTTACCGCGTATTCGAGTGTAAATGCAACTGAAGAGAGTGCAAGAATCGCGGCTGTTGAAATGCCCAATCCCACACTGATCCAAAAAATATTCACAAACTCCCTGGTATTCCATCCATTTGTTTTGCGCCGCGAAAGGCAGAACTAGAGTCACTACTCTCTTCAGAAGAGTACATCAGAATCATTTCCTTGAATAGCATTTCAACTTTCATGAATGAGGAAGGATGTTGCTTCACGGTAGAACACTCTCTCATCCGTCATTCCTTTATTTGCTAGTGGAATTGTTCCCCAGGTTTCGGTACCTAGCTAATCGCGTGGATAGTCTTGATACTGGTTCCGAGGCAAGAAGATTAAGAAGTTCGTACTCAAGGACCTTAGCCATTCTTTTCGCAAACTCTTCTGGTTCACTTGCTGCGTCAGGATTTTCCTCAACAATCCGGTCCACTATCCCGGCCGCCAACAGATCCTTAGCTCTAACTCCCTGCTCTTGCGCCATCTGAGCCGCAAATTCAGTTGTGCGATGCACAATTACCGAAGCACCCTCTGGTGGCAAGGGTGAGAGCCAACCATGTTCGGATGCGATCACACGGTCTGCGGGCAATATCGCTAACGCACCTCCACCACCACCTTGGCCAAGAAGCAAACAGAGGGTAGGAGCGTCAAGAGATATTTGGTCGGCCAGCGAACGTGCAATCTCCCCTGATAATCCGCCCTCTTCCGACTCCCTGGAAAGAGTTGCCCCAGGAGTGTCGATTACCGTAACGAAGGGGAGCTTCAACTGGCTAGCTAGTCTCATACCCCTTCGAGCCTCACGCAGTCCAGCGGGGCCAAGCGGCTTATCTGCATTCACCCGATCTTGGGCAAGGAGAATGCAAGGCGCACTCCCAAAACGAGCAAGCGCAAGAAGTAAGGTTGGTTGGCTCTCACCTTCACCAGTGCCATGCAAAGGCACGACATTATTTGCGCCGTACCGGAGTAAAGAGCGAATCCCCGGACGGTTAATTGCGCGGGTGAGAAGTATCGATTCCCAAGCGGTGTGCTCGCTTAACTCCCTTCCCTCAATATCTGGCACCAACCCGAATCTCTCTCGATCAGGGGATAAAACGTTTAAGGCGCGTGAAGTTACCTCAGCCAAATGACCAGGCGCGAGTACACCATCAATCAGTCCATGTGCAAAAAGATTTTCGGAAGTTTGAACATTTTTTGGAAAAATTTCTCCATGCAACGCTTCATAAACACGCGGGCCAAGAAAGCCAATGAGCGCCCCCGGTTCTGCGACGGTCACATGGCCAAGGGATCCCCAAGATGCAAAGACGCCGCCAGTAGTTGGGTGGCGAAGGTAAACTAAATATGGCAAGCCAGCAGATTTATGTGCAACGACTGCCGCAGTGATCCCAACCATTTGAACAAAGGCAATAGTTCCCTCTTGCATTCTGGTGCCGCCAGAAGCCGGAGCTGCCAACACCGGCAATCGCTCATTCGTCGCGCGCTCGAAGGCATCGATCACACGAGCTGCTGCAGAAACCCCGATCGAACCAGCAAGAAAGTTGAACTCTCCAATAACGACCGCTACTTTTCGACCGTTAATAAGCCCTTCACCAGTCAGAATCGCTTCATCGACTCCAGATTTATCTCTAGCGGCTTTTAGTTCTTCCAAGTAACGAGGTTTTGCCCACAATGGATCCTCGACATCGCGGTCCCAAGATCTAAACGATCCGTCATCTAAGACCAGTTCGATCAACTCCGCGGCAGTAAGATGAATTGTCATCGCAAATTTATCTTAATCCTGGAAAGATTCGAGCCACGACAGGATGGAGTCTGTGTGTTCGCCTAAGAGTGGAGGTGCCAATGGATCTGGACGATGGCCGATTGGACCATAACCCTCAATCCTGAGCGGTGGTCCAGGAATCGTTATCTTGCCAAGTGATGAATGCTCTACATCCATTAAGAGACCTTGCGACTTCGTCTGCTCCCACTCGTAAACTCGGTCGATCGAGCGCACCTCACCGTAAGGTATTCCTAATTCATTAAGCTTAAATAACAGGTCGGATAAGTTCCATGTTGCAAAAACACTTTCGATTTGGGCGATGAGATCTTTTCGTGCGTCAACTCGGAGTGCATTAGTTGAGAACTCGGGCTTATCTAAATCAAAGGCAAGTGCGAATAAACGCCAAAGACTCTCGGAGCCAACTGCCATTTGCATAAATCCATCTTTACAATGAAATAAACCGTAAGGGGCGATGGATGGATGATGATTTCCGCTTGCACGGGGGACATCACCCGCAACCGTATAGCGAGTACCTTGAAAGGCATGCACTCCAACTATGGAGGCGAGGAGTGAGGTTCGTACAATTCGGCCCAAACCTGTGCTATTTCTTTCGTGAAGCGCGGCAACAACTCCATACGCGCCATTCATCCCAGCCAGCAGATCACCTATTGGAACACCGACTCGAGTCGGCTCATCAGGAGTCGGGCCAGTAAGTGACATCAATCCAGCTTCACCCTGCGCTATCTGGTCATAGCCCGCACGGCCGCCTTCTGGCCCATCATGCCCGAAGCCAGAGATCGAAAGCACAATAAGTTTTGGATTGAGTTCGTGGAGACGATCAGTTGTGAATCCCAATCGATCGAGAACACCCGGACGAAAGTTTTCAACAAGGACATCAGCATGAAGGACTAAACGGGCCAAGATGTCCTTCCCCTCTTTGGACTTCAGGTCGACAGTGATCGATTCCTTGTTGCGATTGCAGGAGAGAAAATAAGTTGACTCAAGAGCATCAGGAGCGCCAACAAATGGTGGCCCCCATCCGCGAGTGTCATCGCCGCCTTCAGGATTTTCGACTTTGATAACACGTGCTCCCAAATCCCCAAGCATCATCGCGGCGTGTGGCCCAGCCAAGGCACGCGATAAATCAACAACAAC
>JAYTQV010000061.1:0-8563 GCA_043746515.1 Actinomycetes bacterium | reverse complement strand
CTTGTTTGATGACTTTGCGGCAGAGGTCCAAGCCCAACTTAAGGAAGTGGGAATCAACATCACGTTAGCTCCTGCGTCAATTGGCGATGCTTTGAACACGTACCGCGCGGGTTCAGAGGCTATGGGACTTTGGTTCTGGGGTCCAGACTGGCCTGATTCAAGCAACTACACCCAGAACTTCAGTCCTGGTAACAAGGTTGGTTTGCGTGCAGGTTGGGCAGCGGATGCAAATCCAGCCGTCACAACTCTGGTAAACAATGTTGCAGTAGAGCCAAGCGCTGCAAAGCGTGTAGCTGACTACCGTGCGTATCAACTCGCCCTGAACCAGAACAGCCCATTTGTACCGCTGATTCAATCTCCAGTCGTTCGGGTCTCTGCCAAGTCCGTCAAAGGGCTTGCTGCAAATCCAATCTGGGAAATTAATCTAGCTGACCTAAAGTAAAGGGACTATGTCCTTTAAAAACGAAATAATTGAACCAACGCCTGTTGATAGCAAATTATCAGCAGGCGTTGGTTCGCCACTTTTGAGATTCGTTGTAAAGCGAATTGCTATTGGCATATTGCTCATGCTCGGAATTACTTTAATCTCCTTCACCGTTACTCAGGTTGTACCGGGAGATCCGGCAGCAATTAATTTGGGTCAAAGTGCCATGAGTAATCCCGAGATTGTGGCGCGCTGGAAACATGAATATGGTTTAGATAAGCCGGTTCCTGAGCAGTACATCTTGTATCTTAAGAAACTACTTCATGGTGATATGGGTATCTCTCAACAGAGCCAACGCCCGGTAAGAACTGATTTGGCTGAATACTTCCCCGCAACTCTAGAACTGGCTTTAGTTGCAATATTTTTTTCGTTAATCATCGGTCTCTTCTTGGGAGTTATCTCGGCAATAAGACGAGACAGACTCTCTGATCAAATTATTAGATTTTTTAGTCTCGCTGGTGTCTCCATGCCTACTTTTTGGACCTCACTGGTGGTCTTCTATGTATTTTTCTTTAAATTGGGATGGTTTCCCGGTACCGGCCGACTTGATCCAGGTAGTGATGATCCCACCCACCTCACTGGGTTCTTCACTATCGATGCATTGATTCATGGGCAGTTTGCACTCTTCTGGCAAGCACTTGCCCATATAGCCATGCCGGCATTTGTACTTGCGATCTACACGATCGGTTTACTCACCCGGTTCACGCGAGCTTCAGTTTTAGAAATTCTTGGCAATGACTATGTCAGAGCGGCTCGGGCAAAAGGTTTACCTGAATGGTTAGTTATTAAGCGTCACGTAATGCGCCCAGCGTTACTTTCAATAATTACAGTTGCAGGGGTGGCATTCGGTAGTCTATTAGCAGGGTCAGTTCTTGTAGAAAATGTTTTCTCTTGGCCGGGTATTGGCCAATATGCCTTCAAGAGTGCGATTGGCTTGGATCTTCCGGGCATCATGGGAGTGAGCGTCGTGGTTGCTGGCGTATTCATTACTATGAATTTGATTGTAGATATTCTCTATCGCTTTATTGACCCTACTTTGCGGACCCAATGATCCCAATGAAAAAATTATTTGGCAAGAGCTCCCCATGGAGGCAACCACTTGCAGTGATAGGTGTTTCGTTGCTTACATTTTGGATCCTTGTTGCGATATTTGCACCGTGGCTTGCTCCGCATAGCCCATTAACACAAGAAGCCACAATCCTTGTACCTCCAGGACATGCACATATTTTTGGTTCCGATCAGGTCGGCCGTGACATCCTCAGTAGAGTGATTTATGGTGCCCGGGTTACCTTGCCACTCTCACTTCTTCTCGTGGTTCTCTCCATGACTGTTGGTTCTGCAATCGGAGCAATCGCTGGATATTTCGGGGGAGCGATTGATTCAATATTGATGCGCTTCACCGATATGGTATTGGCCTTTCCCGGAATCATTCTTGCTATGGCAGTGGCAGCAGCGCTCGGACCGCAACTGCGTAATGCGGTAATCGCAGTCGTAATCGTCTCGTGGCCAACGTATGCTCGAGTTGTAAGAGGAATGATTTTGTCTTCGAAGAATTCGGAATATGTAACTGCGAGTCGTCTTCTCGGATCATCTACATGGCGAACACTCATCGTTGATTTGCGTCCTAATATTTCGGGAACTGTCATCGTCTTAGGTGCTCTCCAGGCAGGCGACGCTGTACTTACTCTCTCGGGACTTTCATTTCTTGGACTAGGTGCCCAACCTCCATCAGCTGAATGGGGAGCGATGGTTTCCTCTGGCGCTAACAATTTTGATAAGTGGTGGGTTGGGGTTTTCCCTGGCTTAGCGATTCTCACGACAGTGCTCGCCTTTAACTTCATCGGCGATACCTTGCGAGATGTTTTAGATCCCCGCACCGCAAAGGCTTTGCGTGATTAAATGAAAATGTTAGAGGTAAACGATTTAACGGTTTCACTGCTCACAAAAAATGGATATGCCAATGCAGTAAGTAATCTCTCATTCACTCTCTCAAAAGGTGAAATCTTAGGAATAGCTGGTGAGAGTGGCAGCGGAAAAACGATGACGGCATTGACTCTTCTGGGGTTACTCCCTCATCGCGCTCAAGTTTCGGGATCTATTGCATTTAAAGGTCAAGAATTAGTAGGCATCAATCCTAAGAAGATTCAGGAGATCAGGGGAAATCAAATCTCTATGGTCTTTCAGGACCCTATGACTGCGCTGCACCCAATGTTGACTATTCGTACTCTGCTTACGGAGCACATGCTGATTCACCTTGGGATAACTCAAAAAGAGGCAAATTCCAGGGCTGAAGGTCTGCTCAACGATGTGAGAATTCCAGATCCAAAGAGAGCTTTGCTTGCTCATCCTGGACAATTCTCGGGTGGAATGAGACAGCGTATTGCTATTGCTATTGCACTCGCCTGCGAGCCGGAGATATTGCTCGCAGATGAACCAACTACAGCTCTGGATGTAACGGTACAAGCAGGGATTCTTCGCTTGCTAGATCGTCTTCGTAAGGAGCGTGACCTCTCGGTTATATTCATCACCCATGATTTAGGCGTGCTCTCCTCAGTAACAGACAAACTTCTTGTTATGTACGGTGGCCGTGAAGCGGAATCTGGTCCGACCAAAGATTTGTTGGTGAAGCCAAGACATCCTTATACGCAAGGAATTTTGGACTCTCTTCCTGATCCAAACCATCCCGAAAAATCACTCTCCTCGATCAAAGGATTTCCACCCGAGTTGGGTTCAGTGAAAGAGGGCTGCGCATTTGCATCGCGTTGTTCATTTGTTCAAGAACCTTGTGGCAGCGGATTGATTACCCCGACAGAAATTTCACAAGCGCATCGCATTTTTTGCCCTGTAGATCCATTGGTGTCGCGATGATTCTCGAACTCTCCAATGTTTCAGTGACCTACCAAAGAGTAGACAAGTCACGCGTCACTGCTGTTGATGATGTGAGTTTGACTCTCAACCGAGGTGAGATTTTGGGACTAGTTGGGGAGTCGGGTTGCGGCAAATCAACGTTAGGTCGCGCAGCTGTTGGAATCCTGCCAGTCGCACAAGGTACAGTGAGTTTTAATGGCGGCAAAGTAAAAGCTATGGCTCGTGGAGCACGTGCCGTAAACCTGCGCCAACTCCAATTGGTTTTCCAAGATCCTTTCTCATCTCTCAACCCGCGTAGAAAAGTCGGCGAGCAACTTTCAGATGGTTTAATTAATTTAGGAAAAGGTAGAGAAGAGGCGCAAGAGAAAAGTGCACAGTTACTAGAAAAAGTTGGATTATCGCGCAGTGCTCTCACCAAGTTTCCTCATGAATTTAGTGGAGGGCAGAGGCAACGAATTGCTATAGCTAGAGCGCTCGTCGTTGAACCACTGGCCATAGTTGCAGATGAACCAATCAGTGCCCTAGATGCATCTGCGCAAGCGCAAGTTGCAAATTTGTTGGTGGAGTTAGTCCGAGAGACGCAAATGGGAATGATCTTTATCTCGCACGATCTCTCCGTAATTCGGCAGATCTCTGATCGAACCGCCGTCATGTACTTAGGAAAAATTATTGAGGTGGGTGCGACCAATGAAATTTGGAACAATCCGGCACATCCTTATACGCGTGCATTAATCAACGCTATACCACTCGCAGATGGGTCTGGAATTATTCCGTCCGAGTTAGTTGGTGATGTACCGGATCCACGCTTCCCACCACCAGGGTGTCGCTTTCATCCTCGTTGTCCAGTTGCAATAGATATGTGTAAAACTCAAAAGCCCGCGCTGATTTCGGTTCAATCAAAGAGTAGGCGTCAGGTCTCGTGTCACCTGCAGAAAGAAAATTCTCCAATTTCAGTTCTTTAAAAACCAAGGGAGGGCGCTATGTGGTTTGGCAATTGCAATGTCTTTGATTCACTCACAGGAGAATTTCTAAGTAATAGGTATATCGAAGTTAATGGCGATGGCCTGATTGCTCAAATCTCCTTAGATGCTCCGTCGAGCAGTGAGTTGACCTATGATCTTGGTGGTAGGACCCTGATGCCCGGAATTATTTCCGCCCATACCCACCTCTCGGTTGTCTTCCCGTTCAGCGATACTGATCCCGATGAGAGCCCAGCGATTACTGCATTCAGGGCTGCTCAAAGAGCGGGTGATGCATTGCGAGCTGGGATTACAACGATTCGTTGCGTCCATGAGCAGAATCAAGTCGATCTACTTCTTAAGCGTGCGATCAAGAAGGGTTGGATTCACTCTCCAAGAATTTTTGGCGCAGGTCGTGCCATCTCAACACCCCATGGACACGGTGCTGGCTCCGCTTGTTCTTATGCCCAAGGAGGTGACGGATTTTACCGTGCGGCACTTGAAGAGTTAGAGGCAGGGGCAGATCACGTAAAGATCTTTATTAATGGTGGCCTGGCTCGCGCTGGGGAGAGTCCCGAGGACGCTGAGATGACCGATGCAGAAATTGCTGGCACCGTAAAAGCCGCTCATGAGCACGGTACCTATGTCGTTGCGCATTCGGGAGATTCAACTGCGATTATGCAAGCACTTAATCATGGAGTGCGCAGTTTTGAACATATATATCGCCTCAATGAAGCCACCGCCAACGCGCTCGCGAGTGCTGGGGCATTTGTCACACCTACGCTCTGCGTGACTCGCTCTGAGTCATGGATGCGCAAAAATTCATTTGAGGAAGCATCGATCCAAAATGCACTAAATGCTAGCGAGCAGCATCTTGTGAGTGTGAAACGAGCGATCTCTGCCAACATCCCTTTGATCAATGGAACGGACTTTCCACCAGGAGATATGGTTGATGACATTCCAGCTGCGATACATGAGCTCTATCTCATGAAGGACGCGGGCTTGAGTGCACTGCAAGCCCTTCATTCCATTTCAATCAATCCAGCCAGATTGATGAGCGCTGAGGGATCAATAGGGCAGATAGCTCCAGGCCTTGCCGCTGATTTCATTGCTGTTGCTGAGAATCCGATGAAAGATTTAGATACGCTGCGAAATATCTCCTTGGTTGTTCAAAGCGGGAGGATTGTCCGGGAGGATCTGTAATTCGCGAAAACTACGGGTTGACAATAGATTTCCCGTATGAAATCTCTGGGTCGCCTCGCCTTCCGTAAGAAATATGTAGTAATCGCTATCTGGCTGATTGCTTTTGTAGGTGTTATTGGTGTTTCACAATCCTTAGGTTCTGCTTACAACGATTCCTTCTCGCTACCTGGGACTGAGTCCTCCAAAGCACTTGCACTATTGGGCAAGGCATTTCCGCGTCAAGCAGGTGATAGTGAAACAATTGTTTTTCACGTTGCTAATGGAACTGTCAATGATCCGTCGGTTAAGAGCGCAATGGAACAGGTGTTTGCCGAGGTTCATGCCATTAAAACAGTTGGCGCGGTAAAAGATCCCTATCAGCCGCAGAACGCTATTCAAATTAGCGGCGATGGCAAGACTGCATATGCAACTGTCGTATATTCCCTGAACGGAAGATTGCTTCCTTCTTCGGATGTGCAGAAGATGGTGGATGCTGGGTCAAAAGCGCGTACCCCTAATCTTGAAGTGGAGTTCGGTGGCCAGGGAGTAGGACAATTAAATCGTCCTAAAGGTAGTCCCGGTGAACTCATCGGAATTGTGGCTGCCGGAGTTATCTTGTTTATTTCCTTTGGTTCATTCTTGGCGATGCTCCTGCCACTAGGAGTTGCCCTGCTGGCGCTTGGAACTGCCTCTGGCCTTGTCACAATACTTTCGCACGGTATCGGAATAGCAAGTTTTGCACCCATTCTTGGTTCCTTAATTGGGTTAGGCGTTGGAGTTGATTACGCGCTCTTTATTGTAAGTCGATATCGAAACGAAATTCGTAAAGGAGTAGAACCTGAAGAGGCCGCAGCAACCGCAGTAAATACCTCCGGACGAGCTGTTCTCTTTGCGGGAGCCACTGTGTGTATCGCTCTCCTTGGGCTTCTTACCTTGCGCCTCTCATTTTTAAATGGGGTGGCAATTTCTGCTTCACTCACCGTATTGGTCACAATGATTGCCTCACTCACTTTGCTCCCTGCACTCTTTGGAGTGTTGAAACGACGCGTCTTTAGCAAGCGGGCACGAAAGCGAATTGATGCAGGAGAATACAAAGATTCCGAATCAGGCTTTTGGGCTGGTCTTGCTCGAGGTGTTTCAAAGCGTCCAATTCCTCTTTCCATCATCGCAGTGGCTGTCATTGCCGTGTTAGCCATTCCTTTCTTTTCCTTACACCTTGGCTCTTCAGATCAGGGAAATGATCCAAAGACTACGACTACCCGTAAGGCATACGATCTATTAGGGGCTGGCTTTGGGGTTGGAACCAACGGCCCACTTCAGGTCATCAGTGAGATCAAGAGTCCATCTGACACGGCAGCCCTGAATTCTGCTGCCTCTGCCATTAAAGCTCTCCCTGATGTCGTTGCGGTGACTCCACTCATCACTAATCCAGCTGGGACTATTTCATTCTTTCAAGTAATCCCAAAGAGTGGACCTCAAGACGTCGCAACGAGTAATTTAATAAAGAGTCTGCGCACAACTGTCATACCAATGGCTGCCTCTGGCCCGCACTCGCCAATATTTGTTGGAGGTACCACGGCTATCTTTGATGATTTTGCGACTGTAATCGGGGGAAAACTTCCGTTATTTATTGGAGTGATTATTCTGCTGGGATGCCTTTTACTTCTCTTGGCATTTAGAAGTTTTGCAATTCCGCTCACCGCTGGTGTGATGAATTTGGCTGCCGCAGGCGCATCGTTTGGCATAGTGGTAGCTGCTTTCCAGTGGGGTTGGGGTCAGAAACTATTGAATATCGGCACCGGACCAATTGAGTCCTTCTTGCCGGTAATCATGCTGGCGATCCTCTTTGGTCTTTCCATGGATTACCAGGTTTTCTTAGTAAGCCGCATGCATGAAGAGTGGCTACATAGTCAAGACAACGAGAAATCTGTAAGAGTGGGTCAAGCTGAGACTGGTCGGATCATCACCTCAGCAGCAATTATCATGATTACAGTCTTTAGCTCCTTTGTATTTGGTGGCGAAAAAGTCATTAAGGAATTTGGAATCGGTCTAGCCGCCGCTGTCTTCATTGATGCCTTTGTACTTCGTACGGTTCTAGTGCCAGCGCTGATGCATCTCATTGGAAAGGCGAACTGGTGGTTGCCTAAGTCGGTCGATAAGGTGTTGCCACAATTGTCGATAGAAGTCGCAGCGGACGTTACCATTTAGACCCACCTTTAGGAGCATCTCATGGCATATGTAAGTACCTACCTTAATTACATGGGAGAAACCGAATAGCCATTTAATTTTTACGCTTCAATCTTTCAGGTGGAGCCCACCCCTCGACTCATGCGATTTTCAGATTTGCCCACCGCTTCTGGAGTACCAGAATTGCCGGAAGCTGAAAAAAACTTGATCATGCATGCTGAACTTAAGATAATTGGAGATCATGCGTTGATGGCTACGGACATGCTCGAGTCGATGGGGCATCAAACTCGAGTCGGCAATAACACGACTAATAGTTCAAATCTCGACTCCAATGAAGAGGCAGATCGGATTTATGCTCTGCTCTCTGAGGGTTCCACGGAGTTTGCTGCCATGGCACAGATGCCATTTGGCTATTGGGGGGTTGCCTTGGATAAAAATGGAATCCGGTGGATGTTTAACGTAGCACCTTAGATAGTCTGCGCTTATAGCTTTCTTGAATTGTCCGAGGACAATTTAATAAGGTTTAGATCTTATTAAAAGCAGAACTATTGCGAGGAATTTAAAAGTGAAATATGAAGCAACCTGGGATTCGTTGGCACAATCTGAAGTTCGACAATGGTTTCGTGATGATAAATTCGCTAAAAATGGTTGAAAAACCCCAATGTCGTTGAGAATAGCAGCGCTGCTTTCGAGTCGTGCTTTGTCGCGAACTGTTCCAAAGACCTCCGCGCCATCAGCGAGAAAAAGCTTTGCTGCTTCAAAACCGACACCACGGCTCGCTCCAGTTATAACTTTTCGCTTGCCTATAAATGCTCCCACTGTGTTTTCCACCTTCCATTTGGTGAGATCCGTCTCTTCACAGATCCAAGTAGTGCGTGCTAGT
>JAYTQV010000060.1:0-15359 GCA_043746515.1 Actinomycetes bacterium | reverse complement strand
TTTTATCAGATTTTTCCTGATCGCTTTGCCAGCTCTGGGATCAAAAGAAAAGCACCCAAAAATTTTATTCGCCGCGATTGGAATGATTTGCCTAAGGGTAAGGACCCGACCACTGGTGTTGAGCTTTTCGGCGGTGATCTGGCGGGTGTGCAGGAGCATTTGGATCATATTGTTGAATTAGGTGCCAATGGCATTTATTTCACTCCATTTTTTCCAGCCAACTCGACGCACCGCTACGACGCCTCCTCTTTTGATCACGTGGATCCGCTACTTGGCGGCGATGAGGCTATGTTTGCCCTTAAACGTGAGACGCAGCGCCTAGGTATTTCAGTCATGGGAGATTTAACAACTAATCATTGCGGAAAACTTCACCCGTGGTTAGTCACAGCGTTGAAAGAGAAGGGCTCTAAAGAGCGTGGATTCTTTTACTGGGATAGGAGTATTCCGCATGGATATGTTGGCTGGTGGGGACTTGCTAGCCTTCCGAAATTTAATTTTTCCTCTGATTTATTAAAAAACCGTCTCTACGCTGGAAAGAGTTCGATTTTTCGTAAGTGGCTTCAGGCTCCATACTCCATGTCGGGTTGGCGAATTGATGTTGGAAATATGACGGGGCGCTACTTGGAAGATGATTTCAATGCTGAGGTAATAATGGGAATTCGTAAGGCTATGGATGAAACTAATTCGGATGCTTGGTTGGTGGCAGAAAATGCCGATCACTTCCCTCAAGATCTAAATGGCTTGGGATGGCACGGGACGATGAATTACAACGGATTTATGCGCCCCGTGTGGGGCTGGCTCAATCACAATCCCCAGGTTGAAAATGGCTTCTTCGGACAACCGACCGACATTCCCAAAGTGACTGGTTCGCAATTAGTTGCAGGGATGATTAATTTCAATGCGGGAATTCCATGGCGCAACTTAGTCGCCAGCATGCTTCTATTGGATTCGCATGACACTGCACGGTTTCGAAATGTGGTCGGCAAGGATTCGCAGCGCCACTTGACTGGAATGGCTCTTCTCATGACCTATCCAGGTGTGCCATCGATCTTTGCAGGTGATGAGATTGGTTTAGAGGGAGCGTGGGGCGAGGATGCTAGGCGTACCATCCCATGGGATCGCCCCGAGAGTTGGGATTTAGATTTCTTTGAAGCGGTGAAGAAGTTAGTGCGGATCCGCCGTGATTCCAATGCCCTTGCCGAGGGAGGCTTGCGATTTATTTACGTCACAGACGACACGGTTGCATTTTTGCGCGAGAGTCACGAAGAGCAGGTTTTGGTTCTCATCTCTCGAAGTGCGGGGAAGATATCTTTCTCCCTTGCTCCCTTTGGATTGAGCATAGCTGAGACCCTTTATGGCCATCACATGGTTGGACCTATTGTCAGCAGATCTGACAGCGGCCCTGCGGTCGGAATTTATCGATTGACTCGGGGTTAACGCGTTGCGCGGGCGTCTAATCGGAGTGCACAAGCCAATTGCATTTGGTGCCGGAATCGCAATTTTGATTTCAGGATTTTTGGTCTCTCCTGCTCAGAGCGCAACCACGGCGCGTGCCTTGGTGCTTCCAGTTGCACGTGGGGATCAGAGCACTCAATCCGTATATTTTGTCATGACAGATCGCTTTGCAAATGGCGATACCTCTAATGATCAAGCAGGGCTCATCGGTGCTCCTCTGTCACAAACGGGATTTGACCCAACGAATCCCGCTTACTTCCATGGGGGAGATTTCAAAGGGTTGACAGCGCATCTACCTTATATAAAGTCTCTAGGGTTTAACGCTCTCTGGGTGACCCCACCGGTTCGAGGTCAATATGTTCAAAACGGTTCTGCTGATTATCACGGTTATTGGGGAACAAATTTCACGACGATAGATCCACATTTGGGTAGCGAAGCAGACTTCACTGATTTCATTACTGCGGCCCATAAACTTGGGATGAAGGTAATTTTAGATATTGTTGTTAATCACACAGCCGACGTAATTACATATCAAAGCGGTAATTACAATTACGTAAGTACAACTTCGGTGCCTTACAAGACATGTGCTGGAACTGCGTTTCTTGCAACAACTTTTGCCGAACTTTCAACATTTCCTAAACTCTGCGTAGCTAATTCTTTCCCTAACGTTCCTATCGTTCCACAGGTCGCTCCAGATCAAGTAAACGCAAAAAGTCCAGCTTTTCTCAATGACCTCACCAATTATCACAATCGTGGGAATATAGATTTCAGTGATGCCTCCACTTATCTGGACGGTGACTTTTATGGACTCGATGATCTCTTCACAGAGAAGCCAGAAGTGTTACAGGGGGAGATTGATCTTTGGTCAAGTTGGATTACTCGATTTAATATTGATGGGTTTCGCATTGATACAGTTCCATATGTAAATGCCGCTTTTTGGCAGAAATTCATCCCAGCCATCCTTAAAGTTGCTCACGCACACGGACACCCAACCTTTCCGATCTTTGGCGAAGTTTCATTCAGCGATCCTTCCCAAACCGCCGCATATGTTACCGAGCAAGGTTTGCCGAGCGTTCTAGATTTTCCACTTCAGGCTGTCGCCTCTCAGTATGTAGTCAATTCTGGGACTGGCCAGCAGATGGCAGATTTCTTTAACACAGATGATTACTACACGAGCGCAACCACAAGCGCATATGGTCTAGCGACATTTATGGGTAATCACGATATGGGACGCATTGGTGCGCAGATCTACAAGGTGGATCAGTACTTCGGTGATCAGGTTGTATTACAACGTGACGAATTGAGTGATGCACTCCTCTTTCTCTTGCGAGGGGGTCCTGTTCTCTATTACGGTGATGAGAAAGGTATGACTGGAACTGGCGGAGATCAGGCGGCTCGGCAAGATATGTTCGCTACTCAAGTTTCGGACTGGCAAAGTCAGTATCGAATTGGTGGTGCGCCGATTGGTACGAGTGATGCTTTTAGCGTTCACAATCCGCTGGAGGATGTGGTAACTGCTCTGCAGGCAGTTGCAACCAAGTATCCAGCCCTACGCAATGGCACCCAGCAAATTCGATTCGGTGACGATTCTGTCTTTGCGCTGAGTCGATATTCTGCAAAAAAAGAATTTCTTGTTGCATTCAACACGGGAGTTAAGTCAGAAACTTTCACAACACCAGTTTCAACGACTAGTACAACATGGAGTGCTATAAGTGGCAACGCAGAGGGAATTTCTGCGACTAGCCATTCTGTGACCATGACACTTCCTGCAATGAACTGGGTAGTGCTTAAAGCCGATAAGCAATTTACTCCGGCAATTTCGAAGAAAAAGCTCTCAATCACTCTCAAATCTCCGGCCGTAGATTTCAATACTGCACATTGGATTGAGGTGAGTGCCACAGTCCCAGGTAATGATTTTGAGACCGTAACATTTAGTAGCCGCTTACCTGGAAAACCATGGAGTTCATTAGGAAGTAGTGATCATCGAACCTTCGCTGCTCCAGATGTTCCTGGTGGCTTATTTAGAACATATATACATCAGCAGCACTACAAGGCGGGAACCAAGATTCAGGTAGTGGCTACGGTCAGAGATGCACGTGGTAACGTTGCTATCTCCAAGATTCTCAATTACACAGTTAACTTTTCGGGTTAATCCAAAATCTCAAACTTTGATTGACGTAGCTAGACCATGATCGCTCATTATGACTAGTGCGATTAAAAACGGGAGTCGCTAAGTCAAACCCATATCGATACCCAAGATCTTGCGCCAAAGTATTGGCGTACTCTTGAAACGGGCCATAATGCGCGTCATGTGACCTGGTTCCGCGGCTCATCCAAATTTTATGTTCGCCGGCGCGTGGAAGTGAATTCATCAAGCGCTCCACCAGAGGATCTCCTCCGATAGGCCAGTGTGTGGAGAAGGCAAGGGAGGTCCGATAAATCTGCGGATATCTCGAAGCTCCATATAGCGCAGCTAATCCACCCATGCTCGCACCCAATATGGCCGTCGTCTCTGGAATAAGTTCATGACCGACAAAATTACTAATTGTTGGCACGATCGATTCAGTGATCTGATCGATATAGGCGTTGCCTCGTAATTCACTCAGAGGAAAAGGCGCATCCGTGACTGGCTTAACTCCGGGTATTCCCTTATCAGCCTTCAAACTATGCTTAAAAATACTCTCTGGTGTGAGGTCTTTCCCACGGCCGTCTGGATCTGCCGAGCCACCAGAATGAAAAATAGCAATAATGACTGGTGGTGGAACGTTGAATTCCTTGGCAACATTGTTAGCGGCATCTGCAAGTTCCCATGTCCGCCGGCGGGTGGATGTATCTTTATCAAAAATATTTTGTCCGTCATGGGTTACGATCAAATAAGGAGTCGAAATCTTCGGCGCCCAGAAATCGACAATTCTTCCGTTAAAACTGGTACGACGGACTTCCCCAGCGGCGCCTCGTACCTGGAACCTTTTTAGAATTTCCATCGCGACACCACTGTGAAAGAATAGTCAAATGGCCACGCGTTCTCTCTTCTGGTTTAGGAGAGATTTACGATTGGCTGATAATCCAGCCCTGCTCAACGCTTTATCTGCGGCTGATGAGACTTTGCTCCTCTTTATTATGGATGAGGAGATCGCTGAGCGATCTGGCCCTTATCGCCGGGCTTATTTGGCGCAGTCATTGGCTAGCCTGAACCAATCCGTAGAGGGGAAGTTAGCGATCATCTCAGGAGAGGTGGGTAAGGTCTTGCACGATGTAATAATGCGCTACGAAATCACATCTATACATGCATCGCAGGAGTACGCGCCTTATGGTGTGGCTGCGCAAAAATCGGTGCTGGTGGCCGGGATCGAAATCGAATACACGGGCTCCATTTACGCCGTAGCTCCTGGTCGAGTGCGCAAGCCAGATGGAACTAATTACCGTGTCTATACGCCATTCTTCAAGGCTTGGCAGGCACATGGATGGCGCGCTCCAGTGTTGGCACCAAAAAACCCAGCCTTCATTTCCCCAAAAGCACGTGATCAAGAACTTCCGACTTGGAAAAATCCAAAGGGTGTAAATCTGCAGGAGGCGGGGGAGCAGGCTGCGCTCGCTCGTTGGGCTGCCTACAAAGTCGGGGAGATTTCTAGTTATGACAATCAGCGTAATTTTCCAGCTGTTGAAGGAACTAGTCGGTTAAGCCCGCATCTGCGCTGGGGGGAGATTCACCCTCGCACCATATTGGCTGATCTGAATCAGAGTACGGCCCAAGATATATTTCGCAAGGAGATTGCCTGGCGAGAGTTTTACGCCGATGTTCTTCACCATTACCCACACAGTTCGCGCGATTATTACACCGCCTCTTTTTCGAAGATGCGTTATGACAAACCCACAGAGAAATTTACGGCATGGTGTGAAGGCAGGACTGGTTTCCCAATTGTTGATGCCGCAATGCGTCAATTACGCACAGAAGGATGGATGCATAATCGCACCAGAATGATTGTCGCCTCATTTTTGGTCAAAGATTTACATATCGAGTGGCGCAATGGTGCTGATTTTTTTATGAAATATCTGATCGACAATGATGCAGCCTCGAATTCACATGGCTGGCAATGGACTGCGGGCTGCGGCACCGATGCTTCGCCTTACTATCGCGTTTTTAATCCGATTGAACAGGGTCGCAAGTTTGATCCCGAAGGGGCGTATATCAAGAGATTTGTACCTGAGCTCTCACATTTATTGGCGCCTGATATTCATACCCCCTGGAAGGTATTGGACGGCTTAGCGCATGGATACCCAGCCCCAATTGTTGATCATGCCACCGAGCGACTGGAGTCCTTAGCCAGGCTCGAGGAGATTAAGGTTGCCAAAGAACCGTCCCCCCACCAGCGCGCTTAGCCTCATACATAGCGCTATCTGCTCGTCGCATTAAATCCACGCTTCCATCGTTGATTACTCGACCTATGCTCACTCCGACAGATACCTCATGCCCGTCCACGATAAAGGGGTAACTTACGGTCGAGATCAACGCTTGCGAGACTTCCTGTCCAAGCCGAGAATCTCCGGGAATGACCACGCCAAATTCATCTCCACCCAACCTAGCCAGAAGAGCTCTAGTGGGAACCACGCGCGAAAAGCGTAATGAGATCTGTCGCAGTAGTTCATCGCCCGCGTGGTGACCCAGGGTGTCATTGATACTTTTGAATCCATCGAGATCGAGCAGTAATAACGTTCCTGAATCGGAGTCCAGATTGCCGATCTCTGCCATAAAGGTGCGCCTATTGGATAACCCAGTGAGTTCATCTATTCGAGCAAGTTCCAGATTTGCTGATGCCCGGCGAGCTTGGGCTAATGCGATGGCCAGTCTACCTATTGCTAGCGCAATTGTTGCCACGGCTGGAATTAACGCTACTTTAGGAATCACATCCCTATTCACCGCAGAGATTGCCAGAACGACTCCACTGAAAATCATGGCGATAGTAGTGAACGTTGCAATGATCTTCTCACTGACCTCAACTTCTCCGCCATGATGCCACAGTGCCTCGGCTATTAAGATGAGAGCTAGGAGCCAACCGTCGTCTGTGAGTTGTGCAAATGTATATCCAGTTGTTGCGGATTTATAAAGAAAATAAAAATCTGTTGCCGTGAAAATTATGATCGCGCTGAGAAAAAGAAGAGAACGAAGAGCACGTCGTTGGACTAATACGATGATAACTGCCATCGCAAAAAGAATCACATCACCTATCGGATAGACGATCGATAGGAAGACCGTTGTGGAGTTTCCGATGAAATGAGACATGGCACTTTTGAGAAAAAGCGACGCTATTAAAGATGATAATCCACCAACAATTATGACTACATCTAGGATCTGAATAGGTTGGAATCGTCTTTGCGCGGTAAGCGCCCTAATCAATCCAAAGAGCACTAATGGGTAGAAAATGATGTAGCAAATATCGGAGGTGTTCGGCCAGATCACCTCTCCGTAAAAAGAATTCCACGTGGTCACAGTGGAGCCGATGGCCCATAGAAAGATTGCCAAACATAAAGAGAGTCGCGCAAATTGGTCGTTAAATGATGGGGAGAAAAGCGCTATCCCCGCACAGAGGAGAGCAATAGCGTTGTAGATGTATAGGTCGGTAAAAAGATTTGGCTGATGAAATATGGCACGAAGAATCAGATGAATCGTCAACAGGCCGATAGCCGATATCCGCAGTTTTAAGTAGGTCTTTGCGGTGCCAATGGCCATCGCTAGAGGCTAACCAAATTGCCAAGCCTTGAATAGAGTATCCCGACCTAACTTTTATACATGAATGCAAAAAAAAACCGCGCCTCCCATTGAGTCCCTTGGACTCGGAAGGCGCGGTTTGGAGGGTTTACAGGATTTAAAGTTTAGAACTTTAAGTTATAAGCCCTTCTTACAAACAGCCTTACGTGTTGAATTTGCAGTTGCGTTTGCTGCCTTAAGTTGAGTAGTCAATTGCTTCTGCTGTGCAAGAGCGCTATTGATTGTTGAAGTCCAAGTTGCGATAGCAGTTTGATCACTCGTAATGGTTTGCTGAATGCGAGTCACTGTCTTGTTCAGCTGATCAATTGTCTGCTGGCGATACTTCACACCAGTGGTATAGGCGTTTAATGTTGCTTGATCGGTCTTAGCCTGTTGACTTCCAACGACATCCTTAGCAAGCGCTGCCGTAGCCGTTGTTACACCCGTTTGGTCAGCTGCCAATTTTGCTTGGTAGGCGGCAACCGCAGCATTGAATCCAATAACTATCGTTGAAGGTAAGTGGGTTTTTGGATCGTAATCAATGGTGTAACTCTTGGTTGTCATGACCTGATTAAGCGAGTTTTGAGCAACCGATAAAGCATTTTGGTATGAAGCGAGCAGGCTTTGAGAACGGCCCATCGAGTTTGTTGCGCTCTTGGTATACGTTGCTAAGTTAGCGAGGTTGCTGAGGTAGTCGACCTGAGCGGTGTTGCAATCCGAAGTGGCCCAGATCAATTTTGGCCTAGATGAAAGAGGGTTGGCAATACAGATATATGAGCCAGATTTAGCCTTCAACTTGGAACAGGTCGTTCCTTGCTTACCGGCGGCATTGGCAGATGTGCCGAGCGCAATACTTCCACCAAGGATAAGGGCGCTGGCAAGTAAGACACTTGCGAGCTTTCGCGTCGATAGTTTAGAAAACATCAATTCCTCCATTTGACCCAGTTTTTCTGGGAATAATTATCTAATCTTACGGTCAAAAAGTAGCCGAAAAAGGAAAATTTGGCTTCTGGAGTTGTGAAGTTGGTGTGAATCCGACCCCATAAACTTGGCCTCCGCACCTAGATCCTCACCCCAGTCCCAGTAGCTCAGTGGATAGAGCGACCGCCTCCTAAGCGGTAGGCCGCCGGTTCAACTCCGGCCTGGGACACTCTTGAAGTTGAACACTTCTCGCAATCGGTAGTCATGGCTACTCTTTGTCGATGCTCGCGTACCTCTCTAACAAATCCAACTTTCTGAGAGATGCGCCAACAATCGAGGACGTAATCAAGGATGCGGTTAAGGCCAAACTGAACTTGAGGGTTGGCGAACGAGAATATGTTTCGTGGCGTAATTCTTTGGGAAATGCCATGTCACATGTAATGCGCTCAGACCAGATCCCCAATGATGCTGGAGTGGCGATTGAGTACCGGGTAAATGGTCGCCAATATCGACTAGATTTTGTAGTCTCGGGATTAGATTCAACTGGCAAAGAATCAGTTGTAATCATTGAATTAAAGCAATGGACCAATGTTGAATTTTCTGAATTGGATGAGCACGTAAAAACACTTCTCGGACAAGGCATTCGGGATACCAGACATCCGTCCTATCAAGTGTGGAGTTACAAATCTCATCTCGAGCAGTTCAATGAATATGTTTATGAAAACAGTGTAGAAATTGAAGCTTGCGCCTATTTACATAACTTGAAGAGTAGTGCGGTCATTTCTGATTCACGATATGAAAACGCACTCGCAAAGGCTCCCATTTTTTTAAACGGGCAGGTTGACGAAGTAACAGATTTTATTTCAAGCAAAATTTGTAGTGGACCAGGAATCAAATTAATGCAAAGCATTGAAAGTGCAAAAACTAGGCCGTCGAAGCAACTAGCGGATGCCGTCGGATCAATGCTCGAAGGGCGGGAAGAGTATGTTTTAATTGATAACCAGAAAACAGTTTTGGAAACAATTATGTTGGCGGCAAGTAAATCGCAAATAGGTGGCAAGCAAGTAGTTATCGTTAAAGGAGGGCCTGGGACAGGAAAATCTGTCATATCGATTCAAGCTCTATCCAAGCTGACGTCAAAACGATTGAATGTAAAATATGTGAGTGCCAATGCTGCCCCACGCGACGTTTTCATCTCCAAATTAAAAGGTATATTAAAAAACGATGTAGTGAAGCATTTATTCAGTGGTTCTGGATCCTTCACTGAATCTAAGAAGGATACTTTTGATGCACTCATTGTTGATGAAGCTCATCGTTTACGCATGAAATCAGGTTTGTATCGAAATTTAGGTGCAGATCAAGCAAAGGAGATAATTCATTCGTCTCGACTTAGCGTTTTCTTTATTGATGAAGCTCAAAAGGTAACATGGTCGGATGTTGGCGAAGTTGCACGGATTAAGGCACATGCAGCTAAGGCAAAAGCTAATGTCGATATTTTTGAATTAGTGTCTCAGTTTCGAAGTACTGGAGCTGATGACTATATGGCTTGGTTGGACAATGCTCTTGGCGTCCAGATCAATGATGAAAGTTATTTTTCGCTAGATCGCTTTGAATTCATAGTTTTTGATTCACCCAAGGAACTCCATGATGCAATTCGCGAAAAGAACAAGGAGAATAATAAGTCTCGGGTAGTTGCAGGTTATGATTGGAATTGGAAAAGTAAGAAACGGCCAAATTCTATGGATATCGTGATTGGCGAATATGAAGCACAATGGAATCTCACTTCATACGGAAATGAATGGATAAAGCACCCCAAATCGATTGATGAGGTTGGGTGCATTCATACCTGCCAGGGCCTTGAGGTAGATTACATCGGAGTTATCGTTGGGAATGATTTGATGGTTGAGCATGGTTCATTGGTTACAAATCCAAGCGCGAGAGCCAGAACAGATCAATCGCTTAAGGGATTTAAGAAGGAGTTGGGAATTAATCCGATTCAAGCTCGTGCCAAGGCGGATGTTCTCATCAGAAATACTTATAGAACACTTATGAGCCGTGGCATGAAGGGGTGTTATGTGTATTTTACCGATATAGGCGCTTCGGATTATTTCAAAGGTTTGTTACCAAAGTAAAAATAATAAGTCAGAATTCGCTCATCAAAAAACCTACATTAACAAAATGATACTCAAAAAATAACGGTCTTATCTCCCGTGATAAAGATGCGGTCTTCCGCAAATAACTTTACGGCGCGAGAAAGAACTCGTCGCTCAATGTCGCGTCCCAAAGCAATTAAATCTTCGGGAGTTGCGGAGTGGGAGACATGGGCGACATCTTGCTCGATGATAGGACCTTCATCGAGATCACCGGTGACAAAATGTGCGGTCGCTCCAATGATCTTGACTCCTCGAGAATGGGCTTGGTGGTAGGGCTTTGCTCCCTTAAAGCCCGGTAGAAAAGAGTGGTGGATATTAATAATTTTTCCTAAGTGTCTTTCGCAAAACTCTTCGGAAAGAATTTGCATATATCGAGCGAGAACTATGAAATCAATTTGGTGAAGATTCGTTGCTCCACATATTGCTTTCTCAGCGCCGGCCTTATCTGGGGGGAGAACTTCAAATGGAATTCCGTGTGATTCGACTAAACCTTTTAATTCTTCATGGTTAGAAAGGACCAGAGGAATTTCGATGGGGAGTTCACCGAGCTCGTGAAGATAGAGAAGATCGCGCAGACAGTGACTCTCTTTTGTGACGAGGATTAGAGCTCGCTTATGTGTGGAAGTCTCACGAATTTGGATTGTTGGGGTAAATTGCTTTAAGCCTTCGCGCAGAATTTCTGAGCTGGATGTTAGATTTCTTTCTGTTTCAAAACGAGTACGCATTACAAACAGGCCGGTGGTGGGATCTGTGAACTGTTGATTTTCGATGATGTTCCCACCGCAAGCAAGAATTGCAGTAGTCATGGCATGAACGATCCCGGGTTGATCTTTACAAGCGAGAGTTAAGATCGCATCCATCCGCAGAGCGTACCTGTGGATGGATGCGATTCAATTTCTTTCTAATGACTGATCGTGAAGCGGCGGAGAGCTTTAGGTGCCCACCAGTTTCGTTCACCAAAGAGGCGCATCAGGGCAGGTACCAGTAGGGCTCGAACTAAGGTGGCGTCTAGGAGAACGGCGAAGGCGACTCCGAAACCAAGGGTCTTGATATTGGTTACCCCACTTGTTAGGAAGACCGCGAATACAACAGCCAGGAGAAGCGCGGCGGCTGTAATGATGCGAGCAGAGCGTTGCAAGCCAATGGCCACCGAATCAATATTTGAACGACCAGCATCGTGCTCCTCCTTGATCCGAGAGAGCAAGAAGACTTCGTAGTCCATCGATAAGCCGAAGGTGACGACGCAGATGAGGATCACCATGGAGGTGTCGATCGTGCCTGTTTTGGTGAATGAACCGACCAACCATTGCATATGGCCATCAATAAATATCCAGGAGAGCACACCAATAGTTGCTCCCAGGGAGAGAATATTCAAAATGACTGCTTTGATCGGCAAGATGATGGAGCCGGTGTACATGAATAAGAGAATTAAGACTGAGAGCGCAATCCAACCCAGAGCCCACGGAAGAGTGCGCGCGATTCCCGATTGGGTATCCGCATAGTCAGCAGATGCTCCACCCACATAACTTTTGAACGGGGTTGGGATGGCACGAATTGCCTTAATCATCTTCTCGGCGGCGGTTGTCCTAGACCCAAGGGCAAAGACCGCGATAATTCGGGCATCGTTACCCGTGATTTGAGCCGGTGAAACCGAAACGATGTTTGGGACTTTAGCTATTTCTGATCCGTAGGTTGCTAACTCTGCAGGGGATGAGCCACCACCTGGAATAATGATCTCGATTGGATTAGCGCTCTGACCATTGAAATCTTTGATGCTTACAGCGGTCGCAATAGCTGCTTTGTTATTGGCAGGTAGAGCTCGGCTATCAACTTCTGAGAAGACTATATTTTTTATAGGTGTCGCCAAGATTGCTAAAACGATCAAGACCAATGTAACGACTGCGACGGGGCGCTTCATTACCATTCGTGCAGTTTGAGCCCAACGACCATCCTCTTTCGGGGTGATGGCACCTTTGCGAACTACGAACTTATCGATGCGAGTGCCGAGAATTGCCAAGATGGCCGGTAGAGGGATCAGTGCTCCAAATACGGCGGTGAAGACCACTCCGACGCCGGCGTATCCAAAGGATTTGAGGAACATGAGTGGGAAGAACATAAGTGAAGAGATGGTGACAAAGACTGTGAGACCAGAGAAGAAGACTGTTCTGCCGGCTGTGGCAACGGTTCTTGCGACAGATTCTTCAACGCTCTTTCCGGAGTGCAGCTCTTCGCGAAACCGATTAACGATCAGAAGCGAATAATCGATACCAAGACCAAGACCCATTCCTGTGGTCAGGTTCAGGGCGAAGATACTGACTCCGGTTGCAAGGCTGATCAGGTAGAGGATCAAAAAAGTTCCAAGAATGGCGCTGAGGCCAACGATGAGTGGCATCGCAGAGGAGATTAGACCACCGAAGATAAAGAGCAAGAGAATGAAAGTGAGCGGTATAGAAATTGATTCAGCCACTGCCAAATCTTTAGAAATTTTAGTCGAGATTGCATAGTTAACAACGGAATAACCTCCAACATAAACCCGCAGTGACTTGTAGGCGCCGTCGTATTTATTTTGAATTAATTTAGCGACATCTTTGGAATTACTTGGATCGGAGTCACCGGTGTAAATAAAAAGATAACCAGATTTTCCATCGATACTTTTGAGGGCAGGTGCTCCGCCAGCGCTCCAGTAGGAGAGGGTCTTGGTCACTC
This sequence comes from Actinomycetes bacterium, assembly GCA_043746515.1. GTDB lineage: Bacteria > Actinomycetota > Actinomycetes > Nanopelagicales > Nanopelagicaceae > PALSA-747. The sequence goes on along the minus strand of JAYTQV010000060.1, from coordinate 2,378 downwards.
CCACTTCAGCTGAAATCGATTTCTCCAGGGCTGCTGCGTCGGCAATTGTCTGAGGGTCAGTGACAGATTTTTGACTTGAGACCACAAGGGCTACCGCTGGATCCTTTACGTGAAAGGTCGAGACTAAGTAGGCATCTGCCTTGGCCGACCGGCTATGAGGATCGTTGTAGCCACCGCTATTGAGGCGTGAAAAGAGTAGAGAACTGGTGGCACCAGCCCCAATCAAGATGACGATAAATAGGGCCAAGACGCCTTTTCTGCGCCGAACCAGAGTGTGTCCAAGTTTTTCAAACATGTGATGTGCCTTTCACAGAACTCTTAATCTGAATAGTGTTCAGATTATCGGTGTTGATTTGAACACTGTCAAGTTTCGGGGGATACTTGAGGCGTGTCTTTACCAACTGTTCAGCTCCCCCAACGCATGGGTCGCAAGTCCTATCACCATGGTGATCTTCGTGCTGCTCTCATTGAGGCCGCGATCGAGCTCGTTCGCAAGAACGGACCAGACCATCTCTCGCTGCGAGCCGCCGCAGACCAAGTTGGAGTGAGCCCGAGTGCGGTGTACCACTACTTTCCCGATAAAGATTCGCTGATCGATGGCATGGGTGAGAAGCTGTTTTCAGATCTTGCTGCCATGCAACGAGAGGCGCTGAGTCAGATCCCTGGGAAATCAGCACGGGCTGCCAAATTACGATTTCGGGAGTTGGGTCGAACCTATTTCTTATGGGCGAAAAGAGAGCCAAATTTGTTCCGATTGGTATTTGGGGGATTTTGCAAGGTAGAAATTCAAGATAGCCATGAACGTAAAGAATCATTTGTGACTCTGACCAATTGTCTCGATGACCTATTAGCCACGGGTGTGATCTCTCCAAACATGCGTAATCACGGGGAGCTACTCACGTGGTCTGCGGTGCATGGTGCGAGCTATTTGATTATCGAGGGGCTCCTGCCGCCTGAGGCATTTGAACAATTACTCGATGCCATCGAACTCGCGATGAAGAGCCAGGCATCGTGAGCGACTCGAATATTTTGCCGAAGGTGACACAGGATGAGATTGATCCGCGCGATGATGATGAGGCCAAGCGGGAGGCGGAGATTGAGGCGGATAAGCCTCCCCATCACGGCTGAGTGGACTCACTCAGTTGGCTACTCACTTGGGGTAGAGGGAGCAGGGCGGGAGTCGTTTTTGTAAAAACCCGTGCCTTTGAACACCACTCCAACATTGGAATAGACCTTTCGAACCTCGCCACTGCACACTGGGCAGATACTGATTGGCTCCTCTGAGAAGGCTTGGAAGAGTTCAAACTGATGTCCGCAGTCGGCGCACGCATATTGGTAGGTCGGCATGGAGGTAAGTGTAAAGAGGTGAGAGGATAGGTTCTAATCCAATTGAGGGATCCAAAGGCACCGTGAGAGGCTGGAATGCGTAACCTAGTACGAAATAGGTCGGCACGAACTGCCCTCGCCCTTGGCTTTTTGGCACTCGCCACCTTTTCAGCGCCTTCGGCTAGAGCAAATAGTGTGATTTCTACCGTCCCGGCTGTGGGTGCTGTACTCACGCAAGCCCCTAATGCGGTTTCAGTGACAGCAGCTACTTCATTGCTGCCTGATGGAAATAGCCTGATGGTCCTGGATCCCAATTCTCAACAAGTCGATGATGGTTCGCTGACCATTTCAGATACGACGGCCGTCGTAGGCCTAAAACCCCTTACGATAACCGGGATCTACACCGTCTCTTACACATTGCTTAGTGCCACCGATGCACCAGTAACTGGTTCATACACATTCCTTTATAACGCGCCGTCGGTGACAAACATTCCGACTATTTCGCCGACTCCCGTTGTGAGCACCACTGGAATCACTCAAAAGACTACGAATAGTTCTGCTGCAAATATCACGGTGATGGTCTTCTTGGGACTTGCCACTATTGTTGCGCTTTTCCTTATTTGGTATGCCGGCTTAATTTGGAAGCAATATCGAAAATCTCGCAGAAAGCGGGCCTTGGCCAAACGTCAGCCTCATGAACGAGGCGAGAAATAATTATTAAAAGTTTGGCGCAAGATCTCCACACTCATATACAGAGCCCTAATACCGTTATATATATGCTGCTACCTGTTGTCAAAGATTTATATTTAATTTCGATAATTGCGGCGATAGGCTTGTTATTTGCGAGCGGTTTTTTTCTCCACGAGTCGCGGGGAAAGTTAAGTGCGGAGGCTAATCGCCTCAGAGGTCTAGCGATATTAGCTACCGTGATCTGGCTTGTTTGCACTGTGGGAGAAATTTTTGTGGAGCTAGCCAATTTACTTGGAGCTGGTTTTCTGGATGCATTTAATGGATCGACATTGTCTAGTTTCTTATCCTCAACAAGCATCGGT
>JAYTQV010000059.1:0-2575 GCA_043746515.1 Actinomycetes bacterium | reverse complement strand
ATCTTCTCTTCGCCTTTAATGATCCGAGTCTCAATCGCTTCAATGAGAGCCGCTCCGTGATGGGGATAAACAACGGTTTCGCCGACCTTAAATGACATTAATTTGGCTCCTTGGGATTAGAGCCCAATTGTACCAGCGACTTGCGTCACAAAAAAATGGAGAGATTAGCCCTGTATTCTCCTGCCATGATGAAGAAGCTGGTCGGCCTTGCCATTATTCTCGTAGGCGTTCTGGCCCTCGCAAGTTGCGGAGCCAGTGGTCCCGGCGCTCCTACCCGCAATATCAAGCAGGTAACCGATGGCGTAGAGGCCCAGAGTGGATCAATTTATATTCGCGACCTTTTGCTGGTCTCCCAACCAGATGGCAGCGCCGCACTTGTAGCTACATTCATCAATGAAGGCTCAACACCCAATGCCCTCACTGGTATTACGGCATCTGGAATTCCATTAAAGATTTCTACACCGTCTTTAAATGGATTTAAGTTAGCACTCAATACACCAGTCATATTCTCTGGAGATTCTGCAAATGCTACAGGTTTTGTTCCGGGACTACACGCCGCTGCGGGGACTCGCGTGAACGTAGTTGTCTCTTTTGCCCACTCGCCATCGGTTACGTTAAGTGCGCTAGTTCGTCTCAAAAGTGATTACTTTGCAAAGGTGGGCAATTAACCTTCGAATTTATATCCAAGGCCTCTTACGGTCTGAATAAATACTGGGTTGCCAGAATCTGCTTCGATCTTCGCCCGCAATCGCTTGACATGTACATCGAGAGTTTTGGTATCACCAAAATAATCACTGCCCCACACCCGATCAATCAATTGCGAACGAGTGAGCACTCGGCCACTGTTGCGCACCAAGAATTCCAGTAGTTCAAACTCCTTAAGTGGAAGCGCTTGTGGAACTCCATTTACCGTAACTAGGTGGCGTTCAATATCAATGCGAACTGGACCCGCAGCTAACAAACCATCAGTAGAAATATCTTCATCGCCGCGGCGGCGCAATACAGCGCGGATGCGAGCAACTAATTCGCGCGTTGAGTAAGGCTTAGTGACGTAGTCATCTGCGCCGAGCTCTAATCCAACGACCTTATCCACCTCGGTATCTTTGGCGGTCAACATAATCACGGGTACCGTCGAACGGGTACGAATCTGTCGACAGACCTCAGTCCCAGGAAGTCCCGGCAACATGAGATCAAGCAAGATGAGATCGGCACCATGACGATCAAACTCTTCGATGGCTCCTGTACCCGTGTCTGCAACTGAGACATCAAACCCTTCACGGCCCAAGAGGTAAGCAAGCGCATCTGAAAATGACGCTTCATCTTCTACTACGAGGATCTTTGTCATTACTCTGCCTCCACGGCTGTTAGATGATTGGCTGTCGGGAACCTGATTGTGAATGTACTACCTGCATTTTCTACACTCCACACGAGCACATCACCGCCATGATTTGTTGCCACATGTTTGACGATTGAAAGCCCCAACCCAGTTCCACCTGTTGCACGTGAACGTGCAGGATCGACTCTGTAAAAGCGCTCAAAGATTCGCTCCAGATCTTTCTCTGGAATCCCAATTCCTTGATCGGTGATCGAAACTTCTGCCAGCCCATCCTTGACACGCAAGGCGATTGCCACTCGAGTACCTTCTGGACTGTAGTTAATAGCATTTTCAATGAGGTTTGAAATTGCCATCATGACCTGACTCTGATCGCCCTTTATTCTGGCGTTGGCCTGGTCGCTATAAATTAACTCAATATTGCGCGCACTGGCATTAAGTTCAGATTGGTCGATTGCATTAAGTAGAACTTCGTTGAGATCAATGACCTTGGCATTTTTAAGCGGATCATCATCTTGTAAGCGTGAAAGATTAATAATCTCTTGCACCAGATCGCTCAAGCGCTTGGACTCAGCTTGCATGCGATTTGCAAAACGAACGATCGCATCGGGATCATCGGAAGCGCCTAGAACCGCTTCAGATAAAATTGAGAGCGCGCCGATCGGCGTTTTAAGTTCATGGGAGATGTTGGCGACGAAATCACGGCGGATAGAATCCAAACGTCGCATTTCACTGTCGTCGAAGATCAAAATACAGATCAACCCGGCAACCTCTAGTGGAATTACTCGCACTAGCAAGTCATGAGTTCCGGTACCCAACGGTCCGCGCGGAAGTTCCATAGTTGCCTCTTGGATATCTCCACTGCGACGGACTGCTCGCACCAAATGCTGGAGGGGCTCGTTATTAATGCGACCATCTTTTTGAAGGTTAAAATTATTAAGATTCTCACTCATAAAAGTGATGACATCGCTGGGATTCAAAATAATTGACTCGGCGTCGATATTGGCCAGCAAGGTGGTCATGGCCGGAGGGACTCCCTGGGCAGACGGATACTCCAAGGCCTCACCTTTAGGGCCCATGTGCTTACGAGCAATCCAACTCACCCCCTAATCGTAGGAGCCTTCGGGGTATCTACCCTGCCCATATGGGCTAAGTGGGGAAATCAGCGCCAAGTCTTCAGGCTCCGTTTAGAACAAGTTCACATTTGGACCTGAACCCCCTACCTATTCAAGGTACCCTTCG
>JAYTQV010000058.1:0-5515 GCA_043746515.1 Actinomycetes bacterium | reverse complement strand
TCTTTGTGGCATCTCCAGCAGCGACGGCATCCTTGAAACGGCGGATTGCAGTCTTGAGCGATGAGCGGACAGACTTGTTACGAGCCTGAGACTTCTCATTGGTCTTGATGCGCTTGATCTGAGACTTGATATTTGCCACTTATTTGACTGCTTTCTGCTTTATTTTAGGAATTTAAGGACTGTGAGCTAGCCACGACAGTGACCAGCAGGGGTGAAGGCTACCAGCGAGGGGGTCTTAGGCTCAAATGGAGGAGTTGAAACTATTTGGGGTATGACTTCGAGCGGGAGATCGCAATGACGCTGCGTTCCAACGCATAAATCGGGTCGGCTGCAGTTCCTTTGATCTCACCATCTGCTGCGGCTAGAACCATGACAGCCTCGGCGAGTGTTGCTGGCGTCCAACCCGCCAACTGGCGACGAGCTTTATCGATCTGCCATGGCGAAAGCCCAAGTGGACCAGCTAACTCAAAAGATTTTGCTCCTCGGTTCGCGCCAGAGACCTTAGCGAGCGCACGCAGAGAGCTAGCCATCGCTGACACAATCAGCACCGGATCTACACCTGTCTGGAGCGCATGACGCAAGGTGATCAACGCTTGATCTGTTCTACCCTCCAGGGCAGCATCAGCAACATCAAAACCAGTGGTCTCAATCCGGCCTAGTTGGAACTTTGCAACGTCATCTACCGATATCACCGCGCCTGCCGCTACATCTGCTGCCAACTGTGAAGATACACCTGAGAGTTCGCGCATATCTGAACCCAGTGCATCTACTAAAGCCTGAACCGCATCAAAAGAGATTTTTCGGTTAAACCGTACAAACTCCGCCCGTACAAAATCTGATTTATCACTCTCCTTTTTTAAGGCCTCGGCGAGAATTATCGTGGGCTTACTCTTTTTGATTCGCTCCAGGAGCGCCTTTCCTTTGACTCCCCCTTTATGCCAGAGAATCAACTCCACTCCCTCATCGGGATTGTCCAGATAGATCGTGACCTCCTCCGCTAACTCAGCCGCTAAATCCTGTACCTCTTTTATCACGATCAGCCGAGCATCCCCAAAGAGGGAGGGAGACAAGCAGTCGGTAATCTGACCAAGTTCTAGTGTTTCTGCGGACAAATGGGAGCGAGTTGCGCCTTTTGAGGCAACGACCGCTTCGGCGATCGCACGGTCAGCCAGTAGTTCCTCAGGTCCTTGAATTAATGTGATCCCCACGAGCGCCATCTTAAAGCGATCCATCCAAAAGTGAGCACCAAGACGCCGACCGCTCCACCCTTAAAACCTTTATCCAGATGGATTACTGGCACTCTAGCGAAATTGGTTGCCACCCAGACGATTACCGCTGAAAATGGCTTTTGAGTGAGCGTCAGAAGGTAAGAAAATTGCATGGCAAAGGGAGAGATCAAGGCCGCCACGAAACCCACGATGGTGATCGGAGCGACAACTGGCTCCACAAAGAAATTACTGGGCAAAGACATGATCGAAAACTGACCGGAAATCGCAATGGTGAGTGGGGTGCAGACCAAATTGGCCGAAATCGAGATCGCAAGCAACTCGGCCAACCTGCGATAACGAACAAATTTTTGTAGCCATAACGTGACGGGTTCGAAGAGCAGAAGGATCCCGGCGGTCGCGGCTACCGAAAGTGCGAACCCGGGATCAGTTGCTTCGAAGGGGTCTATCAAAATAAGAAGTGCAATTGCAAGCCCCAGCGCCGCAAGAGAAGAGGATTTCACTCCTCGCGCCTTTGCGATCAAGAGAACACTGACCATTACCGATGCCCGCAAAACAGATGGCGATGGTCTTACTAAAAATATAAACCCAACTAGGACAACAGCACAAATAAATAACCTAGCGCGCAGATTAGGGATGACCCATTGCAAAAGCCACAACATAAATGCTGCGATGATGGCAAAGTTCTCACCACTCACTGCGGTTAAATGAGTGAGGCCAGATAACAACATATCGTTCACAAAGGCATGTGTTTCAAGTGAGGTATCCCCCAAAACTAATCCAGGGATGAGAGCCCCACTTACGCCGCCAACTCGTAGCGCCACATTACGAAAGTCAGATCGGGTCGCTCCGGTTATCCGACCGATGGTTCCAGATCCATGTACGACTGTGATGGTTCCGTGTTCTGCAAATAAAGCTGCAACTCGTTTCTCAGAAGTTGAATATAAAATTCCCGAGCACAAAATAACGCTTCCTGGAAGCGCCGTAAAATGTTGTGAGGTCGTCATACGTAAGGGTAGATGAGTTGAATACAAAATTTTATTGATGCGAATTGTGATTACGCTGATCAATGCAGTGGTGGTTGCAGGTTTGATATACCCGACCATTTGCTTGGGTTCGCCAAGTTTCGGGTCACTCCGGATTGAAGCCACGATCTGCACAGAAATTTTCTTGTCTAGCAGTGGTGCCACGACACTCGACTCCAGCGCTCGCAGGTGTAGCGCCATTAAGCCTGCGCCGACCAAGAGCGCAACAATCAGAACACTTGCACTCGTACGATGCCAGCCAATTAACCAGACAATGAGTGGAAGAAAGAGAACTAGCCAGATTCGATCAACTACGCCAATACTTGCTGCTCCTATCCAGAGCGCTAATCCAACAAAAAGTAGCGCTAGATCCGGACGAAGCTTTTTAGATTCGCGAATTTACTTTTGCCCATTCCACTCACCTTGGTTAGGTCATTTATTGTCGCAAATGCTCCATGTGAAGTTCGATACGCAAGAATTCGAGCCGCCATCACCGCACCGATTCCTGGCAACTGCTCAAATTGCGCCACCGTTGCGCTGTTTATATTGATAGTACCCGAGGTGATCTTCCCCTTTGAAGCACCCGCCTTCTTGGACCTAGATTTGGACGATGCAGAGGTAACTGATGGCGCACCGACGATGATCTGCTGTCCATCGGTTAATACCTCGGCTAAGTTGATGTCGGTTAACGAGACTCCTTTTAGTTGCTTGCCCGCAGCCTTAATGGCATCGATCGCCCGAGAGCCTAGTTTTAATTTGTAGACACCAGGGTGCAGCACCTTGCCTGCAACATCAACCACAATCAAAGTAGGTGGAGCCGGTAGGGGTGTGAAACTTGGTGAAGGAATTAACTTGGACGGAGAGGCGGGAGTTACGGGCGCCGCACTTGTATGTGCGAGTGAAAAGAAGATCGCACCGACTGCCAAGGCAATTGCTAGCGCGAAATAGATCGCGCGTCGTTGGATATCGCTAATGTGTGGGAATTCGAACATGGCACAAGGCTAGAGAAATCCCCACGCCAAACCTTCAGAAAAATATAAAGGTGTGGATTAAATGACGATGTTTACAAGTTTGGGTGCCACGGTAATTATCTTCTTGATAGTTGCACCAGCGAGCTCCGCTTTAATTACAGGATTCTCCAAGGCCAATTTCTCGAGTTCTGCACCAGTGATAGTTGGTGCGACTTCGATGCGCTCCTTGATCTTTCCGCTGATCTGCAAAATAACTGTCACGTTATCTGCACCCAACAAAGAATCATCGACAGTGGGCCACCCTGCAAGAGCAACTGCAGGTTTGTGACCAAGTCGCTCCCACATATCTTCGGCTGTGTAAGGCGCAACCAAAGATAGCACGATAGCAATTGTTTCGGCGGCTTCTCGCACAGCGGGATCTGCTCCCCCACAACCAGAGTCGATTGCCTTACGCGTTGCATTCACAAGTTCCATGATTCTCGCAACCGCTACATTGAATCGGAAAGATTCGACCGCAAATGAGATATCGAAAAGACTTTTTGCAGTGACTTTCCGCAACCCAAGATCCCCAGTTTTAAAATCAACTCCCAGCTCACTCGTTACATCACCTGAGATACGCCAAGCGCGATTTAAGAATTTGAAAGATCCACTCGGTGAAACATCTGCCCAGTCAATGTCATCTTCTGGTGGCCCGGCAAAGACCATCGAGAGACGAATTGCATCTACCCCATGCGTGGCGAGCTCGTCGGAGAGACGAACCAAATTGCCACGCGACTTGGACATTGCAGAGCCGTCCATCTGAACCATGCCTTGGTTGAGTAGGCGAGTAAATGGTTCTTCGAAATTTAGGTAACCGAGGTCGTACAAAACCTTGGTAAAAAAGCGAGAGTAGAGCAGATGCAAGATCGCATGCGTGACTCCCCCGACATACTGGTCGACAGGTAACCAAGTCTTGACTGCTTCTTGATCAAAAGCACGATCATCATGTTGGACGCTGGTGTAGCGCAAGAAATACCAACTGGAGTCGAAGAAAGTGTCCATAGTGTCAGCATCGCGCTTGGCATCAGCACCACACGTTGGACAAGCAACGTTGACCCAATCCTCCGCAGCGCCTAAGGGACTTGAACCCTTCGGCTTGAGATCCATTCCTGTCGCGTCAGGAAGTACCACGGGAAGTTGGTCTTGCGGAACCGGGATTTCACCACATGTTGGACAATGAATGATGGGGATCGGAGTGCCCCAGAAACGCTGGCGGGAGATCAGCCAATCACGCAGGCGATAATTCTTAGCAGATTTTCCAAGTTGCTTTGCCTCAAGCTCGGAAATGATTTGAGCGATGGCGGCATCCTTATCCAACCCATTCAAAGAACCAGAATTAATCAGCGCACCATCCCCAGATGTAGCAACACCCGAGAGAAGTGGATCTTCCTCACCAGTCTCAACCACTACTCGCACTGATAAATCCATTGCGCGCGCAAAATCCAAGTCTCGCTGATCATGTGCCGGAACCGCCATGATTGCGCCAGTACCATAATCGGCCAAGACATAATCAGAGGCCCAAATTGGCAACTTTTCACCGTTGACGGGATTGATGGCATATCGCTCCAAGAAAATACCAGTCTTGGGGCGATCTGTTGATAAGCGATCGATATCACTGGCAGCACGAGTTCTCTCGAGATAATCCTTAAATGTAAGTTCCACGTTTCTACCAGCAGCGAGCTCCGAAGCGAGCGCACTATCTACCGCAACCACCATAAATGTCGCACCATACAAAGTATCCGGACGGGTTGTATAAATCGTAATTGGTTCGGCGCGACCTTCAATTTCGAAGGTAACCTCGGCGCCTTCGGAGCGACCAATCCAATTACGCTGCATCATCAAAACTTTTTCTGGCCAAGCACCCTCAAGACTTTTCATGTCGTCGAGTAAGCGGTCGGCGTAATCAGTGATCTTGAGATACCACTGGTTCAATTTTTTCTTGGTGACTGGAGTGTCACAACGCTCGCAGAGCCCTGCAACTACCTGCTCATTTGCGAGCACCGTCTGATCTTTGGGACACCAGTTGACCGCCGAATCTTTGCGATAAGCCAGACCTTTTTTATACATCTCCAAAAACAACCACTGATTCCATTTGTAATACTCGGGGTCAGAGGTGTGCAGCACGCGATCCCAGTCAAAGGAACATGCATAGCGTCGCATCGATGCTTTCTGGACCTCGATATTTTCATAAGTCCAGGCACGCGGATCTGTCCCTCGCTTGATGGCGGCGTTCTCAGCAGGTAGCCCAAAGGAG